>JBPCJL010000133.1:0-11750 GCA_051005355.1 Ilumatobacteraceae bacterium
CTGCTCGACAAGCGCGGTGGGGAGGGCGGCTACATGGCGATCTGCGAGGTAGACGACCTCGACCTTCGCGTCGAGCTCATGACGGAAGCCGGCGGGCGCATCGTGTGGGCCGGTGACTTCCCGGAGATCCGCGGCCGCCACGTGCACCCCAGCGATGTCGGCGGGGCGATCGTGTCGGTCGATCAACCGACGGCTCCAGGGGACTGGCTGTGGGCCGGTCCGTGGCGCGCCCACGCCGAGACCGACGTGGTGACGGCGGTCGCCGGGATCGATGTCGCGGCCCACGATCCGGAGGCCATGCGCGCCCGCTGGAACGAGCTCGGCGTCGATCACGCCGTGCGCTTCGTTGCCGCCGGCCCACGCGGCGAGGGCATCGACGCCATCGACCTGGTCGCCTCCGATCGCACGCGGGCCGGCGAGAGTACGACCATCGGCGGCGTCGAGCTGCGCTTCGTCTGACCGCAGGGACGAGACGTCTCAGCGGTCGAGCAGCAGACTCGGGCTGCGGCCGGTGAAGCGGGTGACCTCTCGACTGAGGTGGGCCTGGTCGGCGAAGTGGTGGTCGTGGGCGATCACCGTGAGCGGGCGCCGGGGTTGCGCCGCCGCCGCCGCCAGCGCGGCACGCACCCGGGTCATGCGCCGGTACGTCGACGGCGAGATCCCCACGGCCCGTTCGAAGCGGCGCCGGAACTGGCGCGGGCTGAGCGCGAGCTCGGCGGCGAGGGCGCTGACCGACATCGATGGTGCGCTGGCCATGCGGCGTGGCGCCTCGAACGCCACCGGGTCGCGGGCGAACGAGTGCACCCGCTCCTCGGCGCTGGCCAGCACCGCGCCGAACCAGGCCGCGCCACCGACGCGGCCGAGCTGTCGTCCCCGCGGCAGCTCACTCAACGGGACCACCGATCCGGCCAGCTCGTTGGCGTCGACGCCGAGCGGGGCCGGCGCCGCACCAGGTCGAACCCTCACCCCGTCGAAGCCCGTGCCGGCGGGCAGCACGAGGTCAGACCACCGTGACGATGGCCCGAACACCACGGCCTGCCCGTCATTCGATCGGCTGAGCTCGACGCAACCGTCGGGCACCAGTCGCAGGTGCTGATCGGCACCACCGCCGACGCTAGATCGCCACAGGCAGTCGATCAGGCCGGCCAGTGGCCGCGGCGGCGCCCACTCGACGCAGCGGAAGTCGCCGCCCGACTCGAGCACCGCGCCCGGCCAGGTGGCGTCGGCAGGATGGCCGATCCGTTCAAGCGCGGCGGTCACGGCGACACCATCCTCGGTCATCCGACACGACCACGGAGGCCATGGTGGCAACACTGGACAACGTTCGCATCAACCAGCTGAGCGACGAGGGAACGGCCTGGCTGCAGTCGATCCTGACAACGCTCGATGCCAAGGACGTCGACGCGTACACCGGCTTCATGGCCGACGACGTCGAGGTCACCTTCAACAACGGCGATATGACGATGCGCGGGCGCGACGCCGTAAGTGACGGCTTGGCCGAGTTCTGGCAGAGCTTCGGAACGCTGCGCCACGACGAGTTGAACATCTACGGCACCGACCGCAACCTCGTGCACGAAGCGCGGAACTACTACACAACCCTTGATGGACGCGACGTCACCATCCGCGCCGTGGCGTGGATCGACCGCAACGACGACGGCGAGGTGATGTCATTGCGGATCTACAACGACCAGAGCCCGCTGTTCGAGCCGCACGACCAGGGCTGACGAGCGCCGCACTGGCGACGTTCGGCGGCACTACCGTCGTCGTCGTGGCCGCGTCGACCGAGGTGGAATGGATCTCCGACGACGAGCTGGCTGCGCTGGCGCTGGCCGCCGACCCTGATCCGACGCTCGACGAGTTCGCCGAGCCGTTCGATTCGGGCGAGCCACGCCTCGATCTGCTGCCGGCCTGGTACATGCCGGCGCCGGCGATCTACCGGCCGGGTCGAGGACGGCGGGCGGTCATCGCCGTCGTGGTCGGCGCCCTCGTCCTGCTCAGCAGCGCCGGGCTCTGCGTCACCTACGGCTTCGCCGAGATCGCCTGGTAGCGCAAGGGCACGTCACACGCCGCGGGCCGCGTTGTCGAAGCGGGTGTACTGGCCGAGGAACACGAGCCGTTTGACCCCGATGGGGCCGGAACGGTGCTTGGCCACGATCACCTCGGCCGAGCCCTTGTCCGGCGACTCCTGGTTGTAGACCTCGTCGCGGTACAGGAACATCACGACGTCGGCGTCCTGCTCCAGCGAGTTGTGGGCGACGATGCCGTCGGCCACGAAGTTGTGCGTGGTCTCGATCGTGGCGTCGAACACGGGCTGCCCGCCGAGCGGCGTGATCGCCATGACCCGGTCCCACACGACGTCGGCGGTGGCGAGGTCGCCCAGCCAGTCGTCGCCGGTCACTGCGGCGATGCGCGCCACCCGCTCACGGGTGAGCCGGAACCGCTCGAGCGTCGCCCGGCAGTACCGCAGGTCGAGGGCCTCGGCCAGGTCGAACATCGACAGACCCGCCGCCGGCAACGCCTTCGTGCGCACGTGCTCCCACACAGCCGCAGGGATCTGATCGACGACCGGCGCCGCGCCGTTGCGCCGTGCGGCCGCCAGGTAGTCGCCGGGGGCCAGCGCTTCGAGCGGGCGCCACCCACCGACGGTCAGGAACGGATGGTTGGCGCTGGCGTCGATCTGGCGACCGGAGGCCAGGCGGAGCCGGAACGTGTCCTTCACGCCACTCGGGAACGCTCGCACCAGCCGCGCCGGGACGAGCCGGTAGTGCTCGTCCAGCGACCAGACCGGGACGTCGGTGGAGCCGACCAGGGCGCCGAGCTCCACTTCGGCCCCGGTGTCGGCGCGAACGAGCCGGGTGCTGGCGGTCAGGCAGCCGCTCTCGCGCAGGTCGGCGAGCATCGGGCGCTTGTCGCCGCGACTTTCGAGGTTGCGGCTCAGCTGACTGAGGGCGACGATCGGCACCTCCAGCTCACGAGCCAGGATCTTCAGGTTGCGGCTGATGTCGCTGACCTCCAACTGGCGGTTCTCCGGGTTGCCGCCACCCTGCATCAGTTGGAGGTAGTCGATCACGATCAGGGCCAGGGCGCCGTGGCGGGCCTTCATCCGGCGCGCCTTGGCCCGGATCTCCATCACGGTGACGCGCGGGTTGTCGTCCAGGAACAACGGCACCTCGAGGCGGCCGATGGCCCGGCCGATCTTGGCCCAGTCGGACTCGCTGAGACGTCCGTTGCGGATCAGCGTCGAGTCGACCCTGGCCTCGCTCGACAGGATCCGCTGCGTCAGCTCGTGGTGGCCCATCTCCAACGAGAAGAACAGGACCGGCCGACCCGTGCTCTGCGCCACGTGCGTGGCGATCCCCAGCCCGAAGCCCGTCTTGCCCATCGCCGGGCGGGCGCCCACGATCGTCAGCGTCGACGGCTGGAGGCCCGACAGCAACTCGTCGATGTCGTGGTAGCCCGTCGCCGTGCCCGTGATGATGTCGCCGCGAGCGAACGTCTCCTCCAGGCGATCCATCACGCCCTTGATCGACTCGCTGAGCACCATGGTCGAGTCGGCGATGCGCTCCTCGGCGACCTTGAACACCTTCGACTCCGCTTCGTCGACGGCCTTGGTCACGTCGTCGGGCTCGCCGTAGGCCAGCTCGGCGATGTCACCGGCCACGTGGATCAGCCGGCGCAGCATGGCCGTGTCCTGCACGATGCGGGCGTAGTGGGCGGCGTTGGAGATCGCCGGGGTGGCGTTCTGCAGCGCGTGCAGCGCCTCGAGGCCGCCGATCTGCTCCAGCAGGCCGCCCTTGCGCAGCTCGTCGGCCACGGTGATCGTGTCGGCCGGTGCGCCGGTCGAGTACAGGGCGCGAATGGCGTCGAAGACGTGTTGGTGCCCGGGCTTGTAGAAGTCGTCCGGACGCAACCCCTGCTCGCTGACGGCGCCGATGGCGTCGCGAGACAACAGCAACGCGCCGAGCACCGACTCCTCGGCCTGGAGGTGGTGCGGCGGCAGCCGGCCTCCGGTGCGCACCGGACGCCGCTCGTCAGTGCTGCGTCCGCCCCGCTGGTCCCGCCGATCCATCAGGTGACGACCTTGTCAAGGCATGGCTGGGGGTAACCAGTGCCAACTAGCTGTGACTTGCCAGTGGGCGCGCCGACATTCTGTGTGGACGACGCCTGCAGTTCTGAGGACGAACTGTGGAGCACCACAGCTCGTCCGATCTCCTAGGCAGGGACGACGTCGACGGTGATCGGGAACGACACGTCGCTGTGCAGCTTCGCCGTGACCGTGTGCTGACCGATGGACTTGATCGGCTCGCTGTCGAGCTGGCGACGATCGAGGTCGAGGCCGGTCTGATCACGCACCGCCTCGACGACGTCGGCCAGGGTGACCGAACCGAAGAGCCGACCCTCCTGACCGCTCTTGGCCGGGATGGTGATGATCTTCGGCACCAGCCGGGTGGCCACGGTCTGCGCCGCCTCCCGATCGTTGGCGTCGCGCAGGTCGCGGGACCTGCGCATGCGCGCCGCTTGGTCGACGGCGCCCGCCGTGGCGACGAAGGCCAACCCACGCGGGAGCAGGAAGTTACGGCCATAGCCGGCGGACACGTCGACGATGTCGCCGCGCTTGCCGAGGCCGTCGACGTCGGACCGCATGATCAGCTTCATCAGGCGTCGACCTGCTCGGCGACCTGCTGCTCGACGGCCTGCTCCTCGGCGGGAGCCTCCGCCAGCTCGGTGCGCAGCTCGGCGTCACGATCGCGGCGACCCTCGCGACCCTCGCGCGGCGGCCGGGTGCGCTGGGTGGAGACGCGCCTGGCGTACGGCAAGAGCGCCATCTCTCGAGCGACCTTGATGGCGTGGGCCACCTCGCGCTGCTGCTGGACGTCGTTGCCGCTGACCCGCCGGTTGCGGATCTTGGCCCGGTCGCTCATGAAGCGGGAGAGCAGGTCGACGTTCTTGTAGTCGACGTAGGTCACCCGCTCGGTGATCAGCGCGCTGGTCTTCTTCTTGTACTTGCGCGTCGTGGTGTCCTTCGACGCCCTGGCGCGATTCTTCTTGCTGGACATGGATCCGTCTCCCTCTCGTCCTCAGAACGGTTCTTCGTCGCCGTAGACGGGGTCGGGGGCGCGCCCGCCGCCTTGGCCGCCCTGCCCGCTTTGCCCGCCCTGGCCGCCTTGGCCGCCCTGGCCGCCCTGACCGCCGCCGTCGGCATTGGTGCGCGACGTGCGCTCGACCTGGGCCTGGGCCCAGCGGAGGCTGGGGCCGAGCTCGTCGGCGACGACCTCGACGACCGAGCGCTTCTCGCCGTCCTGGGTCTCCCACGAGCGCTGTTCGAGGCGGCCGTTGACGACGATGCGCGTGCCCTTGTTCAGGCAGGCGGCGGCGTTCTCGCCGAGCGTCCCCCACGCCACGACGTTGAAGAACGAGACCTGCTCCTGCCATTCGCCGTTGGCCTGCCAACGACGGTTGACGGCCAGCCCGAAGCTGGCCACCCCGCGCCCGCCGCTGGTGTAGCGGAGCTCGGGGTCACGAGTCAGGTTGCCGACGAGGGTGATGGTGTTGTCTGCCATGTGCTTGGTCCTTCCGGAGTTGCGGCGTCAGGCCGCGCCCGCCATGCCGCGCCGCTCGGCCTCGGCGTCGGGGAGGCGGATGAGCTTGTGGCGGACGATGTCGTCCGCGAGCCGCAGGCTCCGCTCCAGCTCGTCGAGCGCGCCCGCGGGGGCGATGGTCTCGACGACCAGGTAGTAGCCGGTGTCTTTGCGGTTGATCGGGTAGGCGAACGGCCGCTTCCCCCACCAGTCGGGCTTGCCGTGCACCGAACCACCTGCTGCGGTGATGCCGTCGGTGACGGTCTTGACCCACGACTGGGCCTTCGGATCCTCGACGTCTCCGTCGATGATGACCATGAGCTCGTATGCACGCATGCTGCGTGAAACCTCCCTCCGGACCCGACCGCGCCGCGGCCGGGGCCCCGTGATGGGGCAGGGCGAATGTGACTGCGGGAGTGTACCGGTGAGCTCACGAACTCGGAGTCTGACGACGGGGTGTCACAGTCAACTTCGGTTCCGGCGCGAGCTCACGATTCCGTGGCGCGATCGGTGTCGAAAACGACACCGATCCTTCGTCAGAACCGATGGGACTCAGGACGGCGGGCAGGGTTCGTCGAGCACGACGAGGCGGGCGCCGGGCTCGATGCCGAGGTCGTCCAGCTCGCCCGCCGGCACCTCGATGGCTTCGGTGAACGGGCCGGCGGCGGCGTAGCGGGGGCAGTCGCCCGCCGGCACGTCAAGACAGGGGGCCATGTCGATCGCCGAGACGAAGGAGCCGTCGGCAGCGAAGAAGGCGATGGACAGCGGCAGCGGCGTGTCGAGCATGTAGAAGCTCGACGTCGATGGGATCTCGAGCCGGAACACCATGCCGTCGGCCGGACCCAGGTCGGTGACCCCCATCAAGCCGCGTCCCCGCCGGTCCGGCGTGTCGGCCAGCCACAGGCACAGCGTGCAGACGTCTCCGCCGGGGGTGGTCACCTCCGCCGCCACCAGCTCGAAGCCCTGCGGCTGACCGGGGCCTCCGACCGGGGGTCGTGACGACCCGGTCGGTTCCGAGCCAGTCGGTTCCGAGCCGGTCGCCGGCGCGGCGGTCGCTGGAACGCCCGACGCCGGGACGGGGTCGGTGGGGGGCGGCGTCGCCTCCGTGCCGCCGGGCCCAGCACTGTCTGCGCCACCGCAGGCGGCGAGGGCGGCCAAGGCGGCGCACAGAAGTGCGCCGAGCCGTGCGGGTCTCCGGTGCCGGTCCGCCCTGCGGCCGGTCAGCACCTCACCGGCCGCCGACGGGCAACACGCGCAGCAGGTGGTGCCAGCGGCAATCGACGCACGCCTCGACGACGTAGGCCGACAACTCCTCGCGACGCCGGTTCAGCGCGGCGACCTCACGGGCAGTGGTGACGCACCGCCCGTGGGCGGGCAGGCGCGGTCCGAAGACGTACGTGACGAGGCGCAGCGACGCCGCCTCGCAGATCGGGCAGGTGTTGTTCGACTCCGTGCCGACGTTGCGGGCGGCGCGGATCAGTTCGGGATGGGCGTCGCAGACCTGCTCTTGGCTGAGCCGCCCCCGCCGGTACTCGTTGATGAGGTGCTGGCGGGCCAAGCGGTGATCGATCTGCCCGCGCCCGGACCGTCCACGCAGCACGTCCGCGGTCAGGCTCATCGCCGCGAGAGGCTAACCCCGGCGCAGAACCCGATCGAGAACGTGAGGGGCCACACTGGTGGTGTGACTGTTTCGTATGGCGACGACGTGGCTGGCGACGACCAACTCCACCTGATCGGTGACGTGTCGGGCGGCAAGCGCGTGATCGAGCTCGGCATCTCCGGCAATTCCGTCGGCCTCGCCGAGCAGGGCGCCAAGGCGATCGCCCTCGACCCAGATGTGGACCGAATCGCCGACCTGCGCGCCGACGCAGCCCGCGCCGGCGTGTCGGTCGAGTGCCACCATGGCGATCTGGCGGACCTCGGGTTCGCGCCGAGTGGCACCATCGACGTCGTGGTGTCATCGCACACGCTGACCGACGACGTCGACCTAGGCCGCACCCTGCGCCAGGTCCACCGCGTCCTCAAGCCGGGAGCGCCGTTCGTCATCGCCCTCGACCACCCGTTCGCCGCCGTCGTCATCGGCGACGGCGGCGTGGTGCGCCGCTACGGCGACGACCAGCGCACGGTCGGCGAGCTGCTCACCGCCCTGGCCCGGACGAACTTCCGCATCGAGGCGTTCCACGAGCTCGGCGTCGACGCCCACCACCCCGTGCCGACCACGCTCGTCGTCAAGACCCGCAAGCAAGGATCCTGAGCACGCGAACGGGCCCCGCAGCACACGGCTGCGGGGCCCGTTGCAGACCTGCGTCAGGCGACGTTCAGCCGGCGAGATTGAAGGTGACGAACGCCTGGTCGAGGGCGGCGATGTCGGCGTCGGTGAGGATCTGGGCCTGGATCAGCGCCAGGTCGCCCTCCGGCGGCAGTGCGACCAAGTTGACGATGTCGGTCGTCGTCCCGGCGCAGTCCAGCCACAGCTGGTACTTGCCGGTGAACAGCCCGTCGTCGTAGTCGAACCTCCCACCGTCCGTGCAGCTCTCGGCGAACCCGTAGAGGTTGAGCACGTCGTCGATGCTCGCACCGGCCGGGATCTGCAAGTAGACGATGCCGGGATCCGTCCAGCCGTTGCGGAACCCGTCCAGGTTCGGCGAGGCGGCGATGTACGGCGCCTCGCTCCCGTCCTCCAACACGAACGGTGTCGTGTCGCGATCCGTCCAGGCCGTCGGCACGTCAACGGTGATCCGGCCGAGGTCGTCCGTGACCGACTCGTACTCCGTCTCCGGGGCCGCCGCCGTCTCCTCACCGACCTCGTCGCCGACCTCCTCGGCGAACGACAGGGCGAACTCGATCGGTGCGTCACCGTTGATCTCGCCGCGCAGCACCTCGGACGTATCGAAGCGCAGCACCTCGACGGCGATCGGGCTGCCCTCACCTGCGGTGCGGATGATGTCGCAGTAGTCCCGGAACGTGCCGTCGGAGCCGACGGGGAGCCCGTTCATCGACGTGACGATGTCGCCGGGCAGGATCTCGGCCCCGGCGGCCGGCGAACCGGCGGCGACACCGGCGACCCAGATGCCGGACAGCCCGGACTCCTCGTCGACGACGGCCCACCCGTTGATGCCCAGCGACTCGAAGTCGCCGTCCTGGAGACGCTCGATCACGGGCTGGGCCAGGTCGGAGGCGATGCCGTAGTACTGGTTGGCCGCCGCGCCGGGGCTGTAGGCGTAGTTGACCGCCACCACGCTGCCGTCCTCGCCGATCAGCGGACCGCCGGAGTTGCCGGGCTGGATCGCCGCGTCGTGCTCGACCGTGTGGTCGATCGACGAGGTGCCGGTGATGTCGCCGTCCGCCTCCGCCTTGGCCACGATGCCTCTCGTCAACGTGAACTCCGGATCGCCGAGGGGATAGCCGGCGGCGTACACGTCCAACCCGGCCGAGATGTCACCGTCGTACCACTCGAGGTACGGCAGGTCGTCGCCGGCGTCGAGCTGGATCAGGGCCAGGTCGTTGCACTCGGACACCCCCACCACCCGGGCGTTGTAGCTGTCATCGAGCTCGCCGCCGATGTACACCTCGAGCGTCGCCGCACCGGTGACGACGTGGTTGTTCGTGACCACCAGCCCGTCTGGGCTGATCAGGAACCCGCTGCCGACACCGGACGCATCGGCCAGCCCGATCTCCGGATCGCGCAGCGTGCCCTGGGCCACGATCTGGACGACGGCCGGCTGGACGTCGGAGTAGCTCGAGATGTCGCCGGCGCCGCCCGCCGTGTCCTCGGTCGTCTCCTCCGTCGTCTCCTCGGTCGTCTCGTCCGTTGCTTCGGTGGTGGCCGGGGCCTCCGTCGTCTCGGTGACCGTCGTCTCCGTGACGGTCGTCGGCGAGGCCGCCGTCGTCGCACTCGTGTCATCGGACTCGCTGCTCGATCCGCCGCCGCACGCCGCCAGCGCCAACGTGAGCGGCAGGGCGACGAACAGCACGCGTCGACTTGTTCGTGACATCGTTCCTCCGATGCGGCTGGGCCGCGTTCCGCCGGGTCCGCCGGGATGACGAACCGCACTTGCCCGCAGGTTCGACCGTCCGCCATGAGATCCGGTTGCGATCCGCATGAGGGGGATACATCCCCGCATGAGGGGGATACATCCCTGCCTTCACGCCGTGGTGCGTTCGGCCTCCACGATCGACGCCGGGCGGGGCCGCCCGAACAGGTACCCCTGGCCGCGGTCGCAACCGAGCTCGCGCAGCCGGGACAGCTGCAACGGCGTCTCCAGCCCCTCGGCGATCACGGCGATGTTGAACGAGTGACCGAGGTTGACCACGGCTTCGACGATCGTGGTGTCCTCCGCGTCGAGGCCGAGCCCGGCGACGAAGGTGCGGTCGATCTTGATCGCCTCGACCGGGAAGCGCTTGAGGTACGTCAGCGACGAGTACCCGGTGCCGAAGTCGTCGACGGCGAGGTGCAACCCGAGGCTGCGCAGGTTGCGCAGCGCGACGGTCGACGCCTTGACATCGGCGAGCAATGCTGTCTCGGTGATCTCCAGCCACAGCGAGTCGGCTGCGATCCCGGTCTGCGCCAGCAGCTCGGCCACCAGCGTGGCGAACGCCGGGTCGACGACCTGGCGGGTGCCGACGTTGACCGCCAGGGTGGCGCCGGCGAACGGTAGGTCGCGCTCCCGCCACCGGGCGAACTGCGAGAGCGCATCCTCGAGGATGGTCGCCCCGATCTCGTCGACCAGCCCCGTCTCCTCGGCCATCACCAGGAACTGGTCAGGGGCGAGCAGGCCGCGCTCGGGGTGCAGCCACCGGGCCAGCGCCTCGAAGCCGGTGACGACGCCCGTCGTCAACTCGACAATCGGCTGGTAGTACGGCACGATTTCCCCGCGTTCGAGGCCGCGCCGGAGCTCCGACACGGTGCGCAGGGCGAGCACGGTCGTCTCGTGCGTGCCCGGCGCGAACATCTCGACGCAGTCGCGACCGCGCGCCTTGGCTCGGTACATCGCCGCGTCGGCGTCGCGCAGCAGCTCGGCCGCCGCGACGCCCTCGCGATCGTTGACGGCGACGCCGATGCTCGACGTGATGAAGAGCTCGGTCCTCTCCACCACCACGGCCTGGCGCAGCGCGGTGCGCAGCGCATGGGCCACATCGACGGGTGAGTTCGTCACGCCGTGCTGACCGGTCAGAACCACGATGAACTCGTCACCCCCGAAGCGGGCCAGCAGCACGCTGTCGCCGACGACGGCGCGCAACCGGCTCGTCATCGCGGTCAGGAGCGTGTCGCCGATGTCGTGTCCAAGGCTGTCGTTGACGGTCTTGAAGTTGTCGAGGTCGATGAACAGCAGCGCGACGTCTCCGGTCGGCGCCTGCGTCAGGATCGCATCGACGCGAGCGAGCAGCTCGGTGCGGTTGGGAAGGCCGGTCAGGTCGTCGTGGCTCGCTGCGTACTGCAACCGCTCGGCCGTCCGGCGCTGCTCGGTGACGTCCTCGACGTGGGTGATGGCCAGCGCCACGCCGTTGTCCTCGGTCAGGGCGACGCGGGTGCGGGCCCAGACGAAGTCGCCGTCGCTGCGCAGGTAGCGCTGCTCGACGGAGTAGGTGTCGACGGTGCCGCGGGCGAGGTCGGCCCGGCGCGACGACGCAGCGGCGAGATCGTCGGGGTGGGTGAGATCACCCAGCGATCGCCCCACCAGCTGAGCAAGCGGCCGGTGCAGCATCTCGGCCAACGAGCGGTTGGCGTCGATGATCGTCGAGTCGTCGAGCCGGACCAGCGCCATGCCCGTCGGCGCCGAGTGGAACGCCTGCTGGAAGCGGCGGCGAGCCTGCTCCAGCGCCTGGCCTCGCGCCTCGCGCTCGGTGATGTCGCGCAGCCGGACGAGGACGGCTCCGCCCGTGTGGCGCGTCCGCTCGACAGTGGCTTCGACGAGCGTCGATGTCGAGCGATCGAAGTGGAGGAGGCGCACGGAGATCGGCCCGACCGGGTGGCCGCGCCGACCGTCGGCCAGCCACGCCCACAGCTCTTCGCGACGAGGGGTGTCGAGGAGCCCGTCGAGGCGGCGCCCGACCAGCTCACCCACCGGCCGGCCGGTCAGCTCGGCCACATTGGCGTTCACGCCGCGGATGAGCCCGTCTTCGTCGACGGATATGACGGCCTAAGGAAGGTCGGCGAGAAGCAAGCGAAGT
>JBPCJL010000134.1:0-8038 GCA_051005355.1 Ilumatobacteraceae bacterium
GCCCTCTACGGGTTCTCGGCCGTGGTCGCCGTCGGGATCCTGTACAGCTACCGGTCGAGCTCCTTCATGCGCGGCAAGGAGCACGTGCTCTACGGGCTCGGCTGCCTGTTCATCATGGGCCTGGGGCTGCGCGAGCTGGTCCTGTCGTAGCGTGCCGACGGTGAGCGACGACCACCTCGCCATGGCTGACCGGTTCTTCGCGGCCATCGAAGCGGGCGACCTCGACGCGGTGGGCGGGATCTACGCCGACGAGACCGTGATCTGGCACAACCACGACGGCGTCGCGCAGGACAAGGCGGCCAACCTGCGGACGCTGGCGTGGCTCTCGCGGACGATTGGTGACGTGCGCTACGAGGAAGTGCGCCGCATCGCCACGGCCGACGGCTTCGTGCAGCAGCACGTCCTGCGCGGCACCAACCGGAGTGGCGAGGAGGTCGAGCTGCCGGCCTGCATGGTCGTGACCGTCGCCGACGGGCGGATCACCCGGCTGGAGGAGTACTTCGACTCCCGCCACGCCGAACGCTTCCGAGCTTGATGGCCTCGCTCGCTCCGAAGACTCCGCTCCTCGGCCTGGGCCGGGCACGGCCGGCCTGGGCTGTCATGCCCACTGCGTCACGAACACTCGGGAACTGCGTCGAACGATCTCCCCTTGTCAGGCGGAACGTGTCGCCAATCCGCTGACCAAAGCCGACGATCACGGCACGGGCGGCTCGGTCATGCTCATGCGGGCCGTGAAATCCTCGTCGGCCATGCCCATCAGCCGTTCAAGCACCGCCGCCGGGTAGGCCATCTGCGGGCGCTCGTGATCGACCGGCGGTTGTGGCACCGGCTCGCCGGCCGGCTCGAACCCGGCTGGGCGGCGGAACCGCTCCAGGTCGTCGGGCGAGATGCCGGCCAGGCGCACCACCTCGGGGTCGATCCAGCGGTCACCGTCGATCGGCTCGGACGAGGTGGCCACCTCAAGCGTCAGGCCTTCCGGCCCGGCGAAATAGATCGACGAGCACAGACCGTGGTGGATCGGACCCATCACGTTGATGCCACGGGAGCGGATGCGGTCGCGCACCGCCAGGAGCTCGGCCTCCCCGGCCACGTCAAAGGCGACGTGCTGCATGGTCCCGCCGGCGCTGACGCCCCCGCCATGACCGGCGTGGGTGACCCCGACCTCTGCCGGCACCTCGGCGATGCCCGCCATCTGCACGAACGCCACGTAGGACGTGTCGTGCAGCCGTACGAACCCGTGCCACGCGCCTTCCACGCCGTGCATCCAGTACAGCGCGACCAGCTCGCAACCAAGCACGTCGGTGAAGAACTCGAGCTGGCCCTTGATGTCTGCCGTGCTGACGGCGAGGTGGTGCACCCCGGTGACCGACGTCTTCGTCATGGCGGCAGTCTGCCGCTGCTACAGGGTGGACCGGCGGCGGGACGACACGATGCCCGTGTCGAAGCCGGCGAGGTGCAGGCCGCCGGCGAACCGGGCGTGCTCGATCTTCAGGCAGCGGTCCATGACGACGTTGCGGCCGGTGGCATGGACCATCGCCGCTGCTTCCTCGGACCGCAAGCCGAGCTGGGCCCAGAACGTTGCCGTCCCGTCGAGGGCGATGACCTCCGCGGCGACGGCCGGCAGGTCGTCCGTCCTGCGGAACACGTCGACGAGGTCGGGTGCGGCCGGCAGATCGGCGAGGGACGGGTACACCGGCCGGTCGAGGATGCATCCGCCCTTCGGGTTGACGAACCAGACGTGTTCGAACGCACAGCTCGACGAGAGCAGGTAGGTGGCGACGAAGTAGCTCGCCCGGCTGGGATCGGCGGACATGCCGACGATGGCCACGGTGCGCGTGACGCGCAGGATCTCCAGCTCCTGGCGGATGCCCGGCGGCGACCACCCCGACGGGGGTGCCTCCACCGCGACCTCAGTCATGCTTGGCCGCCACAGCCAGGGCGCGATCGAGGTCCCACACGATGTCGTCGGCATCCTCGATGCCGACGGAGAGCCGGACGAGGTCGGCGGGCACCCCGGCCGCTTCGAGCGCATCGTCCGAGAGCTGCCGGTGGGTGGTGCTCGCCGGATGGATGATCAGGGTGCGGGCGTCACCGATGTTGGCCAGGTGGCTGCACAGCTCCACTGACTCGACGAGGCGGCGGGCGGCGTCGCGCCCGCCCCGCACGCCGAACGACAGGACGGCGCCCGGGCCGAGCGGCAGGTATCGCGCCGCCCGGTCGTGGTCGGGGTGGTCCGGCAGACCGGCCCAGCGCACCCACGGCACGCCGGCGTGTTGCGCCAGGAACTCCGCGACGCACTGCGTGTTGGCAAGGTGCGCGTCCATGCGCTGCGGCAACGTCTCCACGCCTTGGAGGAGCAGGAAGGCGTTCGTCGGCGACAGCGCCGGACCGAGGTCGCGCAGTTGCTCGGCGCGCAGCCGGGTGCAGAAGGCGTACTCGCCGAAGTTGCCCCACCAGCTCAGCCCGCCGTAGGAGGCGACGGGTTCGGTCATCACCGGGAACCGCCCGTTGCCCCAGTCGAACCGTCCCGACTCGACCACCACGCCGCCGAGCGTCGTGCCGTGGCCACCGAGGAACTTCGTCGCCGAATGGACCACGATGTCGGCGCCCCACTCGAACGGCCGGCACAGGTACGGCGTGGCCGTTGTGCTGTCGACGACCAACGGCAACCCGGCGCCGTGGGCGACCTGAGCCAGACCCTCGAGGTCAGCCACCGCGCCGGACGGGTTGGCGACGGTCTCGGTGTGGACCAACCGCGTCCGTGCCGTCATCGCGGCGGCGTAGTCGGCCGGATCTCCTGACGCGACGAACGTGGTGGTGATGCCGAAGCGGGCCAGCGACGACTCGAGCAGCGTGCGCGTCCCACCGTAGAGCTGGGCCGACGACACGACGTGATCGCCGGCGGCGCACAGCGCGGCGAGCACGAGCAGCTCGGCCGACTGACCGCTGGCCGTGGCGACCGCGCCGATGCCGCCCTCCAGACTGGCCATCCGCTCCTCGAAGGCGGCGACCGTCGGGTTGCCGAGCCGGGCGTAGATGTTGCCGAACTTCTGCAGCGCGAACAGGTCGGCGGCATCGTCGGCGTCCTCGAACACGAAGCTGGTCGTCTGGTAGATGGGCACGGCGCGCGCACCGGTGGTCGGATCGGGTCGTGCGCCGGCGTGGACGGCACGGGTGCGGAACCCCCAGGTCCGGTCCTCGGCGGTCACGAGCCGACTCTACGTTCGCCGCGCGCGAGCATCGACGGTTGTGGACGATCACGACGACTTCCCCGGGTTTCGCGCGCTGAGCTTCGATTGTTACGGCACGTTGATCGACTGGGAGACGGGCATCCTGACCGAGCTGCAGCCGTGGGCGGCAGGCCACGGACTCGAGGCCAGGCCGGACGAGCTCCTCGCCGCCTTCGGCGCCACCGAGACGGCCGTCGAGTCCGAGCACCCGACGATGCGCTACCCGGACGTGCTCGGCCTGGTGCTGGAGCGGATCGGTGCCCGCTTCGGCATCGCCGCCTCGCCGGACGAGTGCGCCGACTTCGGCGCGTCCGTCGGGCGCTGGCCGGCCTTCGCCGACACGACCGACGCGCTCGCCCGGCTGCAAGAACGGTTCATGCTGATCATCCTGTCCAACGTCGATCGCGCCTCGTTCGCCGTCAGCAACGAGCGCCTCGGTGTCGAGTTCGACCTGATCCTGACGGCCGAGGACATCGGTGCCTACAAGCCGAGCCCGGTCAACTTCGCCGCCCTGATCCAAGGTGTCGCCACGCTGGGCGTCTCGCAACACGAGCTGCTGCACGTCGCCGAGTCGCTGTACCACGACCACGAGCCGGCGGCCGAGATCGGTTTGGCGTCGGCGTGGATCCACCGCCGCCACGACCGCTCCGGCTCCGGCGCCACCGCACCACCCAAGGACGCCGCCACGGCGCCGGCGCGCCGATACGAGTCGATGGCCACGTTCGCCGCCGCCGCCGTCTGACGACGTTTGCGTCCGCGAACTGGCTGATCTGCGACCAATTCGCGGACGAGGAGCAATGCCCTGCCACAGCTAGATCGTGCCGGCGATGAGGAGCACGAGGCCGGCCAGGATGATGCTCGACGCCGCCAGGCGGCGACGGCCGAGCCGCTCGCGCAGCAGCAGCCAACCGGCCAGCGCACCGAGCACGACCGACGACTCGCGCAGCATGGTCACGTAGCCGACCGGAGCCGACTCCACGGCGATCAGCACCATCGTGTACGCAGCCGTGCTGCACGCACCCCCGATCAGCCAGCGCGCCCAGGCGCCGGGGGCGGCGGCGACGAGCGCGCCCGTCCGTCCTCGGGCCACGTACAGCACCGACACGCCGAGGGCGATGACCGGCATGACCGAGAGTCCGTAGGACGCACCGTCGGTGGCCCGAGCACCGCGTGCGTCGATCACCGTGTAGGCCCCGATGGCGACGGCCGTCACCAGAGCGAGCGTCACCGCACGCGGCGACGACCGGCGTCCGACGAGACCGAGCAGCCCCGCCACGACCACCACGATGGCCAGCCAGGCGAGGGCGGGGAGCCGGTCACCAAGCAGCAGCACACCACCGAGCGCGGCGAACAGCGCACCCGCGCCGCGCGCCAGTGGGTACGTCAGCGACAGGTCGCCAGCTCGATATGCGCCGACTAGCGCGGACGCGTAACCGACGTGGACCAGCATCGACAGAGCCAGCCACGGCACTGCGGCCGCCGACGGCAGCCCGACGATGACCAGGACCGGCAGGGCCACGACGGCGGCGGCGAGGAAGAGCCCCCACAGCGCGAGGTCGCGCGCCTCATCAGTCGCCGTCTTGAGCAAGACGTTCCACGCCGCGTGCAGCGTGGCCGACGACAGCGCCAGGACCGTCGCCGTCACCACCGCGCTCGACGCTACCGACCTCCCCGTTCCTCGCCCCCAAGCCGCCTCGCCTGGCCAGCAAGATGGCCTGCGACCGATCGGTGGCGTGGACCGGTTCCAGGGCGAGGGCGATGATCCCTGTCGACGCGACGAGGAACCAGGTCGGCCCGCTGCCCCCGACGAGCTGGCCGAGCCCGGCGACGAGCGCCGTGTAAACGACCACGATGCCGCCGGCGAGCATCGTCCACTCGACGACCCGATGCACCGTGCGTCCACTCGGCGCGCGCCGGAGCAGCTCGATGATCGTGCCGGCGACGAGCAGCGGAACGGTGGCCATGAACAGCATCGGGGCGACGACGTCTCGGCCCGCCAGCCGCCAGTCGGCCAGGTCGGACAGGTCCGGCACGACGGCCAGCCAGGCGGCGATCACGCCGACGAGCAACCACGCCGGTAGGAGGTCGTCGCTTCGACGGTCGTTGCGCCACCAGCGGACGGCCAGCGCAACGGTGCCGGCGGTGGCGACGGCGACGATCGTCCACGCCGCCACCCTCTCCAGCGCCTCCGGTCGGCCGAGGACGGCGGTGGCGGCGAGGACCGCCACCGCCACCAGCCCGACGAGCCGCAGGGCGTTGGCTGCGGTACCCCGACGCCCCGTCGGCGCAAGGAGCTCCCACGGCACGAAGACTGCGAGCACACCGGCCAGCACCGGGCGGGACCAGTCGTCGGCGTCGGCAAGGCGCGGCCACGGTGGTCGGCCGCCGTTGGCCGACACGTACCCGCGGTACTGCACGGCGACCGCGTTGAGCAAGGCGCACGCACCGATGATCAGGAAGCCGACGGCCAGCCGCCTGCGTGGTCGCCACCCGAGCAGCGCGACGCCGGTGCCGCCGTAGACCGCCGCCATGACGAGCCAGCAGACGAGCCACCAGTTCTGGCCTTGCGGCTCCGGGCCCGGGTTGTCGGCGCGCAAGGGCAACACGAACGTGACGCCGGCGGCGACGAGACCGAGCCACGCCGCCACCGCGATCGTGTTCCAGCGCGGCGCGCCGAGCTGCTCCATCCGCTTGCCTCCGAGCACGATCAACGGTACGTCGCCCGAGGTCCCGGCCGGATGGTACCCGAGTCCCGTTCGCGGCCGGGACACGGCTCGGGCCTCGACGGGACCCCCGCTCGTTGCGCCTGGGACAGGTGCTGCGAAACGTTTTGCTCGTCCCGCGGACCGTCCGCGTGGACGAGGGAAAGGAACCTGCCCATGTCCAAACCCATCGCGGCTGGCCAGGACCATCGGCCTGGCCGCCCTCGTCTCCATGGTGCCCGGCGTCGTCGCCAGCGCCGGTGCGCGCCGCGTCGATCGCGAGCCGCAGCTCGTCGGTCGGGCCGTGCTGCCCGTCGAGACCTACGCCCCCGGTCCGCCGGCCGGCAACTTCTACACCGGCCCGACGAACGGCATCACGTTCCCGTTGCCGAGCCAGCCCGTCGCCGGCTTCTCGGCCATCGTCGAGGCCCAGCAGCCCGGTGAGTGGTTGGCGATGCCGGACAACGGGTTCGGCGCCAAGTCCAACTCGGCCGACTTCTTGATCCGCGCCTACACGCTGCGCATCGACTTCGAGACCGCCGCGGGCGGGTCGGGTGGAGTGCAGGTCGGCGACTACCTCTCGTTCCGCGATCCGGATCGCCGCATCGGCTTCCCGATCATCAACGAGAACACCACCGACCGCCTGCTCACCGGCGCCGACATCGGTCCCGAGTCGTTGCAGGTCGGGCGTAGCGGCGACCTGTGGGTGGGCGACGAGTTCGGTCCCTGGATCCTCCACTTCGACGCCACCGGCCGCCTGCTCGAGGCGCCGATCCCGTTGCCGGGCGATCTGAAGTCACCCAGCAACCCGTTCCTCGGTGGAGCCGCACCCACGCAGCCCAACAGCCGCGGCATCGAGGGCATGGGCATCTCGGGCCGCTACCTCTACCCGACGCTGGAAGGCGCCACGGTGGCCGACGCCACCGCTGATCCGACCCGCCGCCTGATGTTCGAGTACGACGCGCGCGCCGGTTCGTTCACGGGTCGCCAGTGGGTGTACCGGGTCGACCCGGCGACCCCGTTCGTCTCGGACATCGCCCCGCTCGATCCGAACCGGCTGGTGGTGATGGAGCGCGACGGCGTCAACCCGGGCGTGCAGCGCCGGGTCTACGTGGTCAGCCTGCGCGACGTCGGTCCTGCCGGCAGCCTCGTCAAGCGCCAGGTGCTGGACCTCGGCGCCGTCCCGGACCCGGACCTGATCTCGCTGCCCGAGATCCATCCAGGCGACATCGGCCTCGGCAACCCGTTCCGGGTGCTGCCGAGGGATCGGGTGCTGGTCGGTTGCGACAACAACTTCCCGAACGAGGGCCGCAACCCGAACCGGGCCGACGACAACGAGTTCATCGTCGTCGCCGTGCCGAAGTTGTCCGACCGGTAGCGAGGGGAGGCGAGACACCCCAATCGCAGACCGAGCGGCCATCGACGGACAGCTCGCGTCCAGCCGGCTCAGGCGGACGAGTGACGGTCGAGGAACAGGAACGCCAGGCCGGTCGCCGTTGCGTAGACGGCGTGGTGGAACCCGTCGATCGCCAACTCCTTGCCGCCCCACTCCTTGACGGGCGGCGCCACGTCGAGCTTCGGCAACGTCACGAGATCCGATCCCCACACGGCGCCCCAGTGGACCACCGAGCCGGAAAGGCCGCCGAGACCGGCGGCGCCGAGCAGGCCGCGCAGCGCGCCCCACGAGGTGCCGTACGCCCAGTGCACGACGTTGGAGAAACGGGCCTTGCCGGCCTCATCACGTGGCTGGATCCCGAGGACCTTGCCGGCGGCGTCGGCCGGCGCCGAACTCGGCTCGCGATCGCGCAGCTTGGCCTCGATGCTGCTCGACACGGTCATCGCCGCCGTTCCGATAAGTCCGGCGGCAAGACCCTTGCCGACCGCCCCGGCGACGTCGCCGACCTTGTGCACCATCACATCCTCCGTTGCTTGCGTCGCCGAGCGATCTACCCATCGAACAGGTCTCTCGTCGCCGCAGGCACAGTCGCTAGCGGGTTGTTCGCAACTGCGGCTGACTTCGATAGGGGGGCGCTGGCACCGTACTGACCGTGCGTGGACGAGAGCTCGGCTCGGTGGCCGACGTACGCGTCCGTGCACTGACGATCC
>JBPCJL010000135.1:0-2523 GCA_051005355.1 Ilumatobacteraceae bacterium
GGTTGCGGGCGGTGCGGGGCCCGAGGTCGAGCGGCTCGAGCAGACGCACGCGGGTCAGCGGCGGGTGAACAGGACCGGCTGCGGACCGGCGCCGGGCCGGGAGTGGTCCATCGCCGGCCGCGGCACGGCCGCCGAGCCCACCCCCGCCAACACCGCTTCGCCATGTCCCTTGACGCACTCGGGGTCGGGGCCGTCGAGCGGCAGGCCGGTGAAGAACTTGGCCGCCATGCAGCCGCCCTGGCAGGCGTCGTAGCTGCCGCAGCTGGCGCAGGCGCCGGCCGACTGCGGCTGACGGAGCTCCCGGAACAGCGCGCTGTCCCGCCAGATCGCCGCGAACCCGCCGGCGTCGCGGACGGACCCGGCCCGGAACTCGTCGTGGATCACGAAGGGGCACGCGTACACGTCGCCGATCGGATCGATCAGGCAGACGACCCGCCCGGCCCCGCACATGTTGAGCCCCGGCAGCGGCTCGCCGAGGGCGTTGAGGTGGAAGAAGGAATCACCGGTGAGGACGTCGTCGCCGTGGGCCAGCAGCCACCGGTAGATCTGCAGCTGCTGGTCGTTGGTCGGGTGCAGTGTCGCCCAGCTGTCGGCGCCCCGGCCCGACGGGCGCAGACGCGTGACGCGCAGCTGGGCTCCGTAGCCGTCGGCCAGCGCCTTGAGGTCGTCGAGCTGGTCGACGTTGTGGCGGGTGACGACGATGGAGATCTTGAACGGACCGAACCCGGCCGCGGCCAGGTGGTCCATCGCCCGCCGCGCCGCGGCGTGGGAGCCGGCGCCGCGGACGGCGTCGTTGGTCGCCGCGTCGAGACCGTCCAGGCTGATCTGCACGTCGAGGTAGTCCATCGCCGCCAGGCGGCGCGCCGCCGCAGCGTCGAGGAACGTGCCGTTGGTCGAGAACTTGACGCCGATGCCGCTGGCCACGGCGTGATCGACCAGCGGGAAGAAGTCTCGGCGCAGCATCGGCTCGCCGCCGCCGAGGTTGATGTAGAAGACCTGCAGGCGAGCCAGCTCGTCGAGCACGGCGGTCGCCTCGTCGGTCGACAGCTCGCGTGGATCGCGCCGGCCCGACGAGGACAGGCAGTGCACGCACGAGAGGTTGCAGG
Source organism: Ilumatobacteraceae bacterium (assembly GCA_051005355.1). Lineage (GTDB taxonomy): Bacteria > Actinomycetota > Acidimicrobiia > Acidimicrobiales > Ilumatobacteraceae > JALZMG01. The sequence continues at coordinate 1,107 of JBPCJL010000135.1, forward strand.
CGTAGGTCAGCTCCCACGTCAGGCAGATCGGCGCGTCGAGCCCGCCCTTCAGCTGCTCGACGAGCGTCGTAGCAGCCGTGCTCATTGGTGCACCGCCGACAGATGCGCCGGGTCACAGGCGAGCTCGGCAGCCGAGCACCAATGACCACGTCGCCGCAAAGCCGGCGACGAAGAAGCGCCGTAATGATGGTTCGCTCGCTCGAAGACTCGCTCGCTCACGCCGGGACCCGCTCGGTCAGGAGGCCCGATCGTTCGAGCGATTCGAGTCCGGCGACGAACGACGGCCACCTCGACTCGGCGATGTCGCACGCCCGCAGCGCGTCGGCGACGGTGTCGTGGTCGGGCAAGGCCCCAATGACGCGGAGCAGGTCGGGGTGCTTGAGGAAGATCAGCCGGCGGGTGCCGTAGTGGTAGGCGAGGGCGCCGAACGGCTCTCGGCGTAAGGCGACCTGCGGGTCGAGCACGAGATGGCGGTCGAGCATCGCGTCAGTAGACGCCGCACATCCCGTCGATGGAGATCTCCTCGACGAGCATCTCTTCCTCGACCAGCTCAGGGTCGTCGTCGACGCCGGGCTCGTTCGCGTCAGTGGTCACGGTCGCATCCATGGCCCGTCAGCGTACGCAGCCGGCCGTGCGCGGCCGCATCGACAGCCGCGCGCCACACCGAACCTGCAGAGTGCGGCTGGCGTCACAGGAAACTGTCACCCCAGCCGCACTCTGCAGGTTCGGTGTCGAGGTTCGCGCCGGAGCCGCACTCTGCTGCTGTGGCGCGGTTGCAACGGGGGCGCGCCTGGAACTTGCTTCGCCGCGGGCGGGCGCCGGGGTGACACTTGGCCCATGGCGGACGCGGCACCGTCTCGCCGGCGCGCCCTGCTGGCCCTGTTGCGACCTGACGCTCGACGTTGGGTCGGCCTCGGCGCGCTCGTCGCCGTCGGGGCCGCGCTGGCCCTCGCCGGGCCGCTCGTCATCCGCCGCGTCGTCGACCGGGCCGGCGACGGCGCCACCGCCGGCGAGCTGGTGCGACTGGCCGTGCTGTTCCTCCTCATCGCCGTGGTCACGCAGGTCCTCGCCGTCGCGGTCGTGCGCCGCGCCACCGTCATCGCATGGGACACCACCAACGAGCTGCGCATGCGCATCACCCGCCACGTCCTCGGGCTCGACCACGAGTTCCACCGCCGCCACACGCCGGGCGAGCTGATCCAGCGCGTCGACGGCGACGTCACGTCGGTGTCCGAGCTGCTCGGTCGCGTCGTCCCAACAGTGGCCGGGGGTGGGCTCCTCGTCGCCGGCATCGTCGTGGTGCTGTCCGTCCTCGACTGGCGCCTCGGCCCCGGCACGCTGATCTTCGTCGTCGGTGCCGTGGTCGTGATCGCCGCCGGAGGCCACCAGGCGATCGACGAGCCCGCCAACGAGCTCG
>JBPCJL010000136.1:0-19136 GCA_051005355.1 Ilumatobacteraceae bacterium
GTGCACCCGGGCATGGCCAAGAACACGTACGGCACCGGCAGCTTCGTGCTGCTCAACATCGGTGCGGCGTGCCCGGACCCGACCGAGGGGCTGCTGACGACGGTCGCCTGGACGCTGGCCGACGGCACCGTCGCTTACGCGCTGGAGGGCGCCATCTTCTCCACCGGGTCGACGATCCAGTGGCTGCGCGACGGCCTCGGGATCATCGAGCAGGCCAGCCAGACCGAGGCGCTGGCGTCGAGCGTCGCAGACAGCGGTGGCGTGTTCGTCGTGCCGGCGTTCACGGGCCTCGGTTCGCCGTGGTGGGATCCGTACGCCAGGGGCACCATCGTCGGCATCACCCGCGGCAGCACCGCCGCCCACCTGACCCGGGCGGTGGTCGACTCGATGGCCCTCCAGACGCGCGACGTCGTGCAGGCGATGGTCACGGCGAGCGGGACCGACCTGCGTGAGCTGCGCGTCGACGGCGGCGCGTCGGTCATGGACCTGCTGCTGCAGACGCAGGCCGACCAGCTCGGCGTGGACGTGCTGCGTCCGACCGACCAGGAGACCACCGCGCTCGGCGCGGCCTACCTGGCCGGGCTGGCCGAGGGCGTATGGCCGGACCTCGACGCCGTCGGCGCCCAGTGGCAGCTCGAGCGTTCGTTCACGCCGGCCAAGGACCGCACCGCCGCCGACGCCGTCCATACGACGTGGCTGCGCGCCGTCGAACGGTCTCGCCACTGGGCCGGCGAGTAGGTCGATCGCCATCGGTCAGCGAACTGGCGATCCATCCAGCCAATTTGCTGACCAAAGCGCGGTCAGGACGGCAACAGTTCGGCGACGGTGGTCGCCAGCAGCTCCAGGCGGCGGCGCTCGCGCTCGTGGATGGGGCGGCCGGTGCGACCGACGGCCACGGAGAGGCCGGCATCGGGCACGCCCGCCCACATCAGATCGCCGGGGCCGTTGTCCAGCCGCGCTCGGCCGAGGTGGCCGCTGCCGTCGAGGAACGCCTCCAGCCAGTGCGGGTCGGGCGAGGCGCCGAACGACTGCAGCACCGTCTCGCGGCGAGCGATCACGACCCAGTCGGCGTCGGCGGCGGCCATCAGGCCGTCGCCGAGTGTCGTCGCCCGATCCGACGGCGGCGCCGACGCCACCCGGGCCGCCAGTTCGAGGAACGCCGTCGCCGGATCGGTCCGGTCGTCGGAGGCCGGCCGGATGTGCTCGACGGCGACTCCGTCGACGGCGCCGATCTCCTTGGCCAGCAGCTCGACCGAGGTCGTGTCGGGCAGCGTCACGACGAGCTCGTCGATGACCCGATCGGCGCCGCGCTCGAGGATGTCGATCGCCGTGACGTCGCCGTGCACGGCACCGATGCGGCTGGCCACCTGGCCGAGGGCGCCCGGCCGGTCGGGCAGCCACACCCGCACGATCAGCGATCGGGCCATCGGCAGATCCTACTTGACACGAGTCATGCCATGTTGACATGCTCCATGCCATGGCGACGACGCAGGCGAGCGCTTCCGGGGCCTGGGCCCACCACCGCGCCGACGTGCGCACGCGCATCGTGGCTGCCTACTTCGACCTCATCGACGCCAGCGGGCCGGCGAACGTCTCCATGCCGGCGGTGGCCGAGCGCGCCGGCGTGTCCGTGCGCACGCTGTACCGCTACTTCCCGACCAAGGGCGACCTGCGGCGAGCCGCCACCACGCTGTTCGACGACCTCGCCCGTGAGGGCATCGACGGTGCCACGCTCGACACGTCAAACATGGGTGAGTACCGCCGGGGGCTGTGGACGGCGATGGACGCCCAGCGACCGGCCGTCCGCCTGCAGCACGAGACCGCCGATGGACGAGCGATGCGCGCCGAGCGACTGGACGGTCAGCGGGCGATCGTCGATGCCGCGCTGCCGACCGACATCGCCAGCGAACGACGGGCGGAAGTGGTCGACCTCATCCTCGCCCTGTCGTCGTCGTCGATGTTCCTTGAACTGGTCGACCGGATGGGCCACGACCCAGCGGGCGCCGCCGATCTCATCACCAACGTCATCCGCCTCATCATTGAACGGGAGGGATCATGAAGTTCACGCCACCGGGTCCGGGCACGTGGGAGCTCGACAACTCCCACTCGCCTCCCGCGGCCACGCCGCTCTTCCAGCGTCTCGCCTCGACCACCATGACCGAGTCGTATCGCGACATCTTCGCCCAGTGGGGCGGACCACTCGAGACGATGGAGGTGCGGTTCGTCAACGCCAAGAACTACCGCCGGCTGGTCCCGCTGGTCGGCGCCAGCCGCAACGCTCCCCCACCGCCCAAGCCGGTGCTGTGGCTGGTCACCCGGCTGCATCCGGCGTTCCGCCGCCGCAACCGCGACGCATTGCGAACGCTGGCCGAGCGCCCATACCTGGCCGAGATCGACGTCTGGCTGCACGAGGAGCGCGACGAGTGGATCGCCGGCAACCGGCAACTGCAGGCGATCGATCCCGCAGAGTTGACGAACGAGGAACTGGCCGCTCACGTCGAGGTGGCCGGCGCCCACCTGACGGCCGGTTGGTACCGCCACCACCACCTGCACGGCGCCGACATGGGGCCGATCGGCGACCTGATCGCGCACACCAATCGTTGGCAGCTCGACCCGGTGGCCGTGATGGCGCTGCTGCGCGGTGCCTCCCCGGCGACCACGGAGGTCCGGGTGCACGGCCACCGCATCGCCGACGCGCTGCGCGACGGCGGCGTCGACCCCGCCACGGTCACGACGCTCGACGACGTGCGGGGTGTTCCTGCCGCGGCCGAGGCCCTCGACGCCTACCTCGACCTGTTCGGTTGGCGCGTGATGACGTCCTACGACATCGAAGGCCTGACGCTCATCGAGGTCCCGAGCGCCACCTGCGCGCTGATCAGGTCGTCGTCCGGCGATCGGTCGGACGTCGAGCCAGCGACGCCCGATCCCGCCTCACTGCGCCAGCAGGTGCCGCCTGGCGAACACGACCGCTTCGACGACCTGTTGCGGGACGCTCGTCTGGCCTACGGCGTGCGGGACGACAACGGCCCGCTGACGGCGGAGTGGCCGATGGGTCTGCTCCGGCGCGCCTACCTCGAGGCCGGCCGGCGGCTGGCGGAGACGAATCGGCTCCTCGAGGCCGCCCACGTGTTCGAGCTGGACATCGACGAGGCGGCCGCCGTGCTGCGCGGCGCAACGTCGCCGACTGCCGTCGAGCTCGAGGGGCGGGCGCAGCGACGAGCCGAGCAGGCGACGGCCATTGCGCCCGTCCTGCTCGGGCCGGCCGTCGCCCCGCCCGACACATCGGTCTTTCCCGCCGGCATCCGCCGCACGATGGAGATCATCATCGCCGCCGTGTCCAACCTGGAGCCGGACCCGTTGGTCGAGCGGGCCGACCTGCACGGCCTCGGCATCGGCACCGGCCGCCATCGCGGCACGGCCCGGGTCGCCATCGACCCGGAGCGCGCGCTCGACGAGATGGAGCCCGGCGACGTGCTGGTGGCGCCATGGACGGCGCCGACGTACAACGCCATCCTGGCCATGGCCGGGGCCGTGGTCGTCCAGGAGGGTGCGTTGCTGTGCCACGCCGCCGTGATGGCCCGCGAGCTCGGCATCCCGGCCGTGGTCGGCTGCAAACGGGCGATGGAGCTGATCGGCGACGGCGACCTGATCGAGGTCGACGCCGTCACCGGCGCCGTCACCGTGGTCGAGCGGCGCGCGGCTGGGACGTTCAGCCGAGCTTCGTCAGGCCCCGCTTGAGGTTGCGGACGCCCTGGGCGATCCGCTCGTCGTCCTCGATGAGGGCGAACCGGATGTAGCCCTCGCCGCCGGCGCCGAAGCCGACGCCCGGCGACAGCGCGACGTCGCACTCCTTGACGACCATCGAGCAGAACTCGACCGAACCCATCTCGGCGTACGGCTCCGGGATCGGTGCCCACACGAACATCGACCCGGGCGGCGCCGGGATGTGCCAACCGATGCTGTCGAGCCCACCGATCAGCGCGTTGCGGCGGCTCTCGTAGGTGGCGCAGACCTCCTTCGGGAAGTCGGGCACCTCGTTGATCGTCGTCATGGCGGCGATCTGCACTGGCTGGAACATGCCGTAGTCCAGGTAGCTCTTCAGCTTCACGAGCGCCTGCACCACCTCGGACCGGCCGAGCAGGAAGGCGGTGCGCCAGCCGGCCATCGAGAAGCTCTTGGTCATCGAGTACAGCTCGACGGCCACGTCCTTGGCCCCCTCGGCCTGCAGGATGCTCGGCGGCTGGTAGCCGTCGAAGCCGACGTCGGCGTAGGCGAAGTCGTGCACGACGACCATCTCACGCTCGCGACAGAAGTCGACGACGCGCTGCATGAAGGCGAGGTCGACGCAGGCGCCGGTGGGGTTGTGCGGGAACGACGTCACCAGGACGCGCGGCTTGGGCCAACCGACGTCGTACGCCGTGTGCAAGCGGTCGAAGTACTCCTCGGCGAACTCCGTCTCGTCCGGGTTGGCCAGCGACCGCATCGGCACCTGGCGCAGATCGGCGCCGGCGAACAGCGGCCCGAAGATGTGGATCGGGTAGCTCGGCGTCGGCACGATGCAGGAGTCACCCCGGTCGAGCAGCACCCACATCAGGTGACTGAAGCCCTCCTTGGCGCCGATGGTGTTGGTGATCTCGGTCTCGGGATCGAGCTCGACCCCCCACGTCCTCTGGTAGTAGCCGACCATCGCCTCCCGCAGCCCGGGCAGCCCGCGTGACAGCGAGTAGCGGTGGTTGGCCGGGTCCTTGGCCGCCTTGCAGACGGCCTCCACGGCGACATCGGGCGAGGCGATGTCGGGGTTGCCGAAGCCGAGGTCGACCACATCCCGCCCGGCCTTGCGGGCCTCGATCTTCAGGCCGTCGATGATCGTGACGACGTACGGGGGCAGGTCGGTGATGCGACGGAACTCCATGGCGCGAAACTACTCCTGTGCGACCAAACCTTCCTGGCTGCGTCTGGGTGGTCATCGAGATCCCCCGTGGCAGCCGCAACAAGTACGAGATCGACCACGTGACCAACCGGGTCTTCCTCGACCGGCGGTTGTTCACGGCGACCACGTATCCGGCCGATTACGGGTTCGTGCCCGACACGCTCGGCGGTGACGGCGACCCGCTCGATGCGCTCGTGCTGCTCGACGACCCGGTGTACCCGGGCGTGTGGGTGGAGGCCAAGCCGGTCGGCGTCCTCTACATGCAGGACGAGGCGGGTGAGGACGCCAAGCTGATCTGCGTGCCGCCGGGCGAGCCGCGGTGGGAAGGGGTGGAGGACGTCAGCCACCTCACGCCGCAGCTGATGGCGGAGATCCAGCACTTCTTCGAGGTGTACAAGGCGCTGGAGCCGAACAAGTACTCGAGCACCGAGGGGATCGGCAACCGCGAGGCGGCGTGGAAGGAGATCGAGGAGGCGCGCGCGAACTACGTCCCCGGCTGATCGGCGCGGTCGCGTGAGCAGGCCCCGACGTGACCAAATCCGCAGAGTGCTGCTGCGGTTGCAGTTTTCTGCGATCCCAGCAGCACTTTGCGGGATTCATGACGAAGATCGCGTCCCAGCAGCAGTCTGCGGATTCGGTGACGAAAATCGCGTCGCAGCAGCCCACCCCTCAGCGTCAGCGGATTGGTCATGGCAACCGATCCGCTGACGAGGAACCGTTTGGAGGTACCCGCTACTGGCGGGCGTCGTCCGATGGCGGGGCGGAGCGGGGCACGTCGGACGCCGTGGCGTCCGTCGGTGGTGCGGGATCGTTCGTGCGTTGCTCGACCTTTGCCGATGCCCGACCGAACAGGCCACCGACCTGTGCGCCGATCAGGTCGACGGTGGCGCCGATGGCGTCGTTCAACTGGCTGGCCGCCCGCTTGGCCTGCTCCTTGACATCGTCGTCGCGCACGACGTCGGAGGCCCGGTCGCCGAGGTCCTTTCCGGCGGCGACCAGTCGATCGACCGCCTCCCGCAGCGCCGCGCCGGCACCCTCGTCGTCCCGCTCATCGGCGGCTGCGCCGGCCGCCTCGTCGTCACCCTCGTAGCGGTCCTTCATCATCCGCCCCAGCGTGGCGAAGCCCTCCCCCACGTCGCTCCAGGCCTGCTTCATCGGGTCACTCATCGGTCGTCCTCCTCGTCACGGTTGGCGGTCATCTTGCCCGCTGTGCCCGCTTTCGACGCTTGCCCTCGTGCATGGCGGCGACGCGGGCGATCGGGATCTCGTGGCCCTCGGCGACCAGTCCGGCCGGTAGGAGCTGCGCCGCCGGGAGCGCGTCGGCCCAAGGGTCTCGGTCCCCGAGCAGATCGACCACGTTGGCGATCGTGAAGTCGGCCGGCGCAACGGCATCGAGGTCGGCCCAGCCGACGGGGAACGACACCGGTACGCCCGGTCGAGCCCGGGCGCTGTAGGCGCAGATCACGGTGGCGCCGCCGGTGCGGGTGGCATCGACGAACACCTTGCCCTCCCGCTCGTCCTTGACGAAGGCGGTGGTGGCGACACCCGGATCGAGCTCGGCGGCCCGCCGGGCGATCGCCCGCGTCGCCGCGCTCGCATCCTCCATCGTGGCGTGGGCGGTGATCGGCACGATCACGTGCACGCCCTTGGCCCCGCTGGTCTTGACCGCCCCTTCGAGCCCGGCGTCCGTCAGCGCCTGGCGCACGAGGTGGGCGGCGGCCACCGCCTGACCGAACCCGGCGTCGGCCGGCGGGTCGAGATCGAGCACGAGGTGCGTCGCCCGGTCGAGCCGATCGGCCCGCGAGAGCGTCGGGTGGTACTCGACCGCCCGCTGGTTGGCGAACCAGAGCAGCGTCCGCCGGTCGTTGCACAGCGCGTAGTTGACCGTCCGCTTCGACGCCTCGGCCCACAGCGGCACCGTCGCCACCCAGTCGGGCGTGTACTTGGGGACGTTCTTCTGCATGAACGGCGCCTGGTCTCCGGTCACCCGGATCACGGACAGCGGACGGTCGCGCAGCTCGGGCAGGATCCGCCCGCTGATCGCGTCGAGGTAGTCGACGAGCGCCCGCTTCGACACGCCAGCGTGCTCGAACAGCGGCTGGTCGAGGTTGGTCAGCTCGACGCCGTGGCGCGACTCGACGCGTCGCGAACCGGCCATGCGTCGAGCGTACGTGAGGTTCGGACGCTCGTCCGGCGGGAACACCTCGTCCATGCCGAGACGAGGCCAGCACGACCAGAGCCCGGGCGATCGGCGCCAGCCCTACTCCGATGAGGGCGGCCCCGCCGGTCATCACGCCACCACGCACGACGTCGCCCGGGAGGAGCTGACCCGCCCGAAGGGTCCCGGCGACGATGAGGACGAGTTCGCCGACGACCTCGCGCCCGTCAACACGCCCGGTTCGCCCGGGCGCCAGGGCGGGCACGCCGACGAGAGCTCCAGCGCGGCCGACGAGAAGGATCTGCGGCAGCTCGGCCTCCTCGGCGCCGACGACCTAGCCCAGCTGCAGGTGCTCACCGTCGGCGCCCGCCTCGAGCAAGGCAGCGTCTACGTCGACCTGGACGACCTCGATGGCGGACCGTTCAAAGCCATGGGCGGCCAGGAAGCGGGCGCCGACAACCGCTACGTGGCCAAGCGCGACACGGACCACGAGCTGTGGAACCGCCTCGTCGGCCAGGGCACCGAGCCCGAGATCGAGCGCCCGACGGACCAGTAGCGCGTCAACCCGGATTCGCCGCCAGCTCCAGCGTCGGCCAAGAGACCGTGAGCGTGCAGCGCGTCGCGGTGGGCGGCGACGAGCGCTCGGCCCCGTCGCGTCGGTCGACGGTCCGTCCCGCGCTTGAACGTCGCGCCACGGGCCAGCAGGCCCCAGATCCCGTCGTCGATGCCGAGGTGGCTCTCGGCCACCAGGTGACCGAGATCGTGCGGGATGATCCCGCGCCCGATCGGCATGTAGCCACCACGGACGCGCCCGCCGGTCGGGCGGACCGCCTCCCACCACGAGCGCGCACGCCCGCCGTGCACCTCGCGGTGGAACGTCACCGTCAGCCGCGCCGTGCATGCCGTCATGTCCGGCATTGTCTCGCAGACCCGTACCGTCGGCGAAGGGGGTTGTCAGCGAGTGGCCAACCGTTCGTCGACCGACCACGGACCGGCGCCGGCCCAGACGAGGAAGAGCGCCGCCGCCAGGAGAAGACCGCCGAGGCCGACGTGGTACAGATCGACCTCGACGCGACCTCCTGTCGCCAGTGCGACGACCATGTTCACGGCAACCAGTGCGGCGGCCAGCCAGGCCCAGCAGGCCCACCACCAACAGCAGTCCGCCGACCAGCTCGACCGTCCCGGCCACGTACACGGCGAGGTCCGGCCACGGGATCCCGTACCGCTCGACGAGTCGACCAGTGAGTCGTGGCGCGTGAACTTGGACAGCGACACCACCACCAGCACCACGCCCGCGATCACGCGCACGACGAGCGGCCACCACCCGAGCCGCGGCCGAGTGGCCAGCACAGCGACGGCGGACCTGGACACCACGGTCGGATCGTATGGCGACCACCTCATGCGATGATGGCCCCCGTGGGCGGCGTGCGGCTCCGTCACGCACTGCGTGCCGATCTGCCGGCGATCGCCGAGCTGTGGGTCGACGCCTTCGCCGGTGATCCGTTCCTGCGCTGGATCGAACCCGACGACGCCCGCTGGCCGGCGTTCGCCCGACCGTGGATGCTGCTCGTCGCCGAGCGGGCCTTCGAGCGCGGGCACACGTACCGGTCCGATCCGCTCGACGTGGCGGCGGCGTGGATCCCGCCCGACCTGTCGCTGCTCGGCCCGAGCGATGTCGAACGCCGGCGATCGATCATCGCCGCCCATGCCGGCGAGGCGGGCGCCGAGGACGCCATGGCGACGATCGCCGCCGCTCGGGCGGACGGGATCGACGTGGCGCACTGGACGCTGCAGTACCTCGGCGTCCGCTCGACGCGCTACGGACGCGGGCTCGGCGCAGTGGCCATCGCGCCCATGCTTGCTCGCTGCGACGACGAGGGGTGGCCGTGCGGCCTGCTGTCGTCGAACGGGCGCAACATCGCCTTCTACGCGCGCCACGGCTTCCGGGTCACGAACGAGGTCACGACGGGCGATGGCGCCGCCGTGCTGCGACCGATGGCGCGAGCACCAGCGGCGTGACGCGAGGATGCGCCCGATGGCGATGAACGTCCTGCTCATCACGCTCGACCAGTTCCGCGGCGACTGCCTGTCGGCCGCCGGCCATCACCTGGTGCGGACACCGAACCTCGATCGGCTGGCCGCGAACGGCGTGCGCCTCGCCCGGCACTACAGCCAGGCCGCGCCGTGTGCGCCGGGGCGCGCCTCGCTGTACACCGGGATGTACCAGATGAACCACCGCGTCGTCGGCAACGGCACGCCGCTCGACGCTCGCTTCGACAACGTCGCCCTCGCCGCCCGGCGAGCCGGCTACCGGCCGGCGCTGTTCGGGTACACCGACCAGGCGGTCGACCCGCGGACGACCAGCGGTCCCGACGACCCACGGCTGTCGACGTGGGAGGGCATCCTTCCCGGCTTCGACGTGGTCGTGGACCTCAGCGACGACGCCCGACCGTGGGTGGATTGGCTCGTCGCCCGCGGCTACGACGTGACCGGCGGCGGCGAGGAGCTGCTAGCAACCGAGAGCGAACGTCCGGCGACCGTCAGCTTGTCGACGTTCCTCACCGTTCAGGCCGTCGACTGGATCGAGCGGCAGGACGAGCCGTGGTTCGCCCACCTCAGCTACTGGCGGCCGCACCCGCCCTACGCTGCCGCCGGGCACTGGGCCCACGAGTACTCGCCCGCCGACGTCGAGCTGCCGATCGCACCGGCGGCGCGTCGGCACCCGATGCACGACTTCGCCCTCGGGTTGCCGGCCTCCGCCGCGCCGGTGGACGAACCGGGGCTGCGCCACTTGCGGGCCCAGTACTACGGCATGGTCAGCGAGGTCGACGACCAGCTGGGCCGGCTGTGGGAGGTGCTCGAGCGCATCGGCCGGTTCGACGACACGATCGTCGTCGTCGTGTCCGATCACGGCGAGATGCTCGGTGACCACGGCCTCAAGGAGAAGCTCGGCTACTGGGAGCAGAGCTACTTCGTGCTCGGCATCATCCGTGATCCACGCCATCCCGAGGCCCACGGCACGGTGGTCGACGCGTTCACGGAGAACGTCGACGTCATGCCGACGATCTGCGACGCCATCGGCGTCGGCGTGCCGGCGCAGTGCGACGGCTTCCCGCTCACGCCGTTCCTGTGCGGCGAGGCCCCGCCGCGCTGGCGGGACGCCGCGCACTGGGAGTACGACTGGCGGGCGATGGCTGTCGCCACCGCGCCCCACGAGTGGCCGTGGGATCGGGTGCTGGAGCGTCAGCACCTCGCCGTCCGGCGCGACGAGCGCTACGCCTACGTGCAGTTCGGCGACGGCAGCTGGCGCTGCTTCGACGTGGACGCCGACCCGACGTGGCGGACGGAGACCGCCGATCCGGCCGTCGTGCTGCCGCTCGCCCAAGCCATGTTGACCTGGCGCTCCCGGCACACCGACCGGACGCTGGCCGACCTCGTCGTGGGTGCGGGTTCGGCCAGCGGTGGCCGCTGGCCGCCGATGCCGGCCGGCTGGTTCGGCGCCGGTGGTTCTGCAGGTGACTTTGGGGTCAAACCTGACCCCTGAAAACGCTTGAAAACCCGATGGGTCAGACGGCGTCGTGGTAGAGGTCGGCGAAGTTCCGGCGGTAGAAGCGGTCCGCCGTCTCGGCGTCGATGGCGTCGTCGAGGGTCGCCTCGAACCGGGCGATCGGGTCCCGTGTCCCCTCCGGATGCGGGTAGTCGCTGGAGAACATGAACAGGTCGGCGCGGGCCTGATCGATCATCCAACCCACCGGCTCCCCCGGGAACGGGGTGAACCGCAGGTGGCGGTGGACGTAGGCGCTCGGCTCGTCCTTCAGCTCGCGCAGCGGCGGCTCGGACCGGCTGAACCGCATGGCGATATCGAGCCGGCGCATCCACGTGACGACCCACATCGCCCCCTCCTCGACCGAAGCGCCCATCAGGCCGGGGAAGCGGTCGAAGATGCCGTCGAGGACGAGCGCACCCCAGAAGACCTCGGGGCGCTGGTGGACGGCCAGGAAGTCCTTCGAGCGCACGTTCTCGCCGCCACCGAGGAAGTCCGTCACCGGCCGGCCGTTGTCGTGAAAGCCGCGCCGGACCGGGTTACCGCCGCCGCCGATGTGGGTCACGACGGGGACGTTGCGGTCCTCAAGCAGCTGCCACAGCGCGTCGTGGTCGGGATGGGTCGGGGCCACGACGCCCTTTGGCAGATCGCTGGGGACCATCACGGCGCGGCAGCCTTCATCCACGGCGCGTCGGGCCGCGGCGATGGTGCGCGTCGGGTCGGCCCACGGGATGGAGGCGACAGCCAGCAGACGGGAGTCGGCGGCACAGAAGGCCGCCATGGCGCGGTTCAGGGCGTCGGTCCCGCCGTAGAGCAGGTCGAGATCGTTGCCCTGGGCGAATTGGGTGGCGGCGAAGGTCGGGAACACCAGCTGGGCCGAGAACCCGAGCACGTCAAGGACACGGGAACGCTCCTCGGAGTCGAACGAGCCGACCGCCGCCCAGCCCTTCGTGCCGAGCACGGTCGTCGGATCCATCTCGAGCACAGTCGTGCCGGCCCGTTTGCGCTCGGCCGCCTCGCCGACGGCCTGCTCGGCCAAGGCCCCGGCCCCACCCAACGCCAGCGGGCGCAGCTGCTCCCGCAACCCCGGCTCGGCAAACGACGGCAACCAATCCGGCAGCTCGATCACATGGCTGTCCGCATCGAAAATCACGCGCGCACCTGCGTAGGTCATGCGCGAACTGTAAGGGCCATGGCACAGTCCCGCGCGCCCAGGGTTGGGACGTCGGCTCTTGCAGCACCTCGGCGCCCGACGCCCTGACCGTCTCGAACGTGGCGTCGAGATCGTCGGAGCTGAAGATCGCGGCCTGCATCGACCGCTGCGCCACGAGCGCCAGCAGGGCGTCGCCTTCGGCGGAGACGGTGACTGCCATGCGACGACCGTAGGAGCACCGACCCGACGCGCGCTCTCCGATCCTGCTCGGTCTCGCCCCGCCGGGCCGTGTTCACACCGCGACCCTGTTGCGCCGCGGTCGGCTCCCGATCTTGCTGACGCACGGCGGGACGACCTCGAGGTCGACGCGGTCGCGGGCGCGGTACTGCGACGGGCTCTCGCCGACGATCTCGGTGAAGCGCGAACTGAACGACCCGAGCGAGGGATCCGAGGGTGACGCAGGTCTCGGTGACCGACATCCCTTGACGCAGCAGCTGGGCGAGGTCGGCGATCTCCTGCGGCGTCCGCTACTCGCTGGCTTCGGCAAGGGCCTCGCTGAGCGCGGGATGGACGAGCAGGCTCTCGACGATGTCCGTGACGCGCAGGTTGGCCGTCACGGCGAGTGCGATGACGGAGATCAGCTCGGCGGCGTGGCGCCCGACGATCGAGCCCCCGAGCACGACGCCGGTGGCCGGGTCGGAGATGATCTTGACGAAGCCGCGCGGGTCGTTGTTGATCAGCGCCTTGGCACTGGCGGTGAACGGAACCTTGGTCACGCGGATCTTGCGTCCGGAGGCGAAGGCCTCGGCCTCCGCCAACCCGACGTCGGCGATCTCGGGTTCGGTGAAGATGGCCGACGCCGCCTTGTCGTAGTCGAGGTGGCGGTGGTCGCGGCTGTGCCAGCCCATCAGCCGCTCGGCGACCTTGCGCCCCTGCATGGAAGCGACGGACGACAGCGGCAGCTTGCCGCTGACGTCGCCGGCGGCGTAGATGTGGGCCACGTTGGTCACGCAGTTGTGGTCGATCGGGAGGTAGCCGCCGGGATCCGCCAGCACGCCGGCCGCATCGAGGTCGAGCCCGTCGCTGTTGGGAACGGACCCAATTGCGAGCACGGCGTGGGTGGAGCGAACGATGCGGCCGTCGTCGCAGCGCACGACAACGCCATCCTCGACTCGGTCGATCGACTCGGCCCGCGCCCCCTTCAGCAGCTTGACGCCGCGCTTCAGGAAGTCGTCCTCCAGCACGGCCGCCACCTCTGGATCCTTGCCCGGCAGCACTTGCTGGCGGGAGACCACCAGCGTCACCTGGGCCCCGAACGACGAGAACATGTGCACGAACTCCACGCCGGTGACACCGGACCCGATGACGGTCACCGAGGTCGGGAAGACCTTGGGCGGGTAGCAGTCGCGAGTCGTGAGGATGCGGTCGCCGTCGGGCGTGCACCAGTCCGGGATGCGCGGGCGGGAGCCGGTCGAGATCAGCGCGCTGTCGAACCCGATGCGCTCGGTGCCGTCGACGCCGGTGACCTCGACCTCGAACGGGCCGATGAACCGGGCCACGCCGCGCACGAGCCGGACGCCCTGGCTGGTCAGCAGCGTCGTGGTGCTCAGCTGCAGGTGATCCTTGATGTCCTCGATGCGGGCCGAGAGCAGCTCCGTGTCGACCTCGGGGTCGGCCTGCTCGAGGCCCATCCCAGTCGAGCGGCGCAGGAAGGACATCGCTCCCCCGGTGGCGATCATGGTCTTCGACGGGATGCAGTCCCAGAGGTGGGCGGCGCCGCCGACGACGTCGCGCTCGACCATCGTGACCTCGGCCCCGAACCGGGCGGCGTAGGTGGCCGCCGTGTTCCCTGCCGGGCCACCGCCGATGATCAGCAAGCGCGTCGCCACAGGACGTGCAGGTTAGGCGTGGCAGGCTCCGCACCGTGTCGACGCTGCGGTTCGAGCCGGTGATCAGGGGACGGCATCATGTGGTGCTGCGCTACGGCGTCGACGACCTGCGCTTCGCCACGACCTACTGGTATGACGACGTCGACTTCTCCGAGCTCGCCGGCCGGTACGGCGAGGAATTCCTGCGGCTGGTCGACTTCCACCTGCTGGCGTTCGAGGCCAACAAGGCGGCCAGCCTGGCTCCGACCGCGATCGACCCCGGCCCGTACGCCGATCTCTTCACCGACGCGTTCTGGGCGCTGTGGGAGACGATCTTCCACCACGTGTGGGGCGTCTGGCGCTTCGACAACGACCGGCCCGACTACCGGCTGCCGCGACCGCCCCTGCCCGGACGCACGACGGCGTCGGCGCCGATCACCATGCACGGCGACGGCAGCCGGTTGCTGCTCCTGTGCGGCGGCGGCAAGGACAGCCTGGCCAGCATCGAGCTGCTCGAGGGCGCAGGGGTCGAGTACGACACGTTCGTCTACTCCCACTCGGTGTACGGGCCGGCCGACCGCCAGCACGAGCTGATCGACCGGCTGGTGGCGCGGCGGTCACCGCGCCACCAGCATCTCGGCTGGGTCGTCGACGACGCCATGGACGCGCCGCTGACCGCGGTCTACCCGCAGCTCGGCATCCGGCGCATCGTCGCCGCCGAGACGGTCAGTTCGTACTGGACGGCGTTGCCCGTCGCCCTGCAGCACGGTCTGGCCCAGGTCGCCCTCGGCGTCACCCGCAGCACGGACGAGCACAACCTGATCTGGCCCGTCACGGGCGAGCGGATCAACTACTTGTGGGGCATGAGCAGCGCCGCCGAGCAGCTGCTGCACGACTACGTGCGCCAGCACCTGGTGGCCGACCTGTCGATGTTCCACCTGCTGCGTCCGATCTACGACCTTGACGTGTTCTCCCTGCTGCAGGACGCCCTCGACGACGTGTCGAGCACGCACTCGTGCGCCAAGGTCAAGCCGTGGTGCTGCCGGTGCGCCAAGTGCATCTACGTGTGGATGCACTACGTCGCCTGGCTACCGCCCGAGACGGTGGCGCAGTGCTTCGCCGAGAACCTGTTCGACGCGCCGGAGAACCGAACACTGCTGCGCAAGATGCTCGGTCTCGAGAGCTACAAGCCGACCGACTGCGTCGGCACCGTGAGCGAGGCGCGGCTGGCCTTTTGCATGTGCCGGGCCAAGGGCGTCGGCGGCCTGATCGGCGACGACATCGACGTCGGGCCGCTGCGCGCCGAGGCGACGGCGACGCTCGAGCACTACACCGGCGCGGCGCCGTTCGGTCCAACGTTCCCGCCGGCGCTGGCTGAGCGGCTGGCTGACCGACTGTGCGCCCAAGGGACCGTCAGCAAGGCCTACGCCAGCGGCGTCCTGCAATCGATACCTTCTGCACAATGACCGGACTGGCGGCGGAGCGGGAGCGGCGCCAGCGGCGGGTCGACGAGCTGCGCGCCGCCGGTCGGGAGCCGTACCCGTACCGCTTCGACCGGACCCACACCGTGGCCGAGGTGCGGGCCGCCTGGCCGAGCGTGGAGCCGGGCACCGAGACGGCCGACGAGGTCGCCGTGGCCGGCCGGGTGCTGCTGAAACGGGACGCGGGCAAGCTCGTGTTCCTCACCATCTCCGACCGCGGCGCCGACCTGCAGCTGTTCGTGTCCCGATCGGTGATCGGCGACGACGGGTTCGCCGACGTCAAAGCGCTCGACCTCGGCGACTGGGTCGGCGCCCACGGCCTCGTCATGGCGACGCGCGCCGGTGAACTGTCGGTCAAGGTCGACCGCCTCGAGCTGTTGGCCAAGGCGCTGCGGCCGCTCCCTGACAAGTGGCATGGGCTGGCCGACACCGACACCCGCTTCCGCCAGCGCTACGCCGACCTCGTCGTCAACGCCGATGCACGTCGCGTGTTCGAGGTCCGCCACGCCGTGATCGCCAGCTTCCGCAACACGATGCAGTCACGCCACTTCATCGAGGTGGAGACGCCGGTGCTCCACATCGAGGCCGGCGGCGCCCACGCTCGCCCCTTCGCCACCCACCACAACACCCTCGACGTGCCGATGTACTTGCGCATCGCGCTCGAGCTGCACCTCAAGCGGCTCATCGTCGGCGGTCTCGACCGGGTCTTCGAGATCGGGCACGTCTTCCGCAACGAGGGCTTGTCGCCGCGCCACAACACCGAGTTCACGATGCTCGAGTCCTACGCGGCCTTCGCCGACGTCCACGACGTCATGGAGCTGACCGAGGAGCTGATCCGCACCGCGGCGCTCGACGCGCTCGGCCGCACCGTGGTCGAGGTGCGCGGGCAGGAGGTCGACCTCGCCGACAAGTGGCCCCGCCAGCGCATGGTCGACCTCGTCAGCGAGGCCGTCGGTACCGACGTCCACCCCTCCCAGCCGGTCGAGCGGCTGCGAGCGCTGGCCGCCGAGCACGGCGCCCAACCGGAACCGCAGTGGGGCTCCGGGCAGCTGGTCGAAGCACTGTTCGGCGCCGTGGTCGAGCCGGACATCGTGGCGCCGATCTTCGTCACCGGGCACCCCGTGGAGATCTCCCCGCTGGCCCGCCTCGACCCCGATGACCCACTCCTGACCGATCGCTTCGAGCTGTTCATCGACGCCCGCGAGCTCGCCAACGGCTACAGCGAGCTGAACGATCCCGTCGAGCAACGCCAGCGGTTCGCTGCCGAAGAACGGGCGCGTGCCGCTGGCGACCTCGAGGCCGGGACGGTCGACGAGGACTACCTGCGCGCCCTCGAGTACGGAATGCCGCCGACCGGTGGGCTCGGCGTGGGCGTGGACCGCTTGATCATGTTGCTCGCCGGCGTCGACACGATCCGCGACGTGATCCTGTTCCCGGCCATGCGGCCCGAGGCGGTGCGCCCGTGACGCGCGTGGCGTGGGGTGCCGGGTTCGCGACCGAGGCGGCCGACGGCAGCACCCTCGACGCCTGGTTCCGGTGGCTCGGGTGGGGCGAGTACGGCGAGCAAGCGCCGGAGGAGGTTGACGTCGCGCTGGCCGGCGGCGAGCGGCTGGATCCGGTCCGGCGGGTCACCGTCCGCCCCATCCGATTGACGATCGACGTCGACGAACCGCCGACCTCCGCCGCCGACGCCTACCTGCGCCTGCACCTGTTGTCGCACCGCCTGGCCGCGCCGCGCACCCTGAACCTCGACGGCATCTTTGGGCAGTTGCAGACGGTGGCCTGGACCGATCTAGGTCCCGTCGCGCCGGCCGAGCTCGACGACGTTCGACTCGCCGTGCGCACGGAGGGTCGGGTCCTGATCGTGCGCAGCCTCGACAAGTTCCCGCCGATGACCGACTACGTCATCCCGGGCGGCGTGCGCATCGCCGACGCCAGCCGGGTGCGGCTGGGTGCCCACCTGGCCGAGGGGACGGTGGTGATGCACGAGGGGTACTGCAACTTCAACGCCGGCACGCTCGGCACGGCGATGGTCGAGGGCCGGATCAGCCAGGGTGTGGTCGTCGGCGACGGCTCCGACATCGGCGGCGGGGCCTCGATCATGGGCACGCTGTCGGGCGGCGGGAAGGAGCAGGTGACGATCGGCGAGCGCTGCCTCGTCGGCGCCAACGGCGGCATCGGCATCAGCCTCGGCGACGACTGCGTCGTCGAGGCCGGCCTCTACGTCACCGCCGGCACGCTCGTCAAGCTGCCCGACGGTCAGGTGGTCAAGGGACGGGAGCTGTCGGGCATCAGCGGGATGATGTTCATCCGCCACAGCCAGACGGGCGCCGTCGAAGCCCGTCAGCGCCAGGGCACCTGGGGCGGCCTCAACGCCGCTCTCCACTGACCAGAACCGGTTCCCAAGCGTTTTCAGTAGTCACCAGTGAACGAAAAGCGCCAGGAGAGCCGTCTCGCTAGCGTCCGAGACCATGACCGACACGGTGGCGCCCGCCGCACCTGACCTGTCCGCCGCCGCTGACGTCGTCGGACTGGTCGACGGGGTGATCGGCACGGCGGTGCGGCGCCTGGCCGACCAGGGCGGACCGGACGCCCAGCAGGTGGTCGCTTACGACCTGGCCCACGCCGCGTCGGCGGCGGCCACGGCGAGGTCACTGCTGGACTACGGCGCCAAGGGCGACGTCGAAGCCCGTCTCGCGTGCGCGTTCACCGCCGACATGGTCCACGACGTGATCACGCGGCTGGCCGGGCGCGAGCAGCTGTGGGGAGTGGAGACGGCCCCGCTGCGCGACGCCCATCCCTTCCTCGAGCGCTATCGGCATCCCGACTTCGTCGCCGCACTGGCCGAGGAGCCTGGGCCCCGGCACCTCGACGCCGACATGGAGCTGGTGCAGGACACGTTCCGCTCGTTCGCCGGCAAGGTGGTGGCGCCGCAGGCCGAGCACGTGCACCGCGCGAACGCCGACGTGCCGGAAGACATCGTCAGCGGCCTGGCCGAGATCGGCGCCTTCGGCCTGTCGGTGCCGGCCGAGTACGGGGGCTACAGCGAGGGCGGTGACAGTGAGTACCTGGCCATGGTGGTCGCCACCGAGGAGTTGAGCCGGGCCAGCCTCGGCATCGGCGGGTCGCTGATCACACGCCCCGAGATCCTTACCCGGGCGCTGGTCAAGGGCGGCACGGAGGCGCAGAAGCAGGAATGGCTGCCCAAGCTGGCGTCGGCCGAGGTGATGGCGGCCGTGGCCGTCACCGAGCCCGACTACGGCAGCGACGTGGCCGGGTTGAAGGTGACAGCCACGGCGGCCGAGGGCCTCGACGGACGGCCGGGCTACGTCATCAACGGGGTCAAGACCTGGTGCACCTTCGGCGCCCGCGCCGACGTGCTGATGCTGCTGGCGCGCACGGACGCCGACCGGTCCAAGACCCATCGGGGCCTCAGCCTCTTCATCGTGCCCAAGCCCCGCGCCGACGGCCACGGCTTCGAGCTGACCCAGGAGCACGGCGCGGCGGGGAAGGTGGGCCGGCTGGAGGGCCGGCCGATCGACACCATCGGGTATCGGGGCATGCACAGCTACGAGCTCGCCCTCGAGGACTGGTGGGTCCCGGCCGACCACCTGATCGGTGAGGACGAGGGCCTCGGCCGCGGCTTCTACTACCAGATGGAAGGGTTCGAGAACGGCCGGCTGCAAACCGCCGCCCGCGCCGTCGGCGTCATGCAGGCGGCCTACGAGGCGGCGCTCGACTATGCCCGCAACCGCGCCGTGTTCGGGTCGAACATCGTCGACTATCAACTGACGAGGGCCAAGCTCGGGCGCATGGCGGCACTGATCCAGGCCGGGCGCCAGTTCTCGTACCACGTCGCCACGCTGATGGCCAAGGGCCAGGGCGCCATGGAAGCGAGCATGGTCAAGGCCTACGTGTGCAAGGCGGCCGAGTGGGTGACGCGGGAGGCGATGCAGATCCACGGCGGGTTCGGGTACGCCGAGGAGTACGCCGTCAGCCGTC
>JBPCJL010000137.1:0-5580 GCA_051005355.1 Ilumatobacteraceae bacterium
GCGATGAACAGGGCGAACCGGTCCCGTCGGGCGAGCGGTCGCAGCAACCGGGGGAAGGGCACCACCCGTTGCGGCCGCCGGGCGCGAACGACGAGACCCTGGCGTTCGATGGTCGAGAAGATGTCGAAGGCCCCGGCCACGACGAGCCACGCCATCCACAGCAGCGGGGCGATGGCCACGGCGGCGAGCACGAGGGCCACCGTCTCGATGATGTCGGCCTGGTCGGGGAAGTCCTCGAACACGCCGCGCAGGGCCTCGCCCCGGGCGACCTCCAGGAGGAACCGCTGCAGCAGCAGCAGTCCGGCCCCGACGACGAGGCACACCAAGAGCATCAGCACGGGGTGGCGACAGTAGCCGGGGCGGAAGGGGTAGCGCACGCGCACGACGTGCCATTCGCCGGTGGCGTTGCTCCACGCCAACCGGTCGTCCTCCGGCACGACGGGCAGCTCGTCGGTCGCCCGGTCGGCCAGCCCGAGTGCGGCACCGTACGCCAGGGCCCGGCTGGCGTTGTTGGCGGCGATCGACGAGGCGCCCTCGAACCCGCGCGGCTCCATCCATGCCCGAACGGCGAGCCAGTGGGCGGCGCGTTCGAGTCCGTGCTCGGAGGGGCGCTGGGCCCGGGACCGCAGCCGCTTCAGCACGCGGCGGGCGACGAACAGGATGGCGATGGCGACGGCCACGGCGATGCCACGCGAGCGCAGCGAATCGACGACGGCCGTCGGTTCCCCGTTGCGCACGGCGCGCCACCACATGAAGCCGGACAGCACGAGGGTGATGAGCGGCGGACCGATGGCCAGGATGCCCCAGCGACGCTTGCTCAGCTTCTGGCGGCGGGCGTCGGCGACCACCGCCCTGGTGAAGCGGCGCCACCAGCGTCGGGAGAGGCGCAGGCCGGCGATCTCGACGCCGGCACCGGACACCCCTGTCAGCGTGCCCGTGGTGAGCCGGTGGACGTGGTTGAGGACCTGCTGCTCGTACGCGGTCAGGACGTCTCCGGCCCGGCCGCGGCGATCCGTCAGCAGCACCACCTCGTGCTCGGCCTGTTCGACGCGCAGCCAGCCCCGGGCGACCAGGTCGAGCAGCGTGGCCACCGCCGCCGGCGGCGTGACGACGAACCCGTTGGTGATCAGGCTGGCGATGGCGGGCGATTCGACGCCCAGCTCGGCGGAGGTGGTCGAGGCGATCAGGCGCGGTGGACGGGTCGCCACCTCGGCCTGTACGAGCAGCAGCACGGTCAGGACGAGCAGGGCGACCGACCAGAGCAGCGAACCGGCGTCGGGCGCCGTGAGGAAGGCGATCATGGAGACAAGGGGGTGTGCGAACGAGCCGCCAAGCGCGGTCGAACGATCGTTGGTCGTCCGCCCAAACCGGACACGCCGGAAATCTAACGGCACACCCCTCCGGCGGAAGGGCACCCTCGCTGCCGACGGGGCTCAGGGTGCGTCGCGAGGCCACCCTGGACGGGCGGGCGGGGCCGCGATGCCGGCGGCGTCATAGGCCTGCTTGACGGCCTGGCGCAGCGCTCGCTGCAATCGGAACTGCGCCCCGGGCGTCGTCTTGACGGTCAGTCGCAGCAGCACGCCGTCGCCCGACGCCGACTCCACACCCAACAGCTCGGGGGCCTCGAGCACGTCGCCGACGAAGTCCTCCTGCTCGACGAGTTCGATTGCCGTTCGCTCGAGCACGCGATTAGCCGCCTCGACGTCGGCGTCGTAGGCAACCATCACATCGACCACGGCCACGGACCACAGCTGCGACCGGTTGCCGACGCGCACCACCTCGCCGTTGGGCACGTGCCAGACGGTGCCGTCGAGTCCGCGCAGGACCGTGGTGCGCAGCGTGACCCGCTCGACCACGCCGGACGCCTCGCCCAGATCGACGACGTCGCCGATGCCGAACTGGTCCTCGATGAGCATGAACAGCCCGGCAAGGCAGTCCTTGACGACGTTCTGGGCGCCGAAGCCGAGCGCCACGCCGGCGATGCCGGCGCCAGCGATCAACGGGGCCAGGTCGATGCCCAGCTCGCCGAGGACGAGGAAGAGGGCGACGACCCAGATCAACACGGAGACGGTGGACGCGACGACCGACGAGATGGAGGTGGCACGGGCGGCTCGTCGCGCGGCTTCGGGCCTGTCGGCGTCGATGTCGACGTCACTCGACGCGTCCGGGCGGATCTTGCGATAGGCCCGGCTCGCGGTTTGCCGGTCGGTGACGACGATGCGGTAGATGCCCTTGCGGATGGCCCGTCGCGAGAGGCGCGACACGACCCACGCCACGAGAAGGATGAGGACGATCGAGAACGGGATGCCGATGAACCAGTCGGCGATCATGGCCAGGCGCTCGTTGCCGGTCCAGTTCCACACCCATCGGCAGGCGGCGTTCGGGTCGGCGCCGCACGCCGCGATCAGCTCGGGGTCGAGCGGCTCGACTGGTGCGGCGACCGGCATCGCGGTCAACGTAACGCCGGTCCCATCGCCGGGGCTGTGACGTCGGTGCAGCACTAGGTTCTGCGGCCATGGCGCGGATCGCGATCGTCGGGACGGGATACGTCGGGCTCACCACGGGGGCGTGCTTCGCCCATCTCGGCCACGACGTGATCTGTGCCGACATCGACGCCGGCAAGATCGAGCGGTTGTCGCGTGGGGAGATCCCCATCGTCGAGCACGGTCTCGACCGCTTGGTCGAGGAGGGCCTTCGTTCGGGACGGCTGCGCTTCGTCCTCGGTGCTGCGAACGCGGTGGTGGACTGCGACATCGCCTTCCTGTGCGTGCCCACGCCGCAGGGTGAGGACGGCAGCGCCGACCTCACCTACATCGAGCAGGCGGCTCGAGAGATCGCCCCCGTGCTGCCGTACGAGAGCGTGGTCGTGAACAAGTCGACGGTGCCGGTCGGCTCGGCTCGCGTCGTCGAGCGCGTGCTCGACCGGCCCGACGTGAAGGTCGTGTCCAACCCCGAGTTCCTGCGCGAGGGCTCGGCGGTGCAGGACTTCCTCAAGCCGGACCGGATCGTCGTCGGCAGCACCGATCAGGCGGCGGCGATCAAGGTCTCCTCCCTCTACCTCGGCGTCGCCGCGCCAGTCATCGTCACCGACCCGGCGTCGGCCGAGACCATCAAGTACGCCGCCAACGCCTTCCTGGCCACGAAGCTCTCATTCGTCAACGCCGTCGCGGCGATCTGCGAGGGCGTCGGCGCCGACATCAAAGACGTCGTGCTCGGCCTCGGCTACGACAAGCGGATCGGCCAGGACTTCCTCCGCCCCGGCCCTGGTTGGGGTGGTTCCTGCTTCCGTGGTGACGAGACGCTGCTCGTGCGCAGCGATGCGTGGTCGCTGGCGCCAGTCCGCCTCCTTCGGTTCGACCAGCTTGCCAATGAACTGGAGCGGGCCGGGCGCCACGGCCTGGAGGCGTTGAGCTGGACACCGGACGCCGTGCGCCCAGAGTTTCACCGTGTGGTGACCGTGACGGAGCGGCCGTACTCGGGCGAGATGGTCACCATCCACACGAAGATGGGTCGCCGACTGACCGTCACCGCCGATCATCCGATGGTCGTCCGCGATGGCGCGGATGACACGGCCGTCGCGCTGGCCGGCGACCTGACGACGACCGACTGGCTGCCAGTCGCGCTCGGAGACCCGTTCGTCGCGCCCATCTCGGGATCTGAGCGGCATCGAGCTGCTCCGTGGCCGGCGAGCGCGCCCGAGCGCGAGGCCGAGCTTCGCCAGCTCTGGTCGCAGTGCGGAACGGAGGCGCATGACGCCGCCGAGACGGTCGTCGGCCGGCGGCTCGGTCCGTTTGGCCGATCTGACGCCGATCGCGTCGTGCGACTGTTGGCCATGGAGCGGATCGTCGCCGGCGTGGTGAATTACGACCCACCCAAAGATGGATGGTGCGTGGTACTCACCGCGCCCGACCAGTTGGAGGATTCGCATCGTCTCTTTGCCACTGCCGACGGGCACGGAAGCCAGCATCCGAAGCTCCGTGCACCGACGGGATATCAGCGAGACGGGAAGGGCACGGCGTGGGTGCGCGTGACCGACGTGGAGCGCCGGCACGAGGAGCTGGCTGTGTACTCGGCTGAGATCGAACGCACGCACACCATCGTCACGTCGTTCGGGCTCGTCGCCCACAATTGCTTCCCCAAGGACACGCGCGCCTTGCTCAAGATCGCCACGGATGCGGGGTACCAGTTCGACCTCCTCGACGGCGTGGTCGCCGTGAACGACGAGCAGTTCGACCGGGTCACGGAGAAGATCCTGCAGACCGCGGGCGGAGACGTCGCCGGCAAGACGATCGCCGTGTGGGGCTTGACGTTCAAGGCCCGCACCGACGACCTGCGCGAGTCGCCGTCGGTGTCGATCATCGAGCGGCTCCTCGCCCGCGGCGCGTCGATCCGCGCCCACGACCCGACCGTCGCCGGCCCGAGAGCGGGCGTGCCCGACGCCGTCGAGGTCTGCGACGACCCGTACGCGACGTGCGAGGGTGCCGACGTGCTCGCGGTGCTCACCGAATGGGACGACTACCGCTGGCTCGACGCCAGCAAGGTGGCCGAGGCCATGCGCGGGAACGCGGTGGTCGACGCCCGCAACCTGCTCGATCGCAACGCGTGGCAGCGGGCCGGGTTCGGCTACCAGGGCATCGGGCGGTAATCACGTGCCGCGTGTGGTCGTCACCGGCGGCGCCGGGTTCCTCGGCTCGCACCTGTGCCGGGCGTTGTTGGCGCGCGGCGACCAGGTCATCGCCGTCGACAACCTGGTGACGGGTTCGGTCGCCAACATCGAGGAGCTGTTCGGCCACCGTGGGTTCACCTTCGTCGAGCACGACGTGAGCCAGTACGTCTGGGTGCCGGGTGACGTCGACACCGTGATGCACTTCGCCAGCCCGGCCTCGCCGGCCGACTTCGAGCGAATCCCGATCCAGATCCTGAAGGTCGGCAGCCTCGGCACGCACAACACGCTTGGTCTGGCCAAGGCCAAGGGCGCAAGGTATTTCCTCGCCTCGACGAGCGAGGTGTACGGCGACCCCCAGGTCCACCCGCAGCCCGAGAGCTACTGGGGCCACGTCAACCCCATCGGCCCACGCGGCGTCTACGACGAGGCCAAGCGATTCGCCGAGGCGATGACGATGGCCTACCACCGGCACCACGCCCTGGACGTTCGAATCGTGAGGATCTTCAACACGTACGGCGAGCGCCAAAGGGCCGACGACGGGCGGGCAGTGTCGAACTTCCTCGTGCAGGCGTTGGCAGGCACGCCGATCACGATCTTCGGGGACGGGTCGCAGACCCGGTCGTTCTGCTACGTCGACGATGAGGTCCGTGGCTTCCTGGCTCTCCTCGACGGCGACATCACCGGCCCGTGCAACATCGGCAATCCGGGGGAGTACACGATCCTCCAGCTGGCGGAGATGGTGCTCGAAGTGACCGGCTCGCAATCCGAGCTGGTCTTCGAGCCGCTGCCGGTCGACGACCCGACGCAGCGCCAGCCCGACCTCACCCTGGCCCGCTCCGCGCTCGGCTGGGAGCCCGAGATCCCGCTGCGCACGGGCCTCGAGCGCACGGCCCAGTACTTCCGGCGGCTCCTCG
>JBPCJL010000138.1:0-3504 GCA_051005355.1 Ilumatobacteraceae bacterium
CCGGATCGTGGAGGAAGTAGCGGGCGAAGGTGTCGACGGTGAACTCCGCGCCGTCGCTGCGGCGCCCGGTGCGCTCCCACTGACTGCCGTCGACGGAGGCGAACGAGGCGGCGACGGCGTGGGCCGCGGCATCCAGCTCGCTGGCGACCGTCGCCCGATCGGAATCGCCGTACCGCTCGGCGATGGCCGTCTCGTCCTGGTCCCAGTTCTCGAAGCGCGGGTCGTACTTGGAGAGCATCAGGTGCAGGCGCCGGTCGAAGAGCGAGAACACGTCGCGCACGTGGCAGGCGTACTCGAGCGGGGACCACACGTCTGGCGCCGGCCGCCGGTCGACGCCAGGCCGCACCAGCACCTCCTGCCACACCGCGGCGTTCTCGCGCACGAGCTCGGGAACGCGCTCGACGTCAAGCCGGGTTGCGTCGTAGCCGCACTCCGGGCAGCGCCGCTGCAGCACCCACGTCCAGTCCTTGGCATCCGGGACGATCTGGTCGGTCA
Source organism: Ilumatobacteraceae bacterium (assembly GCA_051005355.1). Classification (GTDB taxonomy): domain Bacteria; phylum Actinomycetota; class Acidimicrobiia; order Acidimicrobiales; family Ilumatobacteraceae; genus JALZMG01. Next base: position 496 of record JBPCJL010000138.1, read on the forward strand.
TCGCCGCACGGTAGGGCCAGATGCCGCCCGTTCGCGATTAGACGGGTGCAAGTGAGTAGAGTCCTGCCGTCCTCAGCGAGGGCCGCCGTGCGGACACGGTGCACCACATCAGGAAGGGCAGCGATGAGCTCGAAAAGGTTCGTTACCACAGTCGTCGGCTTCGGCGCGCTCGCGGCGTCGGTGATGGTGCTTCCCGGCGTGCTCGATGCCGCGTCGAACGAGGTCCGCCCGGTGCCAATGGGCGTTTCTGTGGACGGCACCAAGGAGTGCGAGGAAGAGGGCTTCACCGGGACGACCGGCGTGAAGGTCGAAAGCAGCCCCTTCGCGGACGGTGAGGTCATCGTCGTTCCCGTCGATGGCGGGACCGTCACGTTCACCTTCTCGAACCCCAATGATGACGGTGAGGCGCAAGACGTCACGGTCACGTTCAGCGGCGTCACGGGCGTCGCCATCGTCGGCAAGGCCGGGCAGGCGGTGCTGGTGGATGACACTCCGCCGTTCAGCTTGACGTTCACGCAGGGCATCTCGAACGTCTCCGCATGCTTCACCACCGGGTCGACGACCACCACGACGGGTGGCTCGACGACCACGACGGCTGGTTCGACGACGACCACGACGGGTGATTCGACGACCACGACGACCGGCGGATCGAGCACCACGACGGGCGGATCGAGCACGGTCGTCCCGCCGCCCAGCACGATGCCCAACACGGGTGCCGGTGACAGCTCGAACCTGATCGGGGCCGCGCTGCTGGCCTTGATGGCCGGCGGACTCGCCTTGCTGTTCTCCCGCCGCCGGGCCGCCTGACCAGATCCGCATCGCTTCGGTCAGCGTTCTGGCGACCCGTCTCGCCAGAACGCTGACCAAGGGCAAACGGTTCGCGTACGTCGGCGAAGGCCGGGGGCGAATCGTTGATCAGCGGGCGATGATGGCTCGGTGATCCCCACTCGCACACTTGGCCGCAGCGACCTCACGGCGGGCGTCATCGGCCTCGGCTGCATGAGCTTCAGCCCCATCTACGGCGGGTTCGACGGCTACGACCCCACGGAGACCATCAACCGCGCCCTCGACCTCGGCGTCACGATGCTCGACACCGCCGACGTGTACGGCCCGCACACCAGCGAGGAGGTCGTCGGCCGGGCCGTCGCGTCACGCCGGGACGAGGTGACGCTGGCCACCAAGTTCGGCATCCTGCGGGCCGGGCCGGTCGAGCCGGGCGTGCGCCAGGTCGACGGTCGGCCGGCGTACGTGCGCAGCTCGATCGAGGGGTCGCTGCAGCGTCTCGGTGTCGATCACGTCGACCTCTACTACCTGCACCGGCCGGACCCCGACGTGCCCATCGAGGAGACGGGCGGCGCGATGGCCGAGCTCGTCAGCGCCGGACAGGTTCGCCACCTCGGGCTGTCTGAGGCCTCGGCCGACACGGTGCGCCGGGCCGTCGCCGTGCACCCGGTCGCCGCGTTGCAGACGGAGTACTCGTTGTTCAGCCGCGACCTCGAGGGCGAGATCCTCGACACCTGCCGCGAGCTGGGCGTCGGCATCGTGGCGTACAGCCCACTCGGGCGGGGGATGCTGACGGGCACCATCGCCAGCACGGCCGACCTCGCCGCCAACGACTTCCGGCGCCGCCAGCCGCGCTTCGCCGACGACGCGCTGGACGCCAACCGGTCGCTGGTCGACGAGGTGGCGTCGATCGCCGCCGCCCACGACGCGACACCGGGGCAGGTGGCGCTGGCCTGGGTGCTCGCCCAGGGTGACGACATGACCCCCATCCCGGGCACGAAGCGGATCCCCTACCTGGAGGAGAACGCCGCCGCCGCCGAGCTCTCGCTGACCGACGACGACCTCGAACGTCTCGACGGCCTGTCGGTGCGCGCCACGGGCGACCGCACCGCCGACCGCAGCTGGATCAACCGCACCACCCGCCCGGCCTGATCACCCCGTCCTGGTCAGAGAATGGTGGCCCACCAGCCACCTCCCTGACCAGGAGGACGGGTCGGAGAGGCGCTCAGGCCAGATCGAAGCGATCGAGGTTCATGACCTTGTCCCATGCGGCCACGAAGTCCCGTACGAACTTGTCCTGCGCATCGTCGGACGCATAGACCTCGGCGATCGCCCGGAGCTGCGAGTTCGAGCCGAAGACGAGATCGACCGCGGTGGCCGTCCGAGTCGCCTCGCCCGACCTCCGATCGCGACCTTCGTAGACGTTCTCGGTGTCCGTCGACGGCTTCCACTCCGTGGTCATGTCGAGCAGCTTGGAGAAGAAGTCGTTGGTCAGCGTGCCCGTCCGGTCGGTGAAGATGCCGTGCGAGGTCGCTCCAGCGTTGGCGCCGAGGGCTCGCAGACCACCGACGAGCACCGTCATCTCCGGCGCCGTCAGGGTCAAGAAGTTGGCCCGCTCCAGGAGCAGGGTCTCCGCCGACAGCTTCTCCCCGTCCTGCAGGTAGTTGCGGAACCCGTCGGCGCTCGGCTCGAGCACGGCGAACGAGTCCACGTCGGTCTGCTCCTGCGTGGCGTCCGTCCGCCCGGGCGTGAACGGGACCGTGACGTCGTCGCCGGCCGCCTTGGCCGCCTGCTCGACCGCGGCGCAGCCGCCGAGGACGATGAGGTCGGCCAGCGACACCTTCGTGCCACCGGACTGCGAGCTGTTGAAGTCCTGCTGGATCTGCTCGAGGACCGGCAGCACCTCCGCCACGCCGCTCGCCGCGTTGACCGCCCAGTCCTTCTGCGGAGCGAGACGGATGCGGGCGCCGTTGGCACCGCCGCGCTTGTCGGTGCTGCGGAAGCTGGCCGCCGACGCCCACGCCGTTGCGACGAGTTGGGCGGTGGGAAGCCCCGACGCGAGGAGCTTGTCCTTGAGCGACGCAACGTCAGCGTCGCCGACGAGTTCGTGATCGACGGCGGGGACGGGGTCCTGCCAGAGCTGCGGCTCGGCGACCCACGGGCCGAGGTAGCGCGAGAGCGGACCCATGTCGCGGTGCAGCAGCTTGTACCAGGCCTTGGCGAAGG
>JBPCJL010000139.1:0-15982 GCA_051005355.1 Ilumatobacteraceae bacterium
TCACCGGTGCGGCCGAGGCCAGCCGGACCCGCGACCTGGGCGAGGCCAACGCGGCGGCGGAGGAGGAGGCGCTGGGTCTGGCCCGGGCCAAGGGCTTCGACGCCCAGCGCCAGGCGATCGGCGCAGAGCAGACGGCGCTCGTGGCCGCGCTGCGCGAGGTCGGCACCGGCAACGTCAAGATCGTGCCGGACGTGCAGGTCGGCGGCGACGCCGGCGTCGTCGGCGGCCTCGGCGCGCTGCTGATGCGCTCCCTCGCCACCGACGACAGCCGCGGCACGGGGCCCGTCCCCAACGGCGATCGGGACCAGGCTCGCGCCGACCGTTGACGAGCCACAAGAGGTGAGGGGCATATGTGCCCTCACCTCTCACCTCGCACCGGTCATTGGGAAGCTGCCCGCAGGCCTAGCGTTGACGATCGCAACGGCAACTGGGAGGTATGCGATGGGCGACGTCGACTACGGCGCGCTGTTCGATGAGCACATGGCCGACGAGTTCGTCCTCCGTGACGTCGACGCCACCATGACCACGATGACCGATGACCCGGTCGTCCTGCACGTTCCGACGTCGATCGGCGGACGCGGCGTCGAAGGCGTGCGCGACTTCTACGCCGGCCACTTCATCGGCACCTTCCCTGACGACTTCGCGCCGACCCCGCTGTCGAGGACGGTCGGAGCCGATCGGTTGGTCGACGAGATGACGATCTCGTTCACCCACACCTGCGAGGTCCCGATCTTCCTCCCCGGCATCGCGCCGACGGGACGGCAGCTCCGATTCCCGCTCGTCGCCGTCGTCGGGTTCACCGACGGGAAGGTCGCCTCCGAGCACCTGTACTGGGACCAGGCCACGGTGCTGGTGGCTGCTCGACGCTGGCTCACTGCCCGTGCGTGGTGCGGAGCAAGCGACGGCGCTCGAGACCGGGCGAGCCGACAACCGACTGCTCGACGGCGTCCGCAACCTGCGGCCGCCGGTCGAGGCTGAGGATCCGGCGCGACCCGACACATGGTCCCGAAAGCTGGTCAGGACCTCACTTCTCGGTGACGTCCTGAAACAGGCCACATGGCTCAGGGCCGGAACCAGTCGGCGCGCTCGGACCTGACCGGCGCTCATACGGACGAGCTCGAGCCACGCTGCCGAAATGCCCACGGGCCGCTCAGCCGACGGGATGAGGTACGGCGACGACGGTGAGGTCATCGATGCCGGCGAAGTCGTCCGGATTGCAGGTATGGACCGGCAGGTCGTGGACCATCGCGGTGGCCGCGATCATCGCGTCGAACGAGCGGGCGGTGCGCTTCCGTCCGGCACGGCGCAGCGACGCCGCAACCTGTCCGAACTTGCGGGCGGCGGCGGCGGCGTCGAACACGAGGGGGTCGAAGTCGGCCTCCGCCTGCTGGAGGTGAGCTTGACGGGCGGCTCGTTCGTCGTCGGATGAGGCCACGAGCGGCCCGACTGACAGCTCAGCCAGGGTGACTACACTGATCAACGGTTCGTCGGGAAGCGTGGTGGCGTCGTCGAGGCGGCCGGGCAACACGTGCGTGCTGGCGTCGAGCAGACCCCGAACAGCCGTGCAACTCACAGGCCGGAGTCGATGACGGTGTCGATCTCGGCACGGAGTCGTACTGGGTCGACGACAGCCAGCCGGCGTCGGCGCGCGATGAGCTGCTCGCTCGACGGCCCACGCGATCGCAGGGGCCGGAGCTCGGCCACTGGTCGGCCGCTGCGCGGCACCGTGAGGTGCTCGCCGCGCTCGACCCGATCGACCATCGCACCGCCCTGGTTCCGCAAGTCGCGAATCGTCACTTCTCCATTTTCGCAATGTATTACGCGTGAGACAGACCCGCGACGTTCTCGACGGGCGGGCGATTTGCAGTCGGCTGCTCAACAAACCCGGCGCTTCGGAGCTGAGGGTGGGATGACCGCTCGGTAGGGGTCCGCGTTCGCGACACAGGGGCTCGCGACTCTGTCGGTGTTCGAAGCCGGACCGAGTCGAGGAGCCCCTGTTGGAGACTGACCCTACGCGCATGTGTTTGTTGCTGGTCGGCCTGCGCGGTGTCGTCGTGGTCGGCGTCGCCGACTGGCCGCAGTGGGTGCGCATCTGGTGCGCAGCTGCCGACGCCGGCCGTCGTGTGCGCGCTGCGGCACCGTGGCGCATGATCACGGCCGCCGCCAGGTGGAGTTGATCGATCTGCCGGTGTTCGGCCGTCGGGCCCGGCTGGTGTGGGACGAGCAGCGCTGGCGTTGCCCCAACGGAGACTGTGCCACGGGGACGTGGACCGAGCAGGACCCGCTGCGACGGCCCAGCTCGAGCCGACGCATCTAGGGTCCGGCGGTGCCGGTCACGTTCCTGGCGTCAGGCGCCGGTGCTGCCAATCGCTCAACGCTGGCCGGATCGGACCGACGGAGTGGCGCTGGTCGTCGGGTCGATGGCGCCCGACTTCGCCTACGTGCTGAATGGCTCCCGCTGGGAGGTGTGGGCTCACGGGTTGCCGGCGGTTGTGGTGTTCTGCGTGCCGGCGACGTTCGTCGTCGGATGGCTGATCGTTCGCGTGCTGGCCCCGGTCGTTCCGGCGTATCTGCCTGACGCTGGAGGGTTTCACCTTCGTGACTTCCGCGGCTTGGCGGTTCATCGCTTCAGGCTGGCGGCGACCGCGCCGTGCGCGTTGATCGGGGCACTGTCGCACGTCGCCCTCGACCACCTCACTCATGACTGGGGGTGGCTCGCCACCAACGTCGATTGGTATCGGCAGCCGATCGTTGACCGAACGGTGCTGGGACGGCGATGGACGCCGTACCGGCTCGCCCAGTACACGGGCCACGTCGTCCTGTCAGCCTTCGTCGTGTGGTGGCTGTGGCGCAACGGCATGAAACGATGGTTGGCGGCACGAGCGGCGCAGGTGCCCGAGCACCGCAGCACCATCGGCGCCGTCATCCTCGCCGTGGCGATGGTCACCGGCATCGCAGTCAGCGGGGCCTGGGTGCTCGCCGATCGTGCTGGATCGGCCACCGACATCATGCGCATCGCCACCGGCGCGTTCACCGGTCTCGCCATCGACGCCGCCACCGTCGCCCGCCTCGCCAGTGGACCTCAGCGTCCGGCGAGGTCCTCAGGAGAGGCTCACACCAGCTAGATCACTGATCTGGATGGCGCGCTCGGAGGGAGTCGAACCCCCAACCTTCTGATCCGTAGGGGTTATCGGGCCTGTTCACGTGGTGCCACCCCGTCCGCCCGGTGCCGCTGAGTAAGCCCATCGCGAACCGAGCGGACACGTCGACACGAGCCGACACGGGCTGGCACGAGACGAACTGATACATCGCTGATACGTGGTCAACCTTCTGATCGGCGCATGAGCAGCGCTCGATCAGCCGGCGGGGTGCGCCGGTCCGGCGAACACGTCGATCGCCTCAGCGGTGCCGTCCGCACATGTGAAGGTGACGGCGTTGACGGGCGAGCGGACGTCATCGGTCATGTCGACGGCTCCGGAGCAGCTGCGAATCGGTGTCAAGGAGCTGAACTCGGGTGATCCGTCATTCGGTCGAACGCTTGGACTCGGATCATCCCGCCACCGTCGCCGTCGGAGGTGCCCCGGTCAGGACGAAGACCCGACGATCGGTCGCAAGGTCGAGGACGTTGGTCCCCGTGAATTCGTTGGCCTGCATGGGCTGTCGGCGTAGGGCTCCAAGCCCCGGGCGGTCCTGGTTCGTGGCCTGCTCGACGACTCCGCATGGCAGGTTGATCACGACGCCTTCGAACCTGGGGATCGTTCAACGCGACCAGGTCCTCGAGTTCGATGCCGAACCGTTCGGCTGCTGTCGCCGGTGACTCGCCGATGCGACGTTCGAACGGGGCCGCGCATAACGGGACGGTCGTGGTGACCAGAGCGTCGACCGGCTGACCGGCGAGGCGTGGCGGCTGCGCCAGCCGCCTCGTCGAGGACTTCGACGGCTCGCGCAAGATCCAGCGCTTGATCTGACGACAAGCTGCCGGTCACGGACGCCCGGGTGTGAGCTCCCACCTGCCAGACGACGTCGAAGGCCGGAGCATCGGTGACCCAACCGGGCGAGCCGTTGATGTCCACGCGCTCAGCCCGCCCGTGGTGGCAACGCGGGAGCAGGTTCCCGACGTCGACGGCGATGATGCGTCCGTCAGGCTTGCAGACACGGCCGAGGACGAGGCCGACGCTCAGCAAGCCAACAGCAAACGGACGACAGTCACCGGGCGAGGCGGCAGCAGGACCAAGGGGTCTTCGAGCGTCGCCGGTGGTGGTCGTTTGGGGCTTCGTGGCGGGGGCACCCTCTCGCAATGCCGTTGCACTACAGCCTTGTGCCCGATTCGGTCCAACCGACATCGAGCGATGTCGCCCGGCGGGCGACATCACCGTGAGCGGGTTCGACGACCTGCGGGCGCTGACGGACGCGGCGAGCCCATTCTTGACGATCGTGCTCCCCGCGACGAGCCGCCATGACAACGCTGCGCAGCGGTTCGACATCGAGTGGAAGAATGCTCGCAAGTCGATTGCAGAGCAGTGCGGCGACGATGAGTTGGCGACACTTGATGCCAAGGTGGCCGAGATCGATCACGGCGAAGGCGAGGCCGTGATCGTCATCCGCGCTGCGTCTGGACCGACGCTGATCGAGTTTCTCGATGAGCCGGTTGACCACATGGTCGCCGAACGGGCGGCATTGCCGCGCCTGGTCACGCTGCTCGAAGCCAGGCAACGCACCGTTGCGCATCTCGTCGTCGAGACGGATCGAGCAGGCGCTGATCTCATCGCGTTCGACGGCGGTGACGTGCTGGCGGCCGAACAGGTCGACGGTGAGACGTTGCACATTCACCGTGGACATCCCGGAGGCTGGTCGCAGCGACGATTCCAACAACGCGCCGAGAACACGTGGGAACGCAACGCCGGCGACGTCGCCGACGCTGTCGCGGCGATGGCCGTGGAGGTCGACGCACAGCTCATCGCCGTCGCCGGGGATGTCCGGGCGCAAGCCATGGTCCTGGAGGCGCTCCCACATGACATGGCCGAACGGGCGATCAAGATCGACGCCGGGTCACCCGGCGGCGTTGCCGACGAAGTGGTCCGTGCGGTCTCCAACCTGGTCGCTGAGCGTGTCCGCGGCCTCGCCGATCAGCTCCGGACCGCGTTGTCGGCCGGAACCGCGAGCATCGAGGTCGACGACACCCTCGCCGCGCTCGTCGGCGGCCGGGTCGACACCCTCTTGGTGCACGACGACGGGTCGGATGGCCCGACACTGGCGCACGACTTGGCGGGCATTCCCGTCGGGGTGAGGGTTGTCGACGCCGCGGTCGTCCAGGCGTTGCGTACCGATGCCCATATCGTCGTCACCCCCCGCCTCGCTGTCATGTCGGGGCCAATCGCGGCGCTGCTGCGCTGGTGAGAGCCGAAGCTCCCACTGCGCAAGGCGGCCCAGCCGTCCCCGGCAGTCCCGTCACGATTCGGTTGTCGTGGTGGGGTTGCCGAAGCGCGCGGTGTATGCGTTGCGAACGCGTTGCATCTCGTGGTCGGGCATCCCGGCTCGTTCGGCGTTGACCAAGAGGAGCGCGGCTTGCTCCACGAGCGGTAGGTCACGGTCGTTGCCGTGGATGGCTTCGCTGACGTCGGCGATCATCTCGAAGAGGTAGATGCACACGGCCGGCTTGTCCGCCGCAGCCATGCGCAGCTCACCGAAGGCGAGCTCGGCCAGTGTGCGATCGGTGAGGGCCTGCGGCATCAACAGTCGTCGGTCGTCGTCACCCTGGTAGGCGGACGCCGGCAACGGTGAGGTCAGCCGCTCCACCAGCAGTGTGCCGAGGTGGAAGATGGCGTCCTGGGCGGTGGTGGGATCGTTGATCCCCGGTGACAACGCTTTGAGCGCGACGTCGACCAACTGGCGGATCCCGTAGGCGGCGTCTTCGACCATGGTGCGTGTTGGCCCGACCTTGACGGCGTCACGAACGCTGTGAGCCACCGCCTCGAGGTCCTTGGAGGGGACGGCGGGCCAGATCGTGGCCAGGATCGTCGACGGGATCGCATAGCGGCCGGCGATCGTTTCCAGGCGGGTGGCGCCGCCCGGCGGTGTGCACTCGATCAAGGCGTCGACATCGACCTGTCGGACCCAACCACTCTCGTCGAACCGCACCACGGTGGAGGGCAGTCCGGCTGGCGGGTCGACCCGGTCGGTGGCTGTGAGACCGCTGACAGTGACCGGGGTCCGGATCGCTTCGGTGACGATGGCGCCGAGGATCTTGCTGACGTCCATCTGCTGCGCGGTGTGGTGGATCGCGGCAACGACCGCCAGCACCGCTCCGAGCCCAAACACGAGTCCGAGCGACACTGCAAAGCTCGGGATCACCGCTTCGCCGTCGTCGGCGAGCGGGGCCCGGACCCGTTGCAACACGACGAGGCAGTAGGTGAACGTCCCGACCACCACGGCGATGACCCGCCGGTTGAACGGGTCCCGGGTCAGGCCGGGGATCACGCGTGGCGAGAACTGGGCCGAGCCCTGCTGCATGATCAGCAGCGCGACGGAGAACGTGATGCTGGCGAACGTGATCGTGGCCGCCGCGACCGTGGAGAGCACCGCCCGTGAGCTGTTGACAGTGGCCTCGCCGACCCAGGAGCCCACATCGACACCGACCGCGAACCGGCCCCCGACGAAAGCGACCACCATGGCCACGGCTGGCAGCACGAAGAAGCTCGCCCGCACTGAATCCACGACACCCCGGAGATGGTCCACTGGGGGAATGGAAGCTGCCATCGCCGTGGCCGACACCCGGCCCGGTGGACTTCTCGACTGATCCCTGTCGCGCCGGAGCGGGTTGGCTGGGCGGCGACCAGGGTACGCAGAGGGGCTGTTGCGTCGCTCTGGACCATGGCGGCCCGATCACAAGGGACCGCCCGCATGTCTGTCGAACGCATCAACGCTTCACGGGCCTCGACGGAGGTGGCGCGGTCCCGACCTGTGCTCGGGCCGGCGTGATGTCCCGAATGTTCTGGGTGGTCGGATCGACACCGCCGGGCGAGGAGATCGGCGATTCGGCGAGGTCGCTCTGGCAGACGGTCGTCGATGCGGTCCCACGCGTTGGGGTCGCCGTGTTGATCGTCGGTTTCGGCTGGCTGGCGTGTCGCGGGGTCCGTTGGACGTTGCGACGGGCGTTCGCCCGGCGTCGCACCCCGAGCTTCGCGCTCGTGATCAGCAAGCTCATCTCGTGGCTGCTGTTCGGCGTCGTTGTGCTGCTGGCGGTGGCCGTGACCTTCCCCTCGGTGAGACCGGTCGATGTGCTCGCCGGGCTCGGCTTCCTCTCGGTCGCCGTGGGGTTCGCGTTCCAGGACATCTTGGAGAACTCACTGGCCGGGGTGCTGTTGCTGTTCCGGCAGCCGTTTCGCTCCGGTGATCAGATCGACGTCGTCGACCAGTCCGGCACGGTCCAGGGGATCAACATCCGCGAGACCCGGATCATGACCTTCGATGGTGAACTGGTGATCATCCCGAACCGCGACGTCTACAAGAACGTGATCGTCGTCAACACGTACCAGCAGCACCGCCGTCAGCAGTTCACCGTGGGCATCGCCTACGAGAACGATGCCCAGCAGGCCACCGAGGTCATCACCGCGGCGCTCGAGTCCGTGCCGGGTGTGGAGCCCGATCCGGCGCCGCAGGCGCTCGTCGACAAGCTCGACGTGTCGACCGTCAACATCCGTGCACTGTTGTGGACCGACTCTGTCCAGTCGACCTCCATCGTTGTCGTCGACGACGCGATCAAGGCCGTCAAGCGGGCGCTCGACGCCGCAGGAATCGAGATGCCCGCAGACATCGTCGCCCTCCAAGCCACGCCCAGCTTCAAGGCCGCGCTCAACAACGACGCCGAGGTCACCCCCGCCGGCCAGATCCGCGAGCGGGAGACAACATGACCAGCGCCGGATCACCCCACCAACGCTGGGAGGGATCTCGATGAACCACCTCTGGTCGAACTGGTCCCACCTCGGCTGGATCGTGGTATCCAGCCTCGCCATCTACCTGTGGATCCTGCTCGTCCTGCGGCTCAACGGCCTGCGGACCTTCGCCGCGTTCTCCGGCTATGACTTCGTCATCACCGTCGCCGTCGGATCGATCGTCGCCAGCGCCGTGCTCTCCCCGTCCGTCTCGCTCCTGGACGGCATCATCGGTACCGCCGCGCTGATCGTGTGCCAACGCGCAGTGACCGCAGGTCGACGGCGGCTCCGGCGCGTCGAACGCATCGTTGACAATGAACCCGTCGTCCTCCTCGCTCACGGGCAGCCCATCGCCGGCAACCTGACGCGCACCGGGATCACCCTCGACGACTTACGCCAGAAGATCCGCGGTCAAGGCATCGGACGCCTCGACGACGTCGCTGCGGCGATTCTGGAAACCACCGGCGACGTCTCGGTCATCCAGCGTCAGCCAGACGGACTCGATGACGAGCTGTTCGCCGGCGTCCGCGACGCCCACCGGTTGAGGCAACGATGAAGCGACTCCTCCCGCCTGCGACCGCGGCGGCACCGGTCACCGGCGCGGGTGTATCGCAGGACCGGTGGAAGTGCGTCCCCACGTGTCGGCGAGCTCGTCGCCCCAACCGGGCGGCCTGTTCGGTGGGCGCAGTGCAAGTCGGACACCGGGCCTTGTCAACACGGAGCTGGCTGTCGCCGGTGAGTTTCGTCGAAGTGTGCTCGCCGAGCGCGTTCCGCATCGACCAGACGGTGACGGCGCTGGCCCCGTCCCGGTCACCGAGCCGACACCCTGGGCGGGCGTGTCCTGGTTCGTGGAGCAGTCCGCCACCCCATTCCTGTTCGGTGCGCTGAGCGAGGACTGCGGCGTCACCTTGAGTTGGGCTGATTGGGGCGTTGGCTGGACTTTCGTCTCGCCGGTGTCGACGTCGACGTCATGATCCCGACTGACCTCGTCCGACACCGTCTTTGGTTGATCTGACGTCGCCGCTCGGACTGCTTCGAGCTCGGCGGTGAGGGCGACCCCGTAGAGCAGGCCGAACGACGACGCGACTGCCCAGAGCAGCAGGGCGACCATGCTGGCGAGTGGCCCGTAGATGTCGCCGAAGGACGGGGTGAGGGCGTAGATGGCGTTGAGGCCGGCCGTGGCCATCGTCCAGATCACGACGGCCACACCTGCGCCGAGCGCGTGCCAGCGCCAGCCTGGGCTGGAGCGACGGGGGCAGTATCGGAGCAGCAACGACACCGCCCCGACGACGAGCACGAGTCCGACGGCGTAACGACCGGCACCCCACGCGGGCGTCAGCGCGTTGTCGGGGATCCGTGCGGCGACCGGCTGGCCGAGGGCGATGACCGCGAACGCGAGGACGAAGAGCGTGCCCGCACTAGCGGCGAGCCGGAACGCCATCCAATACTTGGCCAACGTGGGCCGATCACGTTCGATGCCATACAGGCGGTTGAAGCTGCGTTGCAGCTGAGCCATGGCGATGGTCGCTGTTACGAGCGCTGCGGCGATGCCGATGCCGATCGCGGCGCCCCGTCCTGCGACACCCGCCCGACGCGCCTGATCCATCGCACCTGTCAACGCGTCACCGACTGGTCCCGGCGCCAGCGAGCGGATGATCGCCCGCACAACGTCGCGCATCCAGCGATGACCGAGGACGGTGGCGACGCCGATGATGCTGATGAGGCCCTGTACGGCGATGAGAGCGATCAGGAAGGCCAACGACCGGGCATGGCTGGTTCCGTCGCCAGCGCGTAGACGAGCGAACGCATCGACGAGCAGTCGCCACCGGCCGTGCTGACAAAGCGTCTTCCATGGCCCGTCATCCGCGACGGTCGACGGATCCGGGACGAACGGGGCCGGGCTCACGTCGGGTCAACGCCGGAACGAGGAGCTCGATGGCGGAGGGTTGGACGCGATGCAGCGACGAGCACCGCGAACACCGCGCTGATGCACAGGGCGAACGTGGCCAGACGGCGTGAGGCGGAGAGGACCCGAACGATGATCGCCAGACCGCCGTAGAGCACCACAGCGGCGGTGACATGACCAGACGGGAGGTTCGGCGTCGATGGTACGGACGCCAACGTCTCGACCCCCGGGCGGGGACGGGCGACGGTGTAGATGACCGACAGGAACACCGCACGCTCGAGGGAGACCGAAGACGAAAGCCAGCGCGAGACGGACCCTATTCTCGACGACCAACACGATCACCGATCCTGACGCCACGCCGATCAGCGTCTACGTGTCCGACAGCTGACCGTCTGCGTTGATGCTCAGAGGTGGGCGAATGTCGATGAGCGGAACTGGGGAGATTCCAGTGAGCGTGGTCATCACTCCCTTGTCGAAGCTCGCCCAGCGGGGCCACACTTGTCCCGCCACCGCAGCACGGGATCGTCGTCGTGGTCGCCCTCCGCCGCACTGACTCGGCCGGTGAGGCCTGCGGCGAGGTCGACGCCCGGTGCTCCTAGGGTTGATGCGTGCTCGACCTCGGGATCGACATCGACGTCTGGCCATGGATCTGGCTGACGGTCGCCGTGGTGTTCGCACTCGTCGAGTTGTCGTTCCTCGGCGGCACGTTCATCCTTCTGCCGTTTGCCGGCTCGGCGTTCGTGGCCGCGCTGCTCGCCTTCTATGACGTGGCCGTCGAGGTCCAGTGGGCGGTGTTCGTGTTCGGCGGCGCGCTCGCTTTCGCCGGCCTCTACCGGTGGGCGCGCCACCACCTGCACAACGAGCTGCCGCCGGGTGTCGGCGCGGACCGGTTGGTTGGGATGACTGGGCTGGTGACGGTGGAGATCTCGCCCGACGACACGGATCGGCGCGGCCGTGTGTTCCTCGACGGGGAGGTCTGGGGTGCGCTGGCCGACACTGACCGGCCGCTGCCGGCGGGCATCCGGGTGCGAGTGGCTGAGATGCGGGGTACGAGGGTCGTCGTCGAGCCGATCGCCGGACCAATCGGCCCGGCTGGACCACCCGGTCCGACCGGACCACCCCGGCGGCCGCTCGGGAAGGACGCCCCATGACCGATCAACCCGAAGGGGTACCGACCCAATGAGCATCGCCGTGGTCATCATCGCTGCGCTGTTCGTCGTCGGCATCGCGTTCCTCATCGGCGCCGTGAAGATCGTCCGGCCCTACCAGCGCGGCCTCGTCGAGCGGCTCGGCCGCTACAAGGCGACGCGTGATCCCGGGTTCAACCTGATCATGCCGTTCGTCGAGCGGATGCAGCTCGTCGACATGCGCGAGCAGGTCGTCGACGTGCCGCCGCAGGAGGTGATCACAGCCGACAACGTCGTCGTGTCGGTCGACGCTGTCGTCTACTACGAGGCCACCGACCCGCAGCGGCTGATCTACAACGTCGCCGACTTCTTCACGGCGATCACGAAGTTGGCCCAGACCAACCTGCGCAACCTGATCGGTGACCTGGAGCTGGACAAGGCGCTGACCTCGCGCGACACCATCAACCTGCAGCTTCGCGAGGTGCTCGATGACGCCACGGACAAGTGGGGTGTGCGTGTGGTGCGCGTCGAGATCCAGCGCATCGATCCACCTCCGGAGGTCGTCTCGGCGATGCACGCCCAGATGCGCGCCGAGCGCGACCGGCGGGCGACGGTGACCGAGGCGCGAGGGTTCCAGGAGGCGGCGATCGCCCGTGCCGACGGTGAGAAGCAGTCGTCGATCCTCGCCGCCGAGGGTCGTCGGCAGGCGGCGATCCTCGACGCCGAAGGCGACGCCAAGGCGATCGAGCTGCGGGCCGGCGCCGAGCGGCTGCGGCTCGAGCAGCTCGGTGAGGGTGAGGGTGCCGCCGCCAAAGCCAGGCTCAGCGGGATCAAGGCGGCGGGTGCCGACCGCAACGTGCTGGTGGTCGAGTACCTGACCGCACTCGAGCGGATCGGCGACGGGCGGGCGACGAAGCTGATCATCCCCGCCGAGTTCTCCGGGCTGCTCGGCACGATGAGCGCGCTCGCCGAGGCAGCCCGTGACGGCGACGACGACGACGAGGTGCGCCCGAGCGGAGGGCTGTCGGTGCCCGAGGTCACCGAGCGGATCGACCTCGCCTCACCACCGGCGGACCGCCGGCCGTGAGGCGGTCGGAGGCGCCGCCGGCGGGGTGGTACCCCGACCCCGAGGGCTTCACGAGGCTGCGCTGGTGGGACGGCCTCGACTGGACGAGGCATTATCGGGCACCGCCCACGGAGAGCGAGCTGCGGCGCGCCGGCCGGACACCTCGCCCAACGAGCATCGCGGCGACCGGCGCCACGGCGGCTGCGGCGGCAGCCGAGCGCGGGCGGATCCCACGAGCCGAGATGGAGCAGGTCGTCGCCGAGGTCCGTCAGGTCGCTCGCAGCGAGGTCGAACGTGCCGCGGACCTCTTCGGGCAGCGAGCACAGGCCGCCGCCCGGCAGTTCCAGCCGCTCGTCACCGAGTACACCAACCGCCTCGTTCGCTGGCTGAAGATCCTTGTCGTCGTCGCGGTCGTCGCCCTCGTCGGCTGGATCGCGTTCCAGGCCGTCGCCGAGGTGACCTTCTTCGAGTGGCTCGGCGACCGGATCGACGGCCCGACCTAGACGTGTCACGGCGGTCACAGCGCCGCCGGCCCAGTCCGTTGACTTCCTACCTCCCCGAGGCTCGCAGGGCCGTCCGGTGAGTGGTATCGCGCCCGTTCTCGGACACCGCTGGTGAGCGCACCCGAGCGCCCTCGAACGGCGCTCATCGATGCCCCGACAGCTCGTTGACCCCGGAGCCGGCGTTCGATAGCGCTCCGAACCGGAGGCGCTCCCCTACAGCTCGATGTCGAGCGACAGGCTTGGGGTGGGTGCCTCGTACTCGAGGTGGCGCACGGGTGGCGACAGTTCAATGCCGAAGTCGGCCGCCCAGGATCGGGCGGCATGGCCGAGCGTTCGGTAGGCGGCTGCGCCGGGGCGGCTGCCGGCGTCTTCGAGGATGATGACGGAGTCGTCGAGTTCGGTGATGGTGATGGGGTGGCCGCTGGCCAGCGTTGCCAGCTGTTGAGCGCCGTGTCGAGTTCGATGAGCTGGTCGGGGTCGTGGTGGGGATGGGACTGGTGGGCCCAACTGTCGAGGATCTGGATGAGCGCCCGGTCGGGGTCGAAGTCGTGGAGCTGTCGGTCGAGGTTGGCGAGGCGTTGACGGACGGGCTCGGCGTTCGCCTCGACGCGTTGTCGGGCGGCCTGGGCGGCGTCGAGTCGTTCCTTGTTGGTGTCGACGAGGTGACGCGCCGTCCGTCGATGGCCCAGGCCGGCACCCTGCAGGTTCTCGTAAGAGGCCTCAAGCCGTGATCTCGCGTAGTCGACGACCGCTCGAGCGTCGGCGAGCCGGGCTTCGTGGGGCGAGTAGTCGGCGGCGACGGTGGCCCGCTCCTGCTGGAGCCCGCCACGCCGCACCTCGTGCTGCCGTCGTCGCTCGACGTCAGCGGCGGCGCCGTGTTCGGCGTGACGCAAGGCGATCGTCGTCTCGTGGCGCAGCTCGAAGAACCATTCGGGGATGTGGCAGCGCGGCGCCGGTGCCGGCTGCGGTCGGGGTTGGTTGATGGCGGCGAGGGTGCGGCGTTGGGTGACGTCGGGGACGTCGTCGCGGTCGGCGGCGAGCACGTTCTCCAAGACGTTGCGGGCGGCGGCGACGTCGGTGCTGGCGGTGACGACGCAGATCGTGTTGCGGTCCCGGCCGCGTGTGGCGGCGACGTACAGCCCGCGCCGGGTCGTCTCTCGGCTGGCCAGGGCGATCGAGGCGGTGACCGTGTCGGACTGCCAGCCGTGCTCGGTGGCGGCGTAGCCGAGCCGGACGTGCTGGCGGACGTACTCGACCGGCAGCTTCACGCTGCCGTGTCCCTGTCGCCGGGTCACGGCGAGCGAGCCGTCGGTTCCGAGACCGGTGACGATCCAGGTTTCCCGGTTGCGGACCGGATCACCCGTCGTGGTGGTCAGGGTGCGGTCGTTGCGGCGGATGGCGACGACGTCGCCGACATGCGCCCGTTCACCGCCGCCGATCCCCACGGCGTGGCGTTCGTCGAGCTCGCCGATGCGGCAGCGCAGGACTTGCACGTAGCGGTCGATCAAGTCGACGTGGTCGTTCGTCGAGGCGACGAGGGCGACGCTGTCACCGGCGTGGTGGGCGCCGATCCAGGTGATCGCCATGCGGGCGAGGTGGTCCTCGAGGCAGCCGGCGACGATCCGGCCGTGCGCCTCGTAGGCGTCGAGCGCGGCCGGATCACCGGATCGCAGCTTGAGCGACGCAGCAGCCTCCCACTCGTGTCGGAACCGGTGCAGGTGTTCGAGGCGCTCCACCCGGCCGTTGGAGCAGAGCTCGGCGAACAGGCCGCCCCGCCCGACCGCCTGCAGTTGCCGGTGATCGCCGACCAGGACGAGCCGCCAGCGTTGACGCTCAGCGAGCCGGACCAGTTCATAGAGGGCGGGTGTGGAGATGGCGCCGGCTTCGTCGACGATCACCGTGGTGTCGGCAGGGAGCCGGTACAGCGGGTCGGGTGGCCGGTCGGTGCGCCGCCATTCGTGGAGCAGCTTGGCGACGGTGTCGGCGTGGATGCCGGTGTCGCGTTCGAGGACTCGGGCCGCCTTGGCCGTCGGGGCCAGCCCGAACACGTCACGAAAGTCCTCGTGCAGGTCAACAGCGGCGTGGGCGAGCATGCGGGTCTTGCCGGCACCGGCCGGCCCGACCACCAACACGAGCCGGTCATCACCGGCGACGACAGCGGCGGCGGCGGCTTGCAGGACGTCGAGATCATCACGGTCGACCGTCGTCGACGGTGACGGCTCGGGTACTTGGGCCATCGCCCACGTCAGTACGTACTCCTCTTCGGCGAGCACGCCCTCCGAGGTGAAGCGGCGGGCCGTGGGCTGGATCCACAACGAGCGGCCGTCCGACTCCCGGCACCTGGCGGGGTTGGGTGGGTCGAGGTCGACGCAGCGGGCTAAGACCAGATCGGCAGACGTTCGAGGACGTCGCGCCAGCGGTGTCCCGACATCTGCGACACGGTCGGCAGCTCGTCACACAGGGTGCGCAGGATGTCGGCGCGGCACCACGACGACCGCATCGCCGACACCGCTTCGACGATCTCGGCGACCGTCACGCCGTCGGGGATTCGGTGGGCGGTGTCGCGCCCGGCGTCCTCGATCGCCGCGGTCAACGATTCGGCGTCCCAGCCGAGCTCGGCGGCTTCGGTCTGCCACCGTGACGTCAGATCGGCGACACCGTTGCCGGACTTGCGCTTGCGCGTGTCCGCCGACGCTTCGCGCTCAATGGCCGAGTGCTCGTAGTCCGACGGGTCCCGACCTTCCCGCTGGCGGAACTCGGCCACCTTGACCGCCGTCGCCCGGTCGATCACCTTCGACCGCTTCGAGAACCGCTCGAGCAGCTCGGCGGGGACGCCGGCGATCTCCGCCTGCCCCTTCACGACCGGACCCCCAGGCCACCCCGAACCGCGCGGTCAGCTCGGAGCGCAGCACCGACTGGTACAACCCGCCAAGCATCCGCTGGTGCCGCTTCACATACTGCGCGTCGAGCGCCCACCACCGGCCATCCGCTGTCTGCACCTTGGAGGAGATCGCCGCATGAGTGTGGATCTGCGGGTCGTCCAGACGGGAGGTGGTCTGGCGGAACGTGGCCATCACCAGCCCACCACTGTCCGGGAACGTCAGCCGGCCGTCCACATGCACGCGTGTCGTCGAGGCGTAGCGCTCGATGTGCTCCAACACCGCGGACACGGCGACATCGTGGGCGTCAAGCAGCCGGTCGTCGCCGGTCAGTCCCCACCACACCGACAACGCCTTCGGCGCCGAGAACGTCGCCTCGAACCCGGCGACCGCCCGCTTCAGCTCACCGTTGCGTTTGACGACATCGACGAACTCACGACCCAACCGCATCCCCGACACGGGGTCACGGCCCGACAGCAACAGCTCGAGGTCGGCGACCGTCACCGTGCCGGCCAGGCCGAGGGCGGCAGCCTGCTGACCCGTCCACACCCCGTGCTGCTCACCCGGCGC
>JBPCJL010000140.1:0-8357 GCA_051005355.1 Ilumatobacteraceae bacterium
GGGCTGGGGGACCGATGTCGGTGTCGAGCTGACGTCATTGGCCGTGCAGGTGCACGGCGGGATGGGCTACGTCGAAGAGACCGGCGTGGCCCAGCACTACCGAGACATCCGCATCGCCCCGATCTACGAGGGAACCAACGGCATCCAGGCCATGGACCTTGTCGGCCGCAAGCTCGGGTTGCGCGGTGGGATGGCGATGCGCGACTTCCTGGCGCGCATCGAGGGCACGGTCGCCGCGGCCAGCGCCGCCGGCGGTGACCTGGCAACGATCGGCGAGCAGCTCGCGACGGCGCTGGCCGTCGCCCGGGAGACGAGCGAGTGGCTGCTCGACCGGGCGACCACCTCGCCCGCCGACGTCCTGGCCGGCGCCACGCCCCACCTCGAGCTGATGGGCGTGTTGACCGGCGGCTGGCTGCTCACGCGCGCCGCGCTGGCGGCGTCGGCACTGCGCGCCGGCGACGGCGACGGGTTCTCACCCGAGTTCCTCGAACAGCGACTCGTCAGCGCCCACTTCTTCGCCACCCAAGTCCTCCCCAAGATCGCTGGCCTGGCGCCAGCCGTGAAGGCGGGAGCGTCGGACCTGTACGCGTACCGGCCGTAGGCGGCGGGCAGGTGCACCGGTAGCATTTCCCGGTTCCCGGAGGAGGAGTTCGGTTCCGCATGCGCACGTACAGCCCCAAAGCCAGCGAGATCGAGCGGGCCTGGCACGTCGTCAACGCTGACGGCCTGGTACTCGGGCGCATGTGCACCGAGATCGCCCGGATCCTGCGCGGCAAGCACAAGCCGACCTTCGCCCCCCACCTCGACAGCGGCGACCACGTGATCATCACGAACGCTCGCAAGGTCGTGCTCACCTCCGGCAAGGCCGAGCGTGAGCGCGTCTACCGCCACAGCGGTTACCCCGGCGGCATCAAGTCGAACAGCTACGCCGAGCTGTTGGCGCGCAAGCCGGAAGACGCCATCCGCCGCACCGTCAAGGGCATGCTGC
Organism: Ilumatobacteraceae bacterium; assembly: GCA_051005355.1. Taxonomy (GTDB): domain Bacteria; phylum Actinomycetota; class Acidimicrobiia; order Acidimicrobiales; family Ilumatobacteraceae; genus JALZMG01. Next base: position 989 of record JBPCJL010000140.1, read on the forward strand.
CGAAGGGACCCCTCGGCCGCCAGATGCTGACCAAGCTCAAGGTGTACGCCGGCCCGGGACATCCTCACACCGCCCAATCCCCCGAGCCGCTCGACCTCTCTGCGGCCCGCGCTCGCTGACCCGGAGACACGATGGCCCCGCCGCTCACCCAGACCACCGGCCGCCGCAAGCAGGCCATCGCCCGGGCCCGGCTGCGCCCCGGCACCGGCACGCTGACCGTCAACGGTCGCCCGTTCGAGGCCTACTTCACGACGCCGGCCCACCGCATGGAGGCGATGGAGCCGCTGCGGCTGGTCGAGGCCACCGAGCGCTTCGACATCGATGCCTCGATCAGCGGCGGCGGAGTCAGCGGCCAAGCGGGTGCTTTGCGCATGGCGCTGGCCCGTTCGCTGGTCGAGACCGACCCCGAGCTTCGGGCCACGCTCAAGAAGGCCGGTCTCCTGACGCGCGACGCGCGGAAGAAGGAGAGCAAGAAGTACGGCCTGAAGAAGGCCCGCAAGGCGCCGCAGTTCACCAAGCGCTGAGATGGTGTCGCGGGGCTCCCGTGGTGCCACAACTCCCTAGCGTCCGGACTACTCGATGAAGTTCGGCACCGACGGTGTCCGCGGGGTGGCCGGGACCGACCTGACCGCGTCGTTTGCCCTCGACCTCGGGCGCGCCGCAGCCCGTGTCCTCGGCGGCGGCGAGGCCGTGGTGGGCGGCGACACGCGTCGCTCGACGGCCATGCTGGAAGCGGCACTGGTCGCCGGCCTGGCCAGCGAGGGCATCGTCGTGCACCGCCTCGGCGTGGTGCCGACGCCCGCTGTCGCCTTCGCCGCGGCCCGGCGCAGCTGCCTCGGCGCGATGGTCTCGGCGTCGCACAACGAGTACCGCGACAACGGCATCAAGCTGTTCGACCGGGGTGGCACGAAGCTGCCCGACGCGGTCGAGGCTCGGATCGAGGCCGACGTCGTCGACCTGCCGGCGCCGAGCGCCGAGCCGGCCCAGCTCGTCGACCTCGGAGACTCGGCGGCGTACGAGCGCCACGTGCTCGACACCCTCGCCGGCCGATCGCTCGACGGGCTGCGCATCGTCGTCGACGCCGCCAACGGTGCCGCCAGCCGTCTGGCCGGTCCCGTCCTGCGGGCGACCGGTGCCGAGGTGGTCGTCATCCACGACGCACCCGATGGACGGAACATCAACGACGGGTGCGGTGCGACCCACACCGCCTCACTGGCTGCCGCCGTGGTCGCCAACGGTGGCGACCTCGGACTGGCCCTCGACGGCGACGCCGACCGTCTGCTCGCCGTCGACGCGAGCGGCGCGTTGGTCGATGGCGACCACATCATCGCCATCTGCGCCCTCGACCTCCATGAACGGGGCGAGCTGGCCCACGGCACCGTCGTCGTGACCGTGATGACCAACCTCGGTTTCCATCTGGCGATGGAGACGGCCGGCATCAAGGTGGTCGAGACGGCGGTCGGGGACCGCTACGTGCTCGAGGCGCTGGATGCCGGGCGGTACTCGCTCGGCGGCGAGCAAAGTGGGCACGTGATCTTCCGCCATCGCGAGACCACCGGCGACGGCTTGGTCACCGGCCTGGCGCTGGCCGACGCGGTCAAGCGATCGGGTACGACCCTGGCCGAGCTGGCGGCGGCGGCGATGACACGGCTGCCCCAGGTGCTCGTCAACGTCCCCGTCAGCGCCCGGATGCCGGACGCGGCGACGCGCGTGCGGAGTGAGATCCGCGCCGCCGAGGCCGACCTCGGCGGCCGAGGGCGGGTGCTCGTGCGCCCGAGCGGCACCGAGCCGCTGGTGCGGGTGATGGTCGAGGCGCCGACGCACGAGCAGGCCCAGGCGACTGCCGACTCGCTGGCCGGCGCCGTCCGCCACGCCGCCAGCTGAGCCACACCGCTGGGCACGGCTGCACCCGCGCCCTTCGTCCACCTAGCCTGGCCGGCAATGTGCGGCATCGTCGGCGTCCTGAGCCGTCCCCCGACCCGGCCGATCCCGACTCCCGCCGAGGTGCTGGAAGGGTTGGACGAGGCACTGGCGGCGCGCGGTGACCCGGACGCCGTGGCCGCATTCGCGCGCCGCGTCGACGCGCTGTTGCGCGGCACACCGGGACTGCTGGCGCTGGCCGACCACTTCGAGCTCGTCGGCGCGATCACGGCCCGCCTCGATCAGCTCGACGCCTATGCGGCCGACGTCGATGCCGCGCTCTCGGGCGCGACTGCGCCGGCCGACCCCGAGGAGCTCGAGCGGGCCAGCGCCGCCTCGATCGCCCTGCTCGACGTGCTGTGGCAGCTGCGCCGTGACCGGTTGCGCACGGCCCGGGCCGTCGCCGACCTGGCCGGTCGCGACGCTGGTTCGGCTGCCCTGGCCGGTTACCTCTCCATCCAGCAGGCGCTGTCGGCGATCGATCGCATGGAGGTGCGCGGTCGGGACTCGGCCGGCGTCCATGTTCTCGTATGGGATCACGAGCTCGACGGCAGGGACCCGGGCGTCGCCGCCGCACTGGCCGGACGCTCCGGCGACCCGCTGTTCCAGTCGGGTGCGGCGCGCCTCGTCGGGCCGTCGCTCTCGATCGTGTACAAGGCGGCGGCCGAGATCGGCGAGCTGGGCGACAACACGCGAGCGCTGCGGGCCCAGATCAAGCAGGACGCGCTGCTCCGCCAGGCGCTGCAGGCCGAGCGGCCTCAGGTCGCCGTGCTCGGGCACACGCGCTGGGCCAGCGTCGGCATCATCTCGGAGCCCAACGCCCACCCGGTGAACAGCGAGGAGCTGGAGCAGCGTGGCGGAGAAGTGCAGCCGTACACCGTTGCGGTGCTCAACGGCGACGTCGACAACCACGCCGACCTGAAGGTGGCCCACGGTCTGCGCATCGCTGACCCGATCACCACCGACGCCAAGGTGATCCCGGCGCTCATCGCCCGCCATGCCGCGGCAACTAGCTTGTTCGAGGCGTTCCGGCGCACCGTGGCCTCGTTCGAGGGGTCGGTGGCCATCGGCGCATCGGCCGCCGACGAGCCGGGCCGACTGATGCTGGCGCTGCATGGCAGCGGGCAGGGCGTCTATGTCGGCCTCGCCGACGACCGCTACGTCGTGGCCAGCGAGCCGTACGGGGTGGTAGAGGAGACCGATCGGTACGTCCGTCTCGACGGCGAGCACGGCGGCCAGGTGATCGCCCTCGACGCCCGCCTGTCCGGCACGCTCGACGGGCTCGACCGGCGGGGGTACGACGGGTCCACACAGGCAGTCACCGTCGACGACATCGCGACGATCGAGGTGACCACTCGCGACATCGACCGCGGCGACGCTCCGCACTTCCTGCTCAAGGAGATCACGGAGTCGCCCGACAGCCTGGCCAAGACGCTGCGCGGGAAGATCCACGAGCGCACCGACGCCAACGGCCAGACGCGCCGTCACGCCGTCGTCGGTGCGCGCGCGCTGCCGCCGGCCATCCACGACCGCCTGGCCGCCGGCACGATCCGGCGCGTCCGGGTGATCGGCCAAGGGACCGCCGCCGTGGCCGGTCAGTCCATGGCCGCCATGCTCGAGGAGCTCTGCGCCGGCGCCCTCGACGTGGACGCCGTGACGGCGACCGAGCTGTCCGGGTTCGGGTTGCGGCTCGACATGGCCGACACGCTGGCCGTCGCGATCAGCCAGAGCGGCACGACGACCGACACCAATCGGACGGTCGACCTGCTGCGCGGCCGCGGCGCCGCCGTCCTGGCCATCGTCAACCGCCGCTCGAGCGACCTGACCGAGAAGGCCGACGGTGTGCTGTACACGTCAGACGGCCGCGACGTCGAGATGAGCGTGGCGTCGACCAAGGCCTTCTACGCCCAGGTCGCCGCCGGCGTCCTGCTGGCCTGCGCGATCAGTGAGGCGGCCGGTGTCGGCGACGACCGGCGACGCCACGAACTGTTGACCTCCTTGCAGACCCTGCCCGACGCCATGCGGATCGTGCTGGGCCGCCGGGACACGATCGCCGACGCCGCTCGCCGCTTCGCCCCGTCGAAGCGCTACTGGGCCGTCGTCGGCAGCGGAATGAACCGGGTCGCCGCCGAGGAGGTGCGGATCAAGCTCAGCGAGCTCTGCTACAAGTCCATCGCCTGCGACGACATCGAGGACAAGAAGCACATCGATCTGTCGTCCGAGCCGCTGATCCTCGTCTGCGCCGCCGGCCTGGCCGGCAGCACGGCCGACGACATCGGCAAGGAGGTGGCGATCTTCAGGGCCCACAAGGCCACGCCGATCGTCATCGCCGACGAAGGCGATGCCCGTTACCCGGCGGCGGCGGTGATCGAGGTACCGCGGGTCGACCCGGCGCTCGGGTTCACGCTGTCGGCGATGGCCGGTCACCTGTTCGTGTACGAGGCGGCCCCTGCCATCGATGCGTCGTCGCGCCCGCTGCGGGCGGCGCGCGAGGTCGTGGAGCGAGCCATCAACGACGAGTCGTCCGCGGACGCGGTGCTGAACCGGGTCCGACGAGAGATCCGCCCGGCCGCTGAGCAGTATCTCGACGGTCTGCGTGACCAGCGCTACGACGGCCACCTCGAGGCCAGCACAGCCGTCGTCCTCGCCGGCCTGCTGCGCGACGTGGCGTCGGACCGACCGGTGGAGGCGTACCAGGTGGCGACGGGCAAGGTCGGATCGCCGGCCGCGCTCGTCGACGACCTGCTCGGTGCGTTGACGCAAGCCATCGACGAGTTGACGCGGCCCGTCGACGCCATCAAGCACCAGGCCAAGACGGTCACCGTCGGGATCTCGCGCAGCGACGAGGGTGTGCTCGACCGGCCGCTCGTGCAGGCCGTGCTCGGCGCCGGCGCCGGGCGCGACGTCTTGAGCTACCGCACGCTCAAGGTGCTCGCCGCCCTCGATCCCGCCGTCGCCACCGTCACTGGGTTCACGCGCTACGGGATCCATGGCGACGGGATCTCGATCGTCGACCGAGGCGGCATCAGTCGCACGATCGCGTCGCGGGTCGAGCGGCACCCGCAACTCGTCGGCACCAAGCGCCGGGTCGCCGCCGAGCAGGACGTGCTGGTGGCGCGCGGACGCAGGGATGGCCGCACGGTCATCTTCGTCCCGGAGGTCAAGGCGGGCAGCACGACCGGCATCACGCTGCTGCAGGTGCGCTTCCACGACCGCCTCGACGCGGCGACGATGCGGTCGGTGCTCGTCGGCTACGACCGGCGCTACGACCGCCTGGTGGACTGGGTCAGCGAGACCGAGGGCGCCTTCGACGACCGCCGCCTCGGCGACCTGCCCGTCGACGAACTGCTCATCGAGCCGATCTCCGACGCTGCCGAACACTGGCGTCCGTGAGGAATTGAGCTCTGTGCCGATGTCCCGGGTACAGGGTCGATGACCCGGTTCAGCACGCCGGAGCCGTCAGGCGTTTCGGCGGCTGCGTCATGAAAGGCGTGGGGGTCGACGTGGTGTCGATCCCTCGGTTCCGGACGGCGCTGGCGCGGACGCCGGGCATGCGCCGGCGGGTGTTCGTGGCCAGCGAGCTGCAGTACGTGGCGGGCAAGGTCGAACAGGTGCCGTCGTTGGCGGCGCGCTTCGCCGCCCGGGAGGCCGTGATGAAGGCGCTCGGGCTCGGGCTCGGCGCCTTTGGGTTCCACGACGTGTGGGTCGACGTCGATGCCGCCGGCGCGCCCCGGCTGCGTGTCGTTCGCCGGGCCGAGGAGCTGGCCGTGGATCGGGGCGTGACCGGCTGGCACGTCTCGCTCAGCCACGACGGCCCGGTGGCCATCGCCATGGTCGCCGCGGAGTGACTGCACCGGATCCGCAGAGTGCGGCTGGGGTTGCAGTTTCCTTGCACCTCAGCAGCACTCTGCGGGTTTGGTGCCCAGTTTCGCGCCGCAGCCGCTCTCTGCGGTCCCGGCGCGAGGCATCGGCGCGTCCGCAGGTGGGCCCTCGTATCGTCGTGGCCCGATGACCCCGATCGTGACGCCCGAGGAGATGGCGGCCATCGACGCCGCCGCTCCCGAGCCGGTCGAGGTGCTGATCGAGCGGGCCGGCGCTGCGGTCGCCCGCACCGCCCGGGCGATGCTCGGCGGGACGTACGGGCGGACCGTGAACGCGATCGCGGGCAAGGGCAACAACGGCGCCGACGGGCGGGCCGCGGCGCGCCGGCTCGAGGCGGCCGGTGTGGCCGTGCGGACATTCGACGCCGCTGAGGTGCCGGCCCTGCTGCCACCGGCCGACCTCGTGATCGACGCCGCCTACGGCACCGGGTTCAAAGGCACGTGGGATGCACCCGACGTCGAGACGAGCGCCGTGCTCGCCGTCGACCTGCCGAGCGGCGTCGACGGGCTGACCGGCGAGGTGCGCGGCCATCCGCTGGCGGCGACGCGCACGGTCACGTTCGCCGCGCTCAAGCCGGGGCTGCTGCTCGGCGCCGGCGCCGCGCTCGCCGGTGCGGTGGAGGTGGCCGACATCGGTCTCGACACCTCGACCGCCCGTGCCCACCTCGTCGAGGAGGCCGACGTCAGATCGTGGCTGCGTCCACGTCAACGGGACACGCACAAGTGGTCGGCGGCAGTTCGGCTGGTCGCCGGTTCACCGGGAATGACCGGCGCCGCCCACCTCGCCTCGGCGGCGGCGCAGCGGGCCGGGAGCGGGATGGTCACGCTGTCGTCGCCCGGCATCGAGGCGCAGCCACCGGTCGAGGTGGTGCAGAAGCGGCTCGACGAGACCGGATGGGCCCCGGCCGTCCTCGACGGACTCGACCGGTTCCACGCCCTTGTCATCGGCCCGGGCATGGGACGGCGCGAGCGGACCGTCGAGGCGGCCCGCGAGCTGATCGCCAAGGCCGAGCTGCCGGTGCTCGTCGACGGCGACGGCCTCTACGCGCTGTCGTGGGCGACGGAGGGCGCGGCGCCGGTCCTGCGCGGCCGCGCCGACCCGACGGTGCTGACCCCGCACGACGGCGAGTTCGGGCTGCTCGCGGGGCAAAGGCCGGACGCCGATCGGATCGCCGCCTGCCGCCGGCTGGCCTTTCAGCTCGGCTGCGTGGTGCTGCTCAAAGGCTCGACCACGATCGTCGCCGACGCCGCCGGCGACGTGCTCGTGACGACGACCGGCGACGCCCACCTGGCCACGGCAGGCACCGGCGAAGTCCTGTCGGGCATCATCGGCGCGCTGCTGGCCGGCGGGCTCGCGCCGGCGCGCGCGGCCGCTGCGGGCGCGTGGATCCACGGCATGGCGGCCCGGCTCGGTCCGCCGCTCGGTCTCGTGGCCAGCGACCTGCTCGACGCCATCCCCACCGTCATGGACCGGCTGTCGTGAGCGAGCACACGGGCCAGACGCCCGCAATGACGGCGGATCTCGCGAGCGAACATGCGGCGTCGTGAGCGAGCACACGGGCCAGACG
>JBPCJL010000141.1:0-3254 GCA_051005355.1 Ilumatobacteraceae bacterium
GGCAGGTTTGTTCGGAAGGTAGCATGCCTGCTGGAACCACACGGCTGCAACAACTGCGCCGACGCTCCTCTTCATCGACGCCGATGTCCGCCCAGGCGGCACGCTGCTCGACGGCGTCGCCGCCGCGCTGGCCGCCGCGCCGGGTGCGTTCGTCTCGATGCAGCCGTGGCACGACGCAGAGCGGCCGGCCGAGCGGGCCAGTGCGTTGCCCAATGTCGTGTCGCTGATGGGGTGCGGCGGCTTCACGGTGTTCGGACGGCGGTTGCGTACCGACGTCGCCTTCGGACCGGTGTTGGCCGTCGAGCGGACGGCGTACGAGCGCGTCGGCGGGCACGCCCACCCGGCGGTCCGGGCCAGCCTGACGGAGGACATCCAGCTCGCCCGGCGGGTCGGGCGCAGCGACCTCTACACGAGCCGGCGCGACGCGACCTTCCGCATGTACCCCGGGGGGTTGCACCAGCTGATCGCCGGTTGGGCGCGAACGATGGGCGCCGGACTGGCGTCGACCCGGTGGTGGGTGGCGGCCGCGGTGGCGGCGTGGGTGGCGTCGCTGGCCGGCGGTCCGTTCGCCACGTGGTGGGCCTACCCGTTGAGCGCGCTGCAGATGTGGGCGCTGGGGCGGCGAGCGGGGCGGTTCGGCCCAGTGGTCGCCGCGCTCTACCCCGTCGCCGTGCTGGTGCTGATCGTGGTGGTGGGCGGTGCCGTCATCAACCGGACGCGCCGCCGGACGACCTGGCGCAGCCGCACCGTCACCCGGTGATGTCGAGCAGCAGCTTGCCGACGTTGGCGTCGGCCTCCATGACGCGATGTGCATCGGCCGCTTCCTCGAGCGGGAAGCGGCGGTCGATCACCGGCCGCAGGACGCCGGTGGTGAACAGCGGGAGCACCTCGGCGGCGAAGCGGCGGCTGATGGTGATCTTCTCCTCGACCGGGCGGGCCCGCAGCACGGTGCCAATCCAGTGGATGCGCTTGGTCAGCAGCGCGCCGAGGTCGACCGACGCCCGGCCGCCTCCCATCAGGCCGACCTGCACGATCCGGCCCTGCGGCCGGACCGCCTGCAGGTTGCGATCGACCTCCTCGCCACCGATCACGTCGAGCACCACGTCGGCGCCGTCGACGCGGCCGTGCTCCGCAAGGCCGTCACGGAGGGCGGCCAGCCAGTCGGCCGGTGAGCGCTCGAGCACCAGGTCGGCACCGAGCTCTCGGCAGGCGTCGGCCTTTCCCGCCGAGCAGGTGACGGCGATGCGGGCACCCAGGGCCTTGACGAGCTGGATGGCCGCCGTCCCGACGCCCGAGGCTCCCGCATGCACCAGCGCCCAGCGACCGCTGGTCAGCCCACCCTGCACGACGAGTGCATCCCAGGCGGTGAGGAAGACCTCGGGCACGGCGGCGGCGTCGCGCAAGGCCAGCCCGTCGGGCAGCGGCAGCGCCGTTCGGGCGTGCGTGACGAGCTGCTCGGCGTAGGCGCCGCCGGCCTCGATGCCCATCACTTCGTCGCCGACCTTGCGCTCCGTCACCCGGGTGCCGACGGCGGCGACGACCCCGGCGTACTCGAGGCCCGGGATCTCGGGCGGTCGGTCGGGGCGGTCGCGGCGCGGATCCGGGTAGAGGCCCATGCGCTGCAGGACGTCGGCGCGATTCAGCGCAGTGTGGTGCACGTCGACCAACACATCGTCTGGGCCAAGCACGGGTGCCTCCACGTCGGTGACCCGCAACACCTCCGGACCGCCGTGGTCGGTGAGGACGATGGCTCGCACGTCAGCGGGCGACCGACTCGTCATGGACGGACGCGCCGGCGGGCATGTCAGTCTGGTCGACCGGCTTCGGTTCGGCCGGCACCGGGGTGAACGCCCGCTGGCGGTAGTAGCGCAGCTCCTCGATCGAGTCGCGCACGTCGTCGAGGGCGCGGTGCAGGCCCTCCTTCTTCGGCCGGGCGTGACTGATCTTCGGGTACCAGCGACGGACGAGCTCCTTCACGCTGGAGACGTCGATCGACCGGTAGTGCAAGTGGTCCTCGACGTCCGGCAGGTAGGCGGCGAGGAAACGGCGATCCATGCCGATGGAGTTGCCGCACAGCGGGACCGAGTGCGGCTCGGGGGCGTGCTGGCGGATGAAATCGAGGGTGGCCTGGCCGGCATCGGCCAGCGTGACCTGCGACGTGCGGATGGCGTCGAGCAGACCGGACTTGGAGTGCATGTCGACGATGAACGGGTCCATCGCGGCGAGGACCTCGGGTGGATGGCCGATCACGAGGTCGGGGCCCTCGGCGATGATCTCCAGGTCGTCGTCGGTGATGATGGTGGCGATCTCGACGATGACGTCCTTGGTGCTGTCGAGACCCGTCATCTCGAGGTCCATCCACACCAGCACGGGGTGACATTACCGGTGGCACGATGAGGTGATGGATCCGGCGGTGGCCACCACGTATCGGGGGTTGCTCGCCGCCGACGGCGTCGTCGAGCGGTGCGTGCTGGCCGGGCGCTTCGGGTTCATGGCGTACCACGGCGGCGAGTTGGAGCAGCGCACGGATGTCATCGCCCGGGCGGCGGCGGAGGGGTCGGGGGCGTCCGTCTACACCGTGCAGCACCCCGGACCGAGCCCGCAGCACTTCCCGTCGACGATCGTGCGGCGGGAGGAGTCGGCGGCGCTGGACGACTTCCTCGACCACGTGGACGTGGTGGTCACCGTGCACGGCTACGGACGGTGGGGGCGGTTCACGTCGCTGCTGCTCGGCGGCGGGAACCGGGGGTTGGCGGCAACGGTGGGCGCGGCGTTGGCGGCGGTGCTGCCGGAGTGGGAGATCGTGACGGAGTTGGACGCGATCCCGCAGGAGCTGCGCGGCTTGCACCCCGACAACCCGGTCAACGCACCGCGCCAGGGCGGTGTACAGCTCGAGCTGCCGCCGCGCATCAGGGGCCTCGGCCCGAAGTGGGCCGACTGGACCAGCCCCGACCCGGTCCCCCCGATGGCTGCGCTGATCGATGCGCTGGCCGACGTGGCGCGGGCGTGGTGACGGGCCGGCTGGCGACCCGTTGCTGGCGACGCGATCCGGCCGCCGCGCTCGTCACGTCCTACTGGCGACGCGATCCGGCTCCCGCGTCGTTCACGGGTGTCGAAGAGGCTCTTGAAGGGGGTGGGGGTGGGCCGCTGCGACGGGTTCGGCTCGTGAGGTGAGCGGTGAGGGGACTCTGTGCGCTCACCTCTCACCGCGTTCGGGACTGCGGCCGAGAGGTGAGACATGAGCGGTCTCTGAC
>JBPCJL010000142.1:0-7997 GCA_051005355.1 Ilumatobacteraceae bacterium
CGTCAGCGTGTATCCCATCCCCGACGGCGACGACGACTACGAGATCGCACTGGCCCCCTACCGATCGGGTGCCAGCACGGCCAAGTTCGCGCTCGACAAACCGATCCCGTACGACGTGATCGGGCGAATCGCTGCGTTGCACCGTGACAACCGGGTCGGGGTCACTCAACGACGCGACCTTGAAGGTCCCCTCCGGCGTCAGCAGTAGCCCCACCTCGGACGTCTGAGCACGTTTATCTGGAGCGGACGACGGGATTCGAACCCGCGACCCTCACCTTGGCAAGGTGATGCTCTACCAGCTGAGCCACGTCCGCAGACGGGCGTCGACGCTAGCAGCGCGACGGTCTGAGCGGGCGCCGCGATCGGTGAGCGAAACGGGCGGAGATCCGCACGCTGGGCTCGCAGATCACCTGCCAGCCGCCGGGCCCTTCTCAGCGAGCGTCGCCTGGGCGCAGGTCGACGCGCAGCACGAGCACGCCGTCTTCCATCGTGGCGGAGGAGTCGCCGATCATGGCGAAGTCCTGGAAGTCGGCCTGGGCCTGGGCGATGAACTGCTGGCGTTCCTCGCCAGCCACCGGAGGCAGTGGCCGGCGCTTCACCGCCGCCGCCCGGTCCCGGAAGCGGGCCAGCATGCCGTCGACGTCGAGGGAGGCCATCACATCTCGGGGGCTGCGCCCCCGAACCCCATCGCCGTCCGGCTCGCTGGCGCTCGCTCGGCCGGCCTGTACTCGCTGCGCTCGTCCATCGGCCGTACGGTACCCAGCGCGCCCGCTACCGCAGCCCGTCGCCGCCGCTGGCCACCGGCGCCGGGGGCGTGACGGGCGTGCCGAACGGGGGCGTCACGGGTGACTCGTCCGGAGCGGGCGGCGGCAGCTCCGGGCCCGCCGGACGATCCCCCACCTCTTCCATGCGCGGCGCCTCGACCGTGGCCGCTCCATCGGCCGCACCTGACTCGTCGACCCGCAACCCTTCGTCGATGGCGGGCGACTCGACGAGCGGCGGGGCGGGCGCACCTGCGGCCAGGACGGCGGCGGGCTCTTCGCTCGGCGCCTCGTCGATCAGGACGATGGCGGGCTCTTCGACCGGCGCGTCGTCGCCTGGGACGGTGGCGGGCTCTTCGACCGGCGCCTCACCGTCCGGGACGGTGGCGGGCTCCTCGACCGCCGGCCCTTCGAGCGCGACCGACGGACTGTCCCCTGTTGCCGGGACCGAGCCGTCGTCACCAACGACGGCGGCCGGCTGGTCAGCCTCCGCCTGCGGCGCCTCGTCCACGGCCACGATGGGCGCCGGTGGCGGCGCACCCGACGGCCGGGCCGCGCCGAGCCGGCTGGCTCGGGACTCCTCGGTGGCCCGACGGAAGCTGCGGTCCCCCATCACCTCGAGCGGACCGAGCACCACGTGGTCGGTCCGAGTCGCCCGCACCAGCCACACCGTCACCGCGCTCATCGCCACGCCAAGGGCCGCGAGTGCGACCACCAGGAGCAGCACCGTCGTCGCCGTCGAGCCGACCAGCGACAACTGGCGGGTCAGCAGCAGCGAGGCGGCCGGCACGGCCGCTGATCCTGGCAGGTTCACTGCTGGTGGCTCGGGCACCAGATCGTGGTACGGCCGCCGACCACGTCGCGCCGCAGCGGCGCACCGTCACGTGGACACGATCCCCCCGCCGCGCGCAGCAGTGGGGACAACGTGCCGGTGTGACTGCCGCCGCGTCGCGCCATGACCGGCAGCCGGCGTCGGATGGTCCGCGCCACCACACCGATCTCCTCGGACGACATCGACCCGGCGGGCCGGTGCGGGTCGAAACCGGCCCACCACAGGACCTCGTCCACGAGCAGGTTGCCGAGTCCGGCGATCGCCGTCTGGTCGAGGAGCACCGCCTTCAGCGGCGCCCGCCGCCCGGCCAGCGCGGCGCCCAACTGCCGCTTGGTGAGCGAGAGGGCGTCGGGCCCGAGCCGCTGCACGAGCCGCTCCAGCAGCACCCGCCCGAACCGGCGCGGGTCGTGCAGGCGAAGGCGCCCGCCGTCGGCCAGTCGGACGATCCACCGATCCCACACCGGGTCGTCGGAGACCGCGCCGTAGGCCAAGCGCTCGATGGCTGCGACCTCGTCGATCAGCAGCCGACCCGTCATGCCGAAGTGGACGCCGATGGTCGGACCGTCCGTGACGACGAGGAGCAACTTGCCGCGCCGGTCAAGCGACTCGACGGAGCGACCCACCACCGCGGCGTCGACGCCGTCACCGACGACCAGCGGGTCGGTCCGCTCCACCGTGGCCAAGGTCCGCCCGACCAGACCGCCGCTGGCCCGTCGAGTCGCCTCGACCTCCAGCACTTCGGGCATGGCGGCGAGTGTGGCGTCAGCCGTGCGCACCCGGCACACTCCTCGACGGATGTCTGACCTGCTGTGGTTGCTCGGGGCGGTCGTCGTGTGCGGCGGGCTGTTCTGGCTCGCCGCCCGGATCGAACCGCACTGGGTGGCCAAGGACGGATCACGCTTCCTGACGACGTCCCAGCCGATCGATCGCACGGGTCGCAACATCGGCCGCAAGCGCGAGGTGCGCGTCGCCTTCCTCGACGACGGTTCCCTCCTCGTCTCGCGCCGATCGATCGTGAAGACGAACAGCGGCGTGTGGCGCGTCCAGGCCCGCTCGCCGCGTCCGCCACGAGGGCGCCAGATCTACCTCCTGCGCCAAGTGCCGCCCGACCCCGACGGCGAGCTGCTGGCGCTGCGCATCCCGAGCGGGTCCAGGATCGTGGCGGCGCTCGACCGGCTGACGCCGCACATCGACCCCGACGACCCTCGTGTCGTCAGCGTTCCGACACCTGATCCAGGAACTCGGAGATGGGGCCGGCGAGCTGATCGAGGTTGATCAGGAACGCGTCGTGGCCGTGCGGTGAATCGACTTGCACGTAGCGGCTGGCCGCACCCTCAGAGCGCAGGATCTCGTCGATCTGGCGCTGCTGGTAGTTCGGGTACAGCAGGTCCGACGAGATGCCGATGACGAGGCAGGCGGCCCGGATGCGGGACATGGCCCCTGCGATGTTGCCCCGACCGCGGGTGATGTCGTGCAGGTCCATCGCCTTGCCGATGACGATGTAGCTGTTGGCGTCGAAGCGCCGGACCAGCTTGGCGCCGTGGTGGTCGAGGTACGTCTCGACCTCGAACTGCTGCCACAGCCCGAACCCCTCGTTGTGCCCATCGACCAGCCCACGCCCGAAGCGATCGGTGAACACGTTGTCGCTGCGGAACGTCACCTGGGCGACCATGCGGGCGATGGCCAGGCCCTCGTCCGGACCGCACTCGGCGTCGTAGTAGTCGCCGCCCCGCCAGTTGGGGTCGAGGGCGATGGACCGTCGGCCGATCGCGCTCCACGCGATCTGCTGGGCCGTGGCCTGCATGCAGGTGGCGATGGGAATGATCGACCGGACCCGGTGCGGGTACATGATCGCCCACTCCAGCGCCTGCATCCCGCCCATCGAGCCGCCGACGACGGCGTGCCACTTCGTGACGCCGAGCGCATCGGCCAGTCGAGCCTGCGCCCTGACCATGTCGCGCACGGTGATCACCGGGAAGCGCGACCCGTAGGGCCGACCGTCGACCGGGTGCGGCGAAGCCGGCCCCGTCGAGCCCTGGCAACCGCCGAGCACGTTGGCGCACACGACGAACCACCGATCGGTGTCGATCGGCCGGCCGGGTCCGATCATCCCCTCCCACCACCCGGGCGCCGGGTGACCGCGGCCGGCCGGCCCGGTGACGTGACTGTCGCCGGTCCAGGCGTGGCAGAGAAGCACGGCGTTGGTCGCCCGCTCGTCGAGCCGCCCCCAGGTCTCGTAGGCGACCGTGACGTCACCGAGCGCCCGTCCTCCGTCGAGCGCCAGCTTCGGGGCAACCGTGAGGAACTGGCGATGCCCCGGGGCGTCACCCGGCAGCCACGCCCCCGTGCTCCTCGTCATCGTCCCTCCCCGGCCGTCTGCTCGATCGCCGTCCTTGCGCGCATCGCGGGTGACCTGACGCTCGGTTGCCGGAGGATCCTCCGGCCACATCCCGCCCGGTCGGGCGGAGGCACCTTGGGGCGTCATCCCAGGTTGCCGGGCCCGTCGGGGGCCACTCGAAATGCGATGCGCAGCGTACCAGCGCCCCGCTTCGCGGTCCGGGACGATTGATGCCTCTAGGCCGGGACGAGCGTGCGATCTGTCGTCGACGCCAGGTGGTCGTGCACGGAGCGGATGGCGGCCGAACCCTCGCCGACGGCCGCCGCCACGCGCTTGGTCGAACCTGCCCGCAGGTCGCCCACCGCGAACAGCCCCGGCCGGCTCGTCTCGTAGGGCAGCGGTCGGCGGGCGTGCGCCGACCAGTCGTCCCCCAGCGCGTCGGCCGGGATGGCTCGGTCGGTGAGGACGAAGCCGTGCTCGTCGACGGCGACCCCGTCGAGCCAGCCGCTGTTCGGGTCGGCGCCGATGAACGAGAACAGCGCCGTGCACGCCACGTCGAGCCGTCCGTCGCCACGGGCCACGGTGATCCGCTCGAGCGTCGGATCCCCCTCCATCGCCACGACCTCGGTGCCCTCGTGGACGGTGATCAGTGGGTGCGATTCGATCCGCTCGACGAGATAGTTCGACATGGTGGCGCCGAGCGGGCGGCGCACGACGACGCAGACCTGCGAACCGGACTGGGCCAGGAAGATCGCCGCCTGGCCAGCCGAGTTGCCGCCGCCAACCACCACGACCGGCGCGCCGGCGCAGTCCCGAGCCTCCAACTCGGTCGCCGCGTAGTAGACCCCCGCCATCTCGTAGCGCGGCAGCTCCGGCACGGGCAGGCGGCGGTAGTGGGCTCCGGTCGCCGCCACGACGGCTCGTCCGGCGATGACCGATCCGTCCGACAACGACACCACCAGGTGACCGGCGCGTTCGTCGAGCGACACCACCGAGCACGGGCTGGTGATGACGGCGCCGAACTTCTGGGCCTGGATCGAGGCCCGGGTCGCCAGGTCCTGGCCGGAGATGCCAGTCGGGAACCCGAGGTAGTTCTCGATACGTGAGCTGGTGGCGGCTTGCCCGCCGACGGCGATGGCGTCGACGGTCAGCGTGCGCAGTCCCTCGGAGGCGGCCAGTCCCGCCGGGCCGGCGCCGACGACCACCACGTCGTAGCAGCGCTCGGGCAAGGAATCGGCGGTCAGGCCCAGCTGCAGCGCCAGGTCGCCCGGGGTGGCCCGGCGAAGCACGCCCTGTGGCGTCACGACGATCGGCAGGTCGGCGGCGGTCACCCGCAACCCGCGCAGCAGCGCCTCGATGTCGGGGTGATGATCGGCATCGAGCCAGCGGTGCGGCAGCCGGTTGCGGGCGGCGTACTCGCGCAGCGCCATCGACGCCGGGGTGAACTCGGAGCCGACGATCTGCATGGTGTCGGCGGCGCTCGACTGCAACTTGGCCCGGCGGGCCAGGAACGCCTCCAGCACGACGTCGCTCAGGCGCACGTCGCTGAGCACCTTGGACCGGAACACCTCGGCCGGCACCACGATGACGTCGCCGTCCTCGACCACCCGGGCGGTCAGGTACGGCCGCTGGCGGGTGACGAGGCCGACCTCGCCGAGGAAGCGCCGCGATCCATGGGTGGCGATCGAGACCTCGCCGTGGTCGCTCGAGCCGACGATCTCGACGGCGCCGGTCAAGATGACCACCCAGTCGTAGTGGTCGTCGGCCGGCGTGATCAGCACCTCGCCGGCCTTGACGGTGCGCCGCTCCCCCAGCGTCGCCACCAGCTCGAGCTGTTGGTCGTCGAGGTCGGGAAAGGCGACGGCGGCGTCGGCGGCCGGTTCGCTCATGCGACCACCTCACCGTGAGAGATGACGCCGATGAGGAGCACAGCGGCTGCTCGGCCATGAGCGAGTCGCCGCAAAGCCGGCGACGAAGAAGCGCCGTGCTGATTGTTCGCTCGCTCGAAGACTCGCTCGCTCACCGCCACGACGGTACCGACGCCGGCGAGCGGCGGCTCAGCCGACGTAGCCGATGACGGGTTGGGCGAAGCGGAGGCGCTGGTCGAAGCCGGACTCGTAGGGCAGCCAGCCGTCGCGGTCGGGGTAGATGAGCTGGACCATCTCGAAGGGCTGGCCGCGATACCAGGCCGTGGCGGTGGCGAACATGGCGCCCCACTGCGCCAGGTCGATGGCGGCGAAGCGGCAGCGCAAGTCGTTGTCGAGCAGCCCGACCAGCTCGGCGTCGAGCGGCAGCTCCGTGCCGCCCGCGCGCAGTTCGGCGACCAACCCGACGAGACCCCTCGCGGCGATCGGGGTCAGTCCGAACACCACCACGTCGGGGAACTGGACGTGGGCCGGGAACCCGATCGTGTACGTGTACGCCGGCTGCGGCGGATCGGTGCTGGCGTCGGCGGGGACCGGCTCGACGGCGAACCCGTCCGTCTCGATCATCCACTCGATCTTCTCGGCGTGTGGAAGATGGAAGTCCGGCAGCTCCATCAGCTGCGCGTCCTGCGTTCGTCCACTGCCGGCCGACCGTATCGGGGCACCGCTACCGTCGAGCTCCTGGCCGACTACCGCTTCCTGCTGCGACCTCGGTGGCTGCTGTTCCACGTGGTCTGCATCGCCGGCGTGGTGCTGATGATCAACCTCGGGTTCTGGCAGCTGCGGCGACTCGACGAGCGCCAGGCGTTCAACGCCAGGGTCGAGGAGCGCATCGACCTCCCGGCCGCCGCCCTCGACGACGTGCTGGCCGGCGGTGACGCGGATGGGCTGGAGTGGCGATCCGTCACGGCGGGCGGCGAGTACCTCGCCGAGGAACAGCTCGTCGTCGTCAACCGCACGCAGGCCGGCCAGGCCGGTGACATCGTCGTCACCCCGCTGCGCCTCGACGACGGCCGGCTGCTGCTCGTCGAGCGAGGGTTCGTGCCGCTCGGGACCACCGCGGGCCCGCCCCCGACCGGACCGGTCGAGGTCCAGGGCCGGCTGCGCCCGTCCGAGGTCCGCCGACGCGGCGGGTTGAGCGATCCGGCCTCCGGCGACCTCGATCAGGTCCAGCGCCTCGACATCGCCCGCCTGGCGCCGCAGCTCCCGGGTGACGTCGTCGACGTCTACGTCGAGCTGACCGGTTCCACGCCGGCCGAGGCCGGGCCGTTCCCGCGCTCGCTCGATCCCCCGCAGCTGACCGAGGGGTCGCACCTGTCCTACTCCGGCCAGTGGTTCATCTTCTCGGCCGGCGTCGTCGTCGGCTGGGTGCTCGCGCTCAGGCACTCGGTGCGAACGAGACGCGCCCGGATGCTCGCCGAGGCCAAGGGGCCGTCGCCATCACCCGCCGACGGACGCGCCAGGGAAGTCGTCGGAGTACGCCCGCCATCGCCCGGCTGACCTCCGTCGGCGACGAATCGACGCGCAGGTACGCGGACCACTCGGTGATCGGCAAGTCGAAGAAGGCGTCGAAGAACTCGGCCAGCTCGGTCGGCGCCAGGCGCAGCAGCATGCGCAGGCCGTGGTCGTGCAGCCGGCGGGTGCGCCGCTGCGACCGTGGCCACACGGCGTCGTGGACGACGCCGACGTCCGGACGGTGACCGGGCGACTGCGCCAGCGCCGCCTCCAGCGCACGAGCGACTCGCGGCGCGGCCCGCAGCGCCGCCGCCACCGAGTAGCCGCTGACCGGGTTGGTCAAGCCGGCGGCGGCGCCGAAGGGGACGACGGCACGGCGGCGGGACGGCTGCGGCCCGCCGAGCGGGATGGCCACCGTCTCGACCCGCCGGGCCGCCTGCATCGCCACCGCTGCGTCGGCGCCGAGGCGGGCGGCCAGGCGATCGGCCAGGACGGACGGATCGACGGCGGGCCGGGCGGCCAGCGCCGTCTCCTCGACCAGCCAGCCGTCGGCGACGGGGACGACGTAGCAGAACGTCGAGCGGTCGTAGGCGGCGGCCACGGGCCGCAGGTCCCTGCCGGTCGGCCGCTCGGCGTCGCAGCGGTTCGGCGGGGCTTCGACGACGACGCCGTAGGCGGTCTGCCAG
>JBPCJL010000143.1:0-16929 GCA_051005355.1 Ilumatobacteraceae bacterium
AAGACGCCGAAGGACTCGACGTGGGGCGCCCGGCCGGCCGACGAGCTGGCCGTGTCGCTGGAGGGCGCGCTCACGCCGGAGGGCATGGGCGGCCACGCCGCACTGGCGCTGTTCCGCGACGTCCTGATGCCGGCCTGCCGGCCGATGGACAACCCGCTGCACCTCGCCTACGTGGCGACGGCGCCGACGCCGGCGGCCAACCTGTTCGACCTCGTCGTCAGCGCGTCCAGCATCTTTGGCGGCCTGTGGGAGGGCGGCACCGGCGCCACCGCCGCCAAGAACCAAGCGCCGGCCTGGCTGGCGTCGTTGGCCGGGTTCCCGGACGACGCCGGCGGCTGCTTCGTCAGCGGCGGGTCGGCGGCCAACCTGTCGGCCCTCGTGACCGCTCGCCACCGGGCCCGAGAGCGGTTCGGGCAAACGCCGCGGGGTGGGCGCTGGCGCTTCGCCACGACGGCCGAGACGCACGCCTCGGTGCACGCGGCGGCGAACGTCATGGATGTCGACGTCGTGCGGGTCCCCCCGGACGAGCGGGGTCGGATGACCGGCGACGCCCTCCGGGCGACGCTGGCCGAGACGGGCACAGACGGCTTGTTCGCCGTCGTCGCCAACCTCGGCACCACGAACGCCGGCGCCGTGGACGAGCTCGATGCGATCGCCGACGTCTGCGCCGAGCACGGCCTGTGGATGCACATCGACGCCGCCTACGGCGGGGCCGTGCTCTGCGCGCCGTCGACGGCGGTGGCCCGGCGGGGTTTCGAGCGCGCCGACAGCTTCGGCATCGACCCGCACAAGTGGCTGTTCGCCCCCTACGACTGCGCCGCCCTCGTCTATCGCGACCCGCGTGTCGCCGCCGACACCCACGCGCAGCACGGCACGTACCTCGACATGGTCAGTCGCGAGGAGTGGAACCCGAGCGACTTCGCCTTCCACCTGTCGCGGCGCGCCCGCGGGCTGCCGCTGTGGTTCAGCCTGGCCACCTACGGCACCGACGCCTACACCGAGGCCGTCGAGACGACGCTCGACGTGGCGCGGGCGTTCGCTCGTGCCGTCGACGAGCGCGACGGGTTCACGCTGTTGCTCGAGCCCGAGCTGTCGGTTGTGCTGTTCGAGGTCGACGGCTGGGACGACGAGCGGTATGCATCGTGGAGCCGCAGCCGGGCCAAGTCCGGCGTGGCCCTCGTCGTGCCGACCCGTTGGCAGGGCCGCACGTGCTACCGCGTCTGCATCGTCAACCCGCAGACCACCGTCGAGATGCTCACCGACCTCCTCGACGACATGGCCGGCTTCGCATCGGAGGGTTTCGACGCACCGGAGGGTTTCCGTACCGAAAGGGGCGACGCAAACCCTCCGATGAGGTGAAACCCTCCGATGGGGGTCAGGTCGGTTCGAACCGGCCGGCGGCACCGGGACGAGGCGTGTCGGCGCGGACCTGGCCGTCGGCGACGAGCTTGACCAGGTGGGCGAGCACGGTGCGGCCGGCCGGCTCGTGCAGGCGCTCGTCGACGCCGGCGTAGAGCACGGCGACCATCACCGGGATCTCGGCCACCCCGTCACGCACGAGATCGAGCACCTGGCGCTCACGCTCGAGGCGGTGCTCGACCAGCGCTTCGACATACCGCTGCGGCGACTCGATGGCCGGCCCGTGCGTCGGCCAGTACGTGCGGTCACTCGACCGACCGGCGACCTTGCGCAGCGACTCGACGTACGCCGCCATGTCACCGTCGGGCGGCGAGACCACCGTCGTGCTCCAGCCCATCACGTGGTCACCGGGGAACAGCACCGCCTCCTCCTCGAAGGCGAAACACGTGTGGTTCGAGGTGTGGCCAGGCGTGTGGACCGCCCGCAGCGTCCAACCCGGGCCCGCCGCCGCCACCTCGCCGTCGGCCACGCGCACGTCGGGGTCGAAAGCGAGGTCCGTCGACTCCTCGACCTTCACCACTGCCTCTGCGTTCGCCTCGTCGACATCGCCCGCATCGGGCGGCGGGTGCGGACCGAAGGCGATCGTGGGCGCACCGGTCTCGGCGGCGAGCCACGCCGCCAGCGGCGAGTGGTCGCTGTGGCAGTGGGTGACGCAGATCGCCGTGACCCGCTCACCGGCCAGCGCGGCGTCCAGCGCATCGCGATGGGTGTCGAGCTGCGGGCCCGGATCGATCACCGCCACCTCGCCCTCGCCGACGACGTAGGTCCCCGTCCCGCGATACGTGAACTTCGACGGGTTCTCGGCGATCACGCGTCGCAGCTGCGGCCCGACGCGCTCGACCCGGCCGTATACGACGTCGTCGAGCGTCCCGAACTCGGGCGCGTCGGAGTTGCCGATCGTTCGCTCGTTCGAAGACTCGTCGCTCATGGCGCACCGACCAGCGCCCGCACGCGGCCAACCGGCTGTCCGTGACCGAGGATCGGTTCGGAGGCGGCGTCGGAGGGAAGGTCGACCCCGAGGCTGCGCAGCGCGGCGACCGTCACCGGCATGCGGGCCCGGCCGGCGCCGTCGGCGATCTTCAACGCCACCGCTCGCCCGTCGGGCAGCGCCGCCACCTGCACGCCCTCGGCGCCGTCCTTGACCAGCAGCCCGGGGACCATCCGCATCAGCCGCGTCACGTCGCGTGCCGGCCCGCCGACCAGCTCGGGGTGGGCCGTCATCGCCCGGTGCACGACGTGCCCGCCGACGGCCAGGGCCCGCACGGCGCAGGCCAACTGCATCAACGAGACGGTCGGCGCGGGCGCGCCGCACCCGTCGACACCCACGTGGTCGATGCCGCCGGTCGCCCGCGCCAGCGCTGAGGTGATGGCCCGCTGCACCGGATGGTCGACGGCGCGGTAGCCGACCGTCGGCCATCCGTTGACGACGGCCGTGGCCAGCATCCCGGCGTGCTTGCCGCTGCAGTTCTGCAGGATCGTCGCCGGTCCCCGGCCGGCGCGCACCGCCGCATCGTGTGCCGCACCGTCGAGTGGCCAGGCCGGCGTGTTGTCGAGGTCCGCCGGTCCGAGTCCGGCGCCGGCCAGGATCGCTTCGACGGCGGCCACGTGCTCGGGTCGCCCGTCATGGCTGGCGCAGACCACGGCCAGCAAGCGGTCCTCCAGCGTCAGCCCGGCGTCGAGCATGGCGGCTGCCTGCAACGGCTTGAGGGCCGAGCGGGCATAGATGGGCCGCTGCGGATCGCCGACCGACCAGGCCACCGAGCCGTCGGCGTCGAGCACCACGACGGCGCCGTGATGGACGCTCTCGACCACGTCGCTGCGCTCGGTGACGGCCACGGGCGCGTACCCGGCGGCCGGGTCGGTCACGCGCCCGGTTCGGGGACGCTGCGGCGGGCCTTGCTGATCTTGGTCCATCGCTTCCAGACCCGCGGGTGGCGCACCTCGGTCAGGTCGCTCTTGATGACCTGGTGGCGATTCCCCCACTGGCTGATCAGCGCCTGCGCCATCGCCGCCGCCGGCAACGCCAGGACGGCGCCGACACCGCCGAGGAGCGCGGCGCCCCCCAACGCGGCCCCGAAGGCCAACGCCGGGTGCAGCTCCATCGTGCGCGCCGTGATGCGCGGTGAGAACAGGTAGTTCTCGATCTGCTGGTAGATCACGATGGCGCTGAGGACGACGAGCGCGTCGACCGGTGACTCGAGGAACGTCAACAGGACCGGCAGGACGCCGGCCAAGTACGTGCCGACGACGGGCAGGAACTGGCTGACGAAGCCGACCCATATCGCCAGCGCGATGGGCGCGGGCGTCCCGACGGCCTGGAACACGATCCAGTGGAACAGCGCTGACAGCAGGGCCAGCAGCGCACGGGAGTACAGGTACCCGCCCGTCTTGTTGCCGGCCAGCTCCCAGGCCGCCAGCAGACGCTCCTGGCGCACCGGCGTGAACCGGCTGCAGATGGCCCGGCGCATCTTCGGCCCGTCGGCGACGAGGTAGAAGGTGAACAGCATCACGGACAGCAGCTGCAGCAGCCCGCCGAGCACGGCGAGCGAGAGGCTGACCGCGTTGTCCTGCTGGTCGCGAATGAACTGCTGCACGGCACCGTTGGGATCGTTGAAGTCGTCGATCACCTCTTGGGCGTTGAGGTTGGTCCCGAACGTCTCGTTGATGGTGTTCACCGTGTCGGTGATGTAGGTCTCCGAGTTGGCCAGCAGCTCGGCGAGCTGGGTGCCGACGAGGGCGCCGATGGCGACGACGAAGACGAGGAAGACGACGATCACCCCGAACAGGATGAGTGCGGTCGCCGACCCGCGCTTCCAGCCCCGACGGGCCAGCCGGTTGACGCCCGGCTCGATGGCCAGCGAGAGGAACAACGACAGCGCCAGCAGGATGAACAGCCCGCTGAGGCGACTCCAGAAGAACTGCAGGATCAGCGCCCCGAGGAACCCGCCCCAGAACACGGCCGTGGCGGCGACGGTCCAGCGCGGCAGCCGGCGGCTCTCGATGGCCGTCGGCGTGGGGTCGGCGTCGACGACCTCCTCGACGGTCGTCACCACCTCGGTGACGACGGTCCCGTCCGGCGCGTCGGACGGCGGCACCGTCTCGTCGTCGGCGCCAGCGTGCTCGGGTCGCGCCGTCCCGAGGTCACTCGCCACGGGTGGAGAATACCTAGCCGCCGCGGATCTCAAGCCCGTCGGCCGCCGTCACACCGGCCTTGAGCAGGCCGGCGGCCAGCTCTCCCCGGTCGGTGGTCGTCACGGCGTCGAGTCCGAGCCAGCCGGCCATGTCCTTCAGCTCGGCCGCCAGCTCCGCCGCCACACGAGCTTCCGGCACACCGGGCTCGGCGAAGGCACCGTGGACCCGCAGGACGCCGTTGGCGCGATCGGCCTTGAGGTCGACCCGCCCGACCAGTTCGTCGTCGACCAGGAACGGCAGCACGTAGTACCCGTGGACGCGCTTCGGCGCAGGCACGTAGATCTCGATGCGGTAGTGGAAGTCGAACAGCCGCTCGTTGCGGGCGCGGTTCCACACCAGTGAGTCGAAGGGGCTGAGCAGGGCCCGGGTCTCGATGCGGCGCGGCACCTTGGCGTCGACGTGCACGAAGGAAGGGCGGGTCCAGCCGTCGACCTCGGCGGGAAGCAGGCGACCCTCCTCGATCAGCTCGGCGACGAGCGGCCGGCAGGGTTGGTTCCCTTGGCGGTGGTAGTCGGTCAGGTCCTCGAGCGTGGCCACCCCGAGCGCGCGGGCGGCGATCTCCAGCAGCTCCTTGCGGGCCTCGGGCTCGGCCGGCGTCGGTCCGCCGAGGGCGCTGGCGGGCAGGACCCGCTCGGGGAGGTCGTACAGGCGGGCGAAGTCGCTGCTCCGGCGCCGGCCGACGACCCGCCCGCGGTGGAAGAGCTCCTCGAGGGCGATCTTGCCGTCGTCCCAGTCCCACCACGGGCCCTTGGGGCCGATTCGCTGCTCGAGGTCGGCGGCGGTCAGCGGACCGTCGGCGCTGATCCGGTCGAACACCTCCTCGACGAAGGTCGGCCGGTCACGAGCCAGTCGGTCCATCGCCCGCCAGTGGTGCGTCTGCGCCATCTTCCAGCGGAACAGCCGGTGCTGCTCACTCGGAATGATGGCCGCCATGTGCGCCCAGTACTCGAACAGCTCGCCGTCGGCGAGGGCGTCGGGGAGGAGGTTGCGGGAGTACGGGCCGAGGCGGGCGAAAAGCGGCAGCTCCTGGCTGCGCACGAGGACGTTGACGGAGTCGATCTGGATGACGCCGATGCGGGCGAACACCTTGCGCAGGTGGCGCCGGTCGATGCGCCCGCTCGGGCGGGGCTCCGCCAGCCCCTGGGCGGCGACGGCCATGCGCCGGGCCTGACCGACCGACAGCTTGACTCGCTCGGCGTTCACCCCAGAAGCCCGGCGCGGCGGTCGCAGAACTCGCCGACGGCCTCCTCGAGGCTGCCGGTGTCGTCGTCGGTGACGTCCATCGTGAGCGCCAGGTAGCCGCGCGGCGCGAAGTAGAAGCCGGCCGCCAGCAGGTCGTGGAACAGCAGCTCGCGCCAGCGCGGATCGGCGTCGACAAGATCAGCCGGCGAGCGGATCGGACCGGGGACGGGGTGGACGGCGAGGATCGAGCCCCAGCCCGTGCAGCAGAACGGAATCGGAGATGATGCGAACCGGGCGTTGAGCCCATCACGCAACCGGTCGCCGCGCTCGTTGACCGCCTTTAGCGCATCCCCGGTGATCAACGAGTCATGCGCGGCCGCGCCGACGGCCATCGTGAACGCGTTGTTGTTGAACGTGCCGCCATGGGTGAGTCCACCCTGCGCAGGGTCGTAGGCGGCCATCAGGTCGCGGCGGCCGCCGAAGGCACCGAACGAGAGACCGCCGGCGAGGTACTTGCCGAGCGTGGTCAGGTCGGGGGTGATCCCGAGCAGCTCCTGGGCGCCGCCCAACGCGAGCCGAGACGTCATGACCTCGTCGAAGATCAGGATCGTCCCCTGCTCGGCGGTGGAGGCGCGCAGTGCGGCGAGGAAGGCCGGCTCGGCCGGGATGCAGCCGCCCGAGCCGAGCATCGGTTCGACGAGGACGGCTGCCACGTCGCCGCTGGCGAGAGCGGTCGTTGCACTTGCAACATCATTGTACGGCAGCACCACCCAGTCGAACGGGAGTTGCAGGGGCCGGCCGCCGGGCCCGAAGTACAGCGGACCGCCGTGGTACCCGTGCTGGAAGACGACGAACCGCTCGCGACCGGTGGAGTGGCGGGCGGTGAGCAGCGCCATGATGTTCGCCTCGCTTCCCGAGTTGGTGAAGCGAACTTGCTCGATGGACGGGAAGCGGGCGACGACCGCCTCGGCGAACGTTGTCTCCGGCTCGCTCATCGCCCCGTACGACCAGCCGCGGTCGAGGACGGCGCGGATCGTGTCGGCGACGCGCTCGTTGCGACCGAGGAGACCGGCCGAGTAGTCACCGAGCAGATCGACGTAGCGGTGGCCGTCCACGTCGTGCAGCACCGCGCCCTCGGCCCGTGCGATGCGGAAGCCGAACGGGTCGATGTGCAGGACCGAGCGGGTGTTGCCGCCCGGCAAGACCTCACCGGCACGTGCGGCGAGCTGGCGGCTGACCGGGTGCGCATCCACGTAGCGCTGGCGCGCCTCGGCGAGGGCCTGGCTCAGACGGTCGGCCACAGGTTCACCGTCGCGTTGATGCCGCCGTCGGCCGAGATCACCTCGCCGGTGATCGCTCGCGACGCGTCCGAGGCCAGGAAGACCACCGTGTCGGCGACCTCCTCGGCGGTCGACAGCCGGCGGGTCGGGATGACCCCGAGCACCGCGTCGGCGACACCGGGCTTGGTCAGGTTGGCCCTCCACATGTCGGTCTCGACGACACCGGGCGCCACGCAGTTGGCGCGAATGCCTCGTGGCCCGTACTCCATCGCCAGCGACCGGGTCATGCCGTCGAGGGCGGCCTTGCTGGCGGCGTAGACGGCGCGGCGCGGGGCGCCGCGCAGTCCGCTGATCGAGCTGATGGAGATGATCGAGCCCGACCCGGCCGCGAGCATGGCGGGGAGGACCGCCGTCGTGGCGAGGAGGGCCGAGCGGACATTGACGTTCCACACCTCGTCGAGCTCGTCAACGGTCAGCGTCTCGCTGTCCTTGCGCAGTCCGATGCCGGCGTTGTTGACGAGCACGTCGATGCGACCGTCGAAAGCGTCGCTCGCCGCCGCCACGGCGGCGTGGGGTCCGTCACGCGTCCCCAGGTCGGCCGGGACGACGAGCGGGTCGTTGCCGAGCGTGGCCGCTGTCGCCTCGAGCTGGTCCCTCGAGCGGGCGACGAGGGCGACGCGCGCCCCGGCCGCGTCGAGGGCGACGGCGATCGCCGCGCCGATCCCGCGGCCGGCGCCGGTGACGATCGCCGTCCGGCCGTCAAGCACTGCCATGCCCTACTCAGATTCGGCGATGGTGACCGAGTTGATGACGACGTCCTGCTCGGGCTTGTCGTTGCGACCGGTGCGCACCCGCTGCATCTCGTCGAGCACGTCGAGGCCCTTCACGATCTGGCCGAACAGGCTGTACTGGGGCGGCAGCTGCACGCCGCTTTGGCCCGAGATCAGGAAGAACTGGCTGCCGTTGGTGTTCGGGCCAGCGTTGGCCATCGCCACCGAGCCGACCTGGTACTGGCCGGCCTTCGGGAGCTCGTCGGCGAACTTGTAACCGGGACCGCCGCGGCCGGTGCCGGTGGGGTCGCCGCCCTGGCACATGAAACCGTTGATGATGCGGTGGAAGATCACGCCGTCGTAGTAGTGGTGGGCGGCGAGGAAGACGAAGTTGTTGACGGTCTTGGGCGCCTTCACGGCGTCGAGGGCGATGACGATCTCGCCGAGCGACGTGTCGAGCGTCGCCGTGTACCGCTTGGACGGGTCGATGCCCAGGTCCGGCGGCGCATCGAACTGCTGCTGGCGCGGCGCCGACCCATCGAGCGGCGGAAAAGTGGTTGCCATAAGCGCCGCACCCTAACCACCACCGCTCGTTCCCCCATCTGGGCGGGATCCGTCTCCGGGCGGGAATCGTCTCATCTGTCGAGACGGGTCCCGCCCAGAAGGAGGTGCGGTGCCCAGCGCATGACGATGCGCCGAAGTCGGTCGGCCTCGCGTACCGGGTGGCGGGTGATCTGGCGATAGGTGAAGCGCACCGGAACCAGCCCGGCGGCGACAAGTTCGCTGTCGCGAGCGGCGTCGCGCGTCTGCTGGGCGGGTGTCTTGGCATGGTGCTCCCACCCGTCGCACTCGAGCACGATGGGCGCGTCGATGATGCGGAAGTCGACCTCGAACCCGGCGACCTTGGCGTGGAACTCGACGGCAGGGAGGCCGTGCGCCTGGATGAGTCGCTGCATCGCCTTCTCGAGCACGCTGTCCACCGGCTTGCCGTCAATGACCCAATCGTCTAGGGCACGCCGCAGCGCCGGCACGCCGTGGCGCCCTCGTCGCGCATGGACGTCGACGGCCAGCCGCAGCGCCGCTGGCGACGCCAATCCCGTCGTCACGACGTGCCCGACGGCGAGCGAGACCGTCGGTTCGTCGACCGCACCGAGATCGCAGAGGAACCGGAGGACGTTCGAGCAACGAACGTTGCGGCGCAGCACTGGAGAGAGGTCTTTGCGATCTCGCGGTCGGTGCACGATCACGCCGGGCAGGGTGGCCTCGCGGGCGCGGTTCGAGAGCATTACGTCGATCGGATCCGCGTCTGGGCGCGGCACGCCCCAGAGAAGTGCAGCCGAGCGGTGCGAGGCCATGGCGCCCGGTCCGGCCGCAAGGACCGCGGCGGCGATCGTCTGCTCGCGAGTGACCGGTGTCCCGTAGAGCCGGGCGACGCCGGCGTAGATCGGCGCCAGCTCGCCCTCCGCGAGAGCGCGGTACCAACCGGTGCGCGACATGCCGCAACGGATGGCTGCATCGCGAGTGATCAGGCCGTGGTGCTGGCGGGCGTACTCGTCGAAGGTTCGAAGTTCCACACCCACCCTGGGCGCGATGAGCGAGCCCGAACGGAAACGGCGCTCCATCTGGGCGGAATCCGTTCCGAGGGGTGAGACGGATCCTGCCCAGAGACGGATCCCGCCCAGATGGAGGGACGCGCGCTAGTTGCGGGCGTTGTAGTCGGTGATCAAGGCGTCGCTCTGTTGGGCGGCGGCGGTGAGGGTGGTGGCGACGTCGGCGCCGGTGAAGATCGATGCGACGGCGGCGGCGGTCACGGAGCGCACCTCCCGCAGCGGGCCGAGGACGGGCCCGAGCGTGGACGGATCGTCGGCCGACGCCCCGAGCAGCGCGTCGTAGGCGACCCGGTACCGCGGGTCGGCGGCGAACAGCGCCTGCAGCGGCTCGAGCTCGGCCGCGTCCTGGCGCACCGGCACGTATCCGGTCTCCGCCGCCCACGTCGACTGGGTCTGGGGGTCGAGGAGGAACTGGAGGTAGTCCCACGTCGCCGCCGCCGCTGCGTCACCCTTGTCGGCCACGATGTAGATCGCCGCCCCGCCAACCAGCGCCAGCGGGTTGCCGTCCGGACCGGGCATCGGACCGACGCCCAACTGAGCGCTGGTGATCCCCGGGATCAGACCTCCGTCGAGCACCGTGATGATCGTGCCGAGCGCGCCCGACGACGAGATCGTCATCGCCGCCGGCGTCGTCTGATCGGCCAGCTTGAGCAGGGCGTCCTGACCGTTGGGGTTGTCGCCGACGTACACGGCCAGGCCGTCGGCCACCAGGGACTGCACCTGCGTCAGGAAGTCCACACCCTCGGCTCCGTCGAACAGCACTCGCGTCGCCGGGGCCAGCCGTCCGTTGCCGTTGTCGGCATACAGCGAGCCGGCCTTGGCCAGCCACTGCTCGAGGAACCAGCCGCCACCCGAGTCGACACCGGAGTCGAGGGAGATGCCGTAGGTGGCGACGCCGGCATCGATCAGCGCTTGCGACGCGGTGCGCAGGTCCTCGATCGACAGCGGCGGCACGTCTGGGTCGAGGCCGGCGGCCTCGAACATGGACCGGTTGTAGTACAGGACCGGGTCGCTGACGGAGAACGGCATCGCCCACTGCACACCCGCCGTGTTGTACGCATCGAGGACGCCGTCCACGAACGGCTCCGTGTCGTAGCCGCTGGCCTCGATGCAGGCGCCGGCCGGGATGATCGTCCCGCTGTCGGCGATCTGCTGGAGCATGTACTCGGGCATGAGCACGAGCTGCGGCTTGCTGGCCTGGCTGCTCTGCACGTACTTGTCGATCGTCTGGCGGTAGCCGCCCTGGGGCTCGAGCGTCACCCGCACCGCGCTCTGACTGGCGTGGTACTGCTCCGTCAGCCGCAGCAGGCTGCTCTCGATCTCGGTGCCGAACCCGTGCCAGAACGTGATCTGCACCGGCTCGGCCCCATCCGGGGGCAGCGCATCGACCGGGCAGGGCGGGAGCGAGTCGAGCGGCGTGGTCGTCGTGGTCGCCGGCGCCGTCGTGGTGGTGGGGGGCAGCGTCTCGCCCGGTGGCGCGGTGACCGGGATCGTCGTCGTCGTCGTGGTCGATGGCACCGGCTCGTTGCCCGCATCGAGGATCGACCGGCCCGACCCGCAGGCGGCGATCACCGCGCAGCTGGCCAGGGCCGCCACCATCACCGCGCGCGGTCTCACCCCTTCACGGCCCCGGCGGTCAGACCGCGCACCAGCTGGCGCTGGAACACGAGCAGGACGATGACGATCGGGACAGCAGCCAGGATCACACCGGCCATCACGAGGTTCGGTTGGTCGAGGCGGGCCTCGCTCAGCTGCCGCAGCCCGCTCTGCACCGTGTACATGTTCGACTCGGTGGTGATGAGGTTCGGCCACAGGTACTGGTTGAACGCCGACAGGAACCCGAACAGACCGAGGGCGCCGATCGTCGGGCGGACCAACGGGACGGCGACGTGGCGCAGGAACCCGAGATGGCCGACGCCATCGATGGCCGCCGCGTCGCGCAGGTCGCGCGGCAGCGACAGGAAGACCTGGCGCATCAGGAACGTCCCGAAGGCGGCGGCCAGGAACGGCACGGTCAGCCCGGCGTAGCTGTTCAGCCAACCCAGCGAATCGATGGTCCGCCGGTTGACGATGAACGTCGCCTCCGCGGGCACGAGCAGGGTGGCGAGGAAGATCACGAACAGCACGGTGCGACCGGGGAACTCGAGGATGGCGAAGGCGTACGCCGACAGCACGGCGGTCACGATCTGGGCGACGGTGATGATCGTGGCGACGATCAGCGAGTTGAGCAGGAACCGCCCGAGGCGGCCTTCGGTCCACGCATCGCCGAGCACCTCGAGCGTGAAGGCGTCGGGGACGAGCGGGTTCTCCAGCACCTTGTTGCCCGGCTTGAGGGCGGCGACGATCGTCGTGTACACGGGGAACAGAACGATCACGGCGACGACCACGAGGAGCCCGTAGCGCCCGACCGCCCTCCATCCCGACGGGTGGTCGTAGGTGGTCGTCGCGTCGGCTGTCATGGGGATTCAGGCGTAGTGGACGCGGCGGCCGATGCCGGCGAGCTGGAGGACGGACAGCACGAGCAGGACGAGGAACAGCAGCACGGCCGTGGAGGCCTGCAGCCCGAGGTTGTTGTTGATGAGCGACGTCCCGCCGTAGGTCAGGTAGGTGAGCGTCGTCGTCGACCGCTGGGGCTGCGGACCGCCGTTCGTCAGCAGGTCCATCTCGCCGTAGGCCTGGAACGCCCGTGTCGTGAGCACGATGATCACGAACAGCAGCGTCGGCCCGAGCAAGGGCAGCGTGATGCTCCAGAACCGGCGCGTTCCACCGGCGCCGTCGACCACTGCGGCCTCGTGGAGATCGCGCGGGATGCCCTGTAGGCCGGCGGTGATGAGGATGAACGTGAACCCCAGTCCGGCCCACACGCTCGATGCGGCGACCGACCCGAGCGCAGTGCCCGGATCGTTGACCAACCCGGGCGCCTTGACGACGGGGAACAGGTCGCCGATCCAGCCGACGTTCGACAGCACGCCAACGGACGGCTCGAGCAGGAACAGCCACATCAGGCTGGCGACGGCGACCGACGTGGCGATGGTCGAGGAGAAGATGGCCCGGAAGATCCCGACGCCGCGCAGGTACTTGTCGGCCAGCACGGCCAGCCCGACGCCGAGCACGATCCCGACCGGCACGGTGATCAACGCGAACTTGATCGTGACGAGCAGCGCATCCCGGAACTCGTTGCTGCGGGCGACGTCGACGTATTGGTCCCACCCGTTCGATCGGCAGTCGTTGCCCTGGGCATTGCATCTGGTGGAGCCGAGCCACACGGCCCGGCCCAGCGGGTACAGGACGAACGCGCCGAGGATGACCGCCGACGGCGCCAGCATCAGCACCGCCATCGGCAGATCCCGCCACCGCGAGACCGTCGAGCGCCGTGCCGCCATCGCGCCAGATGGTAGGTCCTCCGCCATCGGAGGGTTTGAGCGCACCGGAGGGTTTCACGCCCGGCCCCCGGTACGGAAACCCTCCGATGGGTACGATCCGGACCTGTGCGAGCACGACGCGGCGCGGTCGCCGTCGCCGCCGGCGGGGTCGGCATCGGTGCGATCGTCGTCGGGCGCAAGCTCGGTCGGGTCATGTCGTGGCGCTCGCGTCGCATGTGGAAGATGACAGCCCGCAACGCCACCCGCTACGCCGGCACCAAGGCCCGCCAGCTCGTCTCGCCGGCCGAGCGCCGAGCCGAGCTCGACGAGCAGTTCGCCATCCGCACGGCCGAGGACGTGGCCAAGGAGTTGGGCGAGATGAAGGGCGTGCTGATGAAGCTCGGCCAGCTCGTCAGCTTCATCATCGAAGGCCTGCCCGACGACGCGCAGGCCGCCCTCGCCGCCTTGCAGGCCAACGCGGCGCCGATGTCGCCGACGCTCGCCGCCAGCGTCGTGGAGGAGGACCTCGGCGCCGCCCCTGAGGAGGTGTTCGCCACCTGGGAGGACCTGCCGGTCGCCGCGGCGAGCATCGGCCAGGTGCACCGGGCGACGACTAAGCAGGGTCGGCCCGTCGCCGTCAAGGTCCAATTCCCGGGCGTCGCCGAGGCGATTGAGGAAGATCTCGACGGCGCCGAGGTCATGTACAAGGTGTTCTCGGCGCTGGCTCTCAATGGCCTCGACGCCCGTGGGCTGGTCGACGAGCTGCGGGCCCGCATGCGCGAGGAGCTCGACTACCGGCTCGAGGCGCGCAACGTCGAGGAGTTCGCCGACCACTTCGCCGGCCACCCGTGGGTGCGCATCCCGCGCGTCGTCCCGGCTGTGTCGGGCGAGAAGGTCCTCACCACCGAATGGATCGACGGCATGAACTGGGAGCAGTTCATGACCACGGCCTCGGCCGAGACCAAGCAGCGCGCCGGCGAGGTGGTCTGGCGCTTCGGCCAGCACTCGATCCAGCGCCTCGGGGCCTTCAACGGCGACCCCCACCCCGGCAACTACCGCTTCCACCACGACGGCAGCGTCACGTTCCTCGACTTCGGCCTCGTCAAGCGCTGGGAGCACGACGAGTGGCAGCGCCTCGAGCCGAGCCTCGACGCCATCGTCGTGCATCGCGACCCCGAGCGCCTGGTCGACGCCATGGAGGTCGCGGGCTTTCTCGCCGCCGGCCACGGTCTCGACCCGCACGCCGTCTACGACTACGTGTCGAGCCCCTACCGCCCGTACCTCGTCGACGAGTTCACATTCACCCGGCAGTGGATGGGCGAGACGTTGGCGCGGATCTTCGATCTCAACGGGCCGCACGCCGAGGTGATCGCCAAACTGAACATGCCGGCCAGCTTCGTGATCCTCGACCGCGTGGTGTGGGGCGTCAGCGCCATCCTCGGGCGACTCGAGGTCACCAACCCATGGCGGGACATGATCCTCGAGTACCGCATCGGCGGGCCGCCGGCCACCGAGCTCGGCGCCGCCGAGGCGGCCTGGCGATCCAGCGCCCGCACGCAATGACGGTGACCGTCGTGCGCCGCGCCGTCAACGGCATCGAGCTCGACGTCGTCGAAGCCGGTGACCCGACCGGCCCGGCCGTCGTCCTCAGCCACGGTTTCCCGGAGTGCGCCCACTCGTGGCGCCACCAGCTCGAGCCGCTGGCCGCCGCCGGCTACCACGTGGTGGCGCCCGACCAGCGGGGCTACGGACGCTCGAGCGCGCCGACCGACATCGCCGCCTACGGCATCAACGACCTGGGCGGCGACCTGCTCGGATTGCTCGACGAAACCGGCCACGACGACGCCGTGTTCGTCGGCCACGACTGGGGGGCGCTGGTGGTGTGGGACCTCGCCCGACTGCACCCGGGCCGGGTCCGCGCTGTGATCAACGCCAGCGTGCCCTACACGCCGTGGCCGGCCCCGCCGACCGAGCTGTTTCGCGCCCAGTTCGGCGACCGCTTCTTCTACATCCTCTACTTCCAGACCGTCGGCCCAGCCGAGGCCGAGCTGGCGGCCGACGTCGAGCGGACGATGCGCACGATCTTGTGGGCCGCCTCGGGCGACGGTTTCCCGGACCGCCCACCCGACCCGTTGCCGGCCGAAGGGACCGGCTTCCTCGACGCCATGGCCGCCGCCGGCCCGGTGCCCCCCGAGCTGCCGGCGTGGCTGACCGCCGACGACCTGGCCACCTACGTCGACTCGTTCGAGGCCAGTGGTTTTCTTCGGGCCGATCAGCTGGTACCGCAACCTCGACGCCAACCACGAGCGCGTAAAGGACTTACCGGCGCCGACCATGCCGGTGTGGTTCATCGGCGGCACCCGCGACGCCGTCATCGCGTCGCGGCCCGGCTACGTCGAGTCGATGGACGCCACGCTGCCCGACTTCCGCGGCGCCACGCTGATCGACGGCGCCGGGCACTGGACGCAGCAGGAGGCGCCCGAGGAGTTCAACCGGGCCCTGCTGACGGCGCTCGCTGCGCTGGATGGGTCGCCCGGGCGCTGATCGGTCGGACGAGCGGACGTCGCCAGCCGAGGCCCGGCACCATGCCCGGCGGCGGCCAGCTGCCATCGCGGCTGTAGGCCCACCACTCGAACGGGTTCAGGAAGTACGCATACGTCTCGACGACACGCGCCAGCGACGCGCCCTGCGGACGGCGGACCAGCCACACCACCGCCCCGGCGGCGCCGGCAGCGATCGTCCAGCCGACGTACATGACCGGGAACAGCGGACCGAAGCACCGGGCCTGCCAGATGTGGATGTCCTCGTGGTCACGCACCAGTTGCTGGCGGCGCACGGAGTGCACCGCGACGGCACCGGCGTTGTTGACGGTGTTGCCGAGGGCGACGACGAAGCGCTTGCGCACCCGGAGACCGCCGGCGTACACGTGGCGGTCCTGCCGCGTGCTCAGTGCCTCGACGTAGCGCCCCCGACCCGGCGTCACCTGCGCCACGCCGTGGGCGACCAGCGCAGCGAACGTCATCGGCGCGCCCCAGGTCGAGTCGAGCACGAAGGCCACCACGCCACGCGCCGAACGCCACTCGTACGTGCGACGCACACCGCAGATCAGGCCGTTGAGCGAACCGACGACGGCCGCCGGCCAACCCAGCCCTCCAATCGACCACGCGAGACCGCCGAGCAGGCCGCCGGCAACGGTCGTGGCGAAGGTTTCGCCGGCGCGCGCCAGGGTCGCGGAGGTCGGGGCTCGATCCCCGAGCCGGGGGTTGACGGTCAGTTCTCGCGCAGCTTGGCGAGCAGCCGGAGGATCTCTAGGTACAGCCAGACCACCGTCACGAGCAAACCGACAGCGGCGAACCACTCGTAGTCCTTCGACAGGCCCTCACGGGCGCCCCGCTCGATGAAGTCGAAGTCGAGGGCCAGGTTGAAGGCCGCCAGGCCGCACACGAACACGCTGAAGGCGATGCCGAGTGCGCTCGGACTGTTGATGAACCCCACCTCGCTGCCGAACAGGTTGATGACGAACGACACGAGGTACAGCAGCATCACGCCGAGCGTGGCCCCGATGACGATCTTGCGGAAGCGGTCGGTGACCTTGATGATCCGCGTGCGGTAGAGGACGAGCATCACGGTGAACACGGCCAGGGTGGCCCCCGCAGCCTGCACGACGATGCCGTCCCACTGCCCGTTGAACACCGCCGAAATCGCCCCGACGAAGAATCCCTGGGCGATGGCGTAGATCGGCCCGAGGATCTTGGCCCACTGCGGCTTGAAGTACAGGGCGATGACGGCGACGAACCCGACGACGACGCCGATCATGGCGAGGCTCGGGAACTGGATCGGCTCCCCCTCCTCCGAAGCGCCGGTGGCCAACCAACCGGCGGTCGCACTGACCAGCAGCAGCGTGAAGAGCACGGCCGTGGCCGTGATCGTGCCGTTCACCGTCATGACGCCGGAGCGCCACGGCGTCACCGGGCCGTCGTCGACGCGGTCGCGTGGCGCACCCGGGGCCGGCCAGACTTGGCCGGCGGGGCTCGGGGGGGGGGGGGTGGGCCCGGCGGCCAGAGCCTTCTCGCGTTTCTTCTCCTTCCACGTCGGTTTGGTACTCGTGATGTTT
>JBPCJL010000144.1:0-17036 GCA_051005355.1 Ilumatobacteraceae bacterium
GGGTGCCATGGTGCACCCAGACCCGCTGGCTACAAGTCCACCACGTCATCCACGACGAACACGGCGGCCCCACCGACACCTGCAACCTGATCGGCATCTGCCCCGCCGACCACCGCCTCCACCACCAGGGCCTGCTCGGCATCGCCGGCAACGCCGACGACCCCGACGGACTCACCTTCACCGACGGCCACGGCCGACCCATCGATCCCGCCGCCCACCCCACCAAACCCACCGGGCCACCACCCAACCCCGACCAGCCCTACCAACACCCCCTCGGCGAACGCATGGAACACTGGTGCATCACGTTCCCCGACCAACCCGCCGCCCGACGTTCTGGGCTGGCCGCCGCTACCTGGCCGTGATAGTGCCGATGCCGTTGGCGACTGCTCGCGGGCTCGACCCCCAGTCGACGACGCGCCGCCTCGATCATCCAGGCCGGGCGCAGCGTCCGGTCGCGTGTGGGCACGATCGCCGCCGACGCGACGCCGCCCGGTTCCAACGCCTGCTCGTAGACAGCCCGGGGGACGAATGGTCGCAGTGTCGTCAATGCCCACGACACCACGTCGTCCGGGCAGTCGTGGAACAGGAAACGACGGGCGGCCTCGAGGTCGGAGGTCGGATCGCCCCCGATCCAGCCCTCGTGAGCGATCTCGGACGCACCGGCGCCGAGCTCGTCGGCGAGACTGAGCGTTCCGTCCGGGATCACGGCGGCCAGGTACAGCTGCCAGCGGGCCTGCAACGCCGTCGAGATCGTCGACAGCGAACAGGCGGCACCCCGGTGTGCGACCGGTTGGCTAGCATTCTGGCTATGACCACGCTCCCGCTGGCCAAGGTCAGGGACCAGCTCTCGTCGCTCGTCGACAGCGTGACCCGCACCCACGACACGCTGACCATCACCCGCAACGGGACGCCGGCCGCCGTCGTGATCTCGATCGACGACTACGAGTCGATCATGGAGACCCTCGAGCTGCTCAACGACCCGATCGATCGGGAACGCCTCGCTGAGGCTGAGCGCTCGATCGCGACGGGGGACGTCACCGAGCGCGACGAGGTCGACCGGCTCCTCGCCGAACGAGTGCAGCGCGCCACTGGCGCTGCGTGAGGTGTGGCGTCGAGCTGGCGCGCCCAGCGCGCCGTGCCCTGACCGACGAGCTCCCACTCAAGATCGCGACGGCGGCCTGGGAACTGATCGACGGAGCGCTCCGCGACAACCCTCGGCGGCTCGGCAAGCCGCTGCGTGCTCCATTTGCCGGCGAGTGGGTCGCCCGACGGAGCACCTACCGCGTCCGCTACCGCATCGACGAAGACCGCCACGTCGTCACCGTCCTCGATGTTCGTGCACGCGCCGACGCGTACCGCACGTAGCTCGGCGCGGTCAGCGCAGTGCGCCAAGGCCCTCCTCGAGGCTGGTCCAGGAGGCCCAGGCGAGGTGGATGCGGGCCCGGACGGGTGAGACGGCAAAGCGGGCCAGCTCGTCGTCGCGCGCCGCCACCAACCGCGGTGCCGGACCATCCGGAGCGATCGTCGACCACAGCGTGAGCAGCGGCGTCTGCACGCCGGTCCCCACGTTGACGACGAGGCCGCTCCCCCGCTCGCCGGCACGTACGAGCGCGTCCACGACGTCGTCGACGAAAACGAAGTCGCGTGTCTGGCGGCCGTCGCCGGTGATGGTCGGCGGCTCCCCGCGGCCGGCGGCGGCGACCAGCGCGGCGACCACGCCGCCCTCGGCGCGCTGGCGCGGCCCGTAGACCGTCGTCACGGCCAGGGCCGTGAACTCGATGGCGTGGAGCTCCCGATACGTGGTCAGCAGATCGACGATGGCCTTGGCCACGACGCCGCGCACGCCGCGCGGCACGAACGTGCCTTCCTTCGCCGGAAGGTCCCGACCGGGCGGGTGGCCGTACAGCACCGATGCCGGCAAGGCGACGATCACCTTGCCGACGGCGTTGCGCCGCGCCGCCTCGAGCACGCCGAGCATCGACGTGAAGGAACGTCCGAGCTCGGTGGCGGTGGCCGCCCGCGGCAGCAGGGCAAGGTGGTAGATCTCCCGCGGCCGGCGCAGGGCCACGAGGTCGCCGACGGCCTCGATGCCTCCGTCGGACGTGTGAATGCGCAGCTGGCTCGACACGCCGGCGGCCACGGCGCGCCGGGCCTCGGCCAGGTTCCCGAGTGACCCGGTCGACAGATCGTCGACCACGTCGACCGCCTCACCCTCGGCGATCAGCCGGTCGACCAGATGCGAGCCGAGGAACCCGGCGCCGCCAATGACGAGCACGCCACCGGTGGCGACGGTCGGTTCGTCAGCCGGCGGGGACTCTGGCGTCGTCGAGGTGCTCACGGTCGGCAATCTTGGCGTCGCCGCCGACGACGGTGCGAACGAGGTGGGCATCGGCGCCCACCGTGCCGGCGACGACGCTCTCGTCGACCTGCGCCCCGGGACCAATGACGGCGTACGGCAGCAGCACGCTGCGGCGCACGCGCGCGCCAGACCCGACCGTTGCGCCGGTGCCGACGACGCTGCCCTCGACCGTCGCCGACCGGGCAACCAGGGCGCCGGGCGCCACGGCCGCCACCAGCTCGCGACGGCGGCCGTCGATCAGGTCGAGGTTGGCGCGCAAGTACAGGTCGGGCCGACCGGCGTCGATCCAGTAGTCGTCGGTGGCGATGGCGTCGAAGCACCCGTCGGCGGCCACGAGCGGGAAGATCTCCCGCTCGATCGACACCGGCCGTCCCGCCGGGATGCGGGCGAGGACGCTCGGTTCGAACACGTAGGTGCCGGCGCTGATCAGGTTGCTCGGTTCGGTGCCCGGTGCGGGCTTCTCGACGAAGCGCCGGATCCGCCCGTCGGCATCGCACTCGACGACGCCGAACGCCGACGGGTCGGCGACCGGAACGAGGTGGATTGTCGCTTCGGCGTCACGACCCCGGTGGTGGGCGACCAGGGCGGCAACGCCGAGGTCGGTCAGGACGTCGCCGTTGGCAACGACGAACGTGTCGTCGATGACGCTGTGTTCGGCGGCGAAGCGGATGGCGCCGCCGGTGTCGAGCGGCTCTGGCTCGATGGCGTAGGCCAGCTCCACCCCACCGCAGCGCCCGTCGGGGAACGCCTCCACGAACGGGTCGGGCAGGAACCCGAGCGCCAAAGTGACCCCATCGACGCCGCCTCGTTCGAGGTTGCCGATCAGCCGGACGATCAGCGGCACGTGGGCCACCGGCAACATCGACTTGGGGACCGTGTTCGTCAACGGCCGGAGCCGGGTGCCGAACCCGCCGACCAGGACGACGGCGTGCATCAGCCCCCAGTGGTGTCGGGGGCGCTGTCGATCGGCACCGAGCCCTCGAGCTGCTGCGGCTCGGGCGGGACCGAGCCCTCCTGCGTCGGTTCGGGATCGTCGGTGTCGACGGCGCCGAGCGCCGGCAGGTCGGCCGCCCACGGGGGCATCGTCACCTCGGTGCCGGACGGCTGGAAGGCGATCGTGTACACCAGGCCGTCCCGATCGAACGGGATGTCGTCGAAGTTCGACACGTACGTCGTGCCGGTGCCGGTGTCCTGGTAGTTGTTCCAGGCGATCACCTTCAGCTCGCCGGGCTCGCCGTCGCACATGGTCTCGCCCTCGATGTACTCCTTGCCGCCCTGATCGTCGGGGAAGCGGAGCGTGTCGTCGGTCAGCTCGACCTCGTAGACGTCCGTGAACACCCCGAGCTGGGCGTTCCTGCCGACGGCGGCCGAGGTGTAGGCGTGCCAGTGGATCACGCCGTCGTTGTGCGAGTGCACGCCGGTGCGCAGGAACGCGGTGCTGATCAGACGACCCTGGGCATCGGCCTCCTCCTTGGCTCCGGCCAGCTGGAAGTACTCGGGCTGGTCGCACAGGCTGAACCCGTAGGCGGCGTGCCAGTGGTCCTCGCTGGTCGGCGGCGTCGAGTCGACGGCGGGCTGGGACTGGCGGGCGTAGACGATGGTGCCGAGACCCAGGACCAGGATGGCCATGATGATCAGTGGGAAGAACGTCCCGCCCTGGAAGCGGATGCGCTTGCCCTTGCCCTTCTGCGCCAGCCGGGCGGCGCGCCGGGTCGACGACGACGAGACCATGGGGGCCGCAGGCTACCGGCGCCCGAGCGCCGAGATCAGGCGCCTGTAGGCCTCGGCGACGGCCCCTGGTGACGCCGCGCCGAGCACCCAGCGCCGGCCGCGCTCGCCCATCGCGCCCGCCCGCTCGGGATCGTCGACCAGCTCGCCGACGGCGACGCAGAAGGCGTCGGCATCGTCTGGCTCCACCGCGACACCGGCGCCCGACGCGGCGAGCAGACGCGGGACCTCCGTGCCCGGATCGATGGCCGCCACGATCGGCCGGCCGGCAGCCAGGATCGAGTACGTCTTCGACGGCACGCTGACCCGCCCGAGGCCCCGGCGCAGTGGAACGGCATGGACGTCGCCCGTGGCCAGCAGCTCTCCAAGGCGGTCGCCGGCGACGTAGCTGCCGAAGCGCACGTTCGGCACGCCGGAAGCCGCCGCCTCCAGCGCGCCCCGGGCCGAGCCGTCGCCATTGATCAACACGGTCACGTCGGGACGCCGGCGGGCCAGCTCGACCAACAGCTCGAGGGATTGCGAGTAGCCGATGTTGCCGGCGTACAGCACGACGGGCTCTGCGCCGATGCCGAGCTCGGTGCGGTACGCGGTGACCCGATCGGCCGGCGCGATCTGGGTCGTGTCGACGAAGTTGGGGATCGTGTGCACCGTCGTCGCCCGGACCGGCGCCAGCTTGGCGACCACGTTGGCCCGCAGGTCCTCGGACAGCACGGTCACGGCGTCGGCGAGGCGGTAGCTCCACCGCTCGAGGAGCCGGGCGACGGCGATGATCCGGCGGTCGGTGATGGCGCCGGTCTCCACGGCGGCGTCCGGAAAGACGTCCTGGATGTTGAACACGAGCGGTGCCCGGTGGGCCCAGGCCACGAGCCGCCCGGTCAACCCCATGGTCAGCGGCGGCGACATGGCGATCACGGCGTCGGCCCGGCGCAGCCACCCCCCGGCGCCCAGCCCGCACCACGCGACGAGCAGCGAGAAGCCGGCGAACCCCAACGTGCGGCGCGCGAGGTCGCGACGATCGTCGCCGGGGAACGGGTGCACCCGGCGCACACTCCCCCAGGCCGTCGCCTCACGCCGCGCGAGCCGTCCCCGCCAGTGCGCCTCGACGGCGTGGTCGCGGTACCACGGCAGAGCGGTGACGACGTGCACCTCGTCGCCGCGCGCCGCCAGCTCGTGCACGAGGCGGGTCAGCACCCGGCCGGTCGGCGCGGTGTCGGGCGCGAAGTGCGGGCCGAGGACGATCAGGCGCACGCCGCCGCCACACGGTACGCCTCGGCCAGGCGGGCCCCGGATCCGGCGGCGCTGAACCAGGCCGCCCGGCGCCGGCCGGCGGCGACCAGCTCCTCGCGTCGGCGCTCGACCTCGCCCAGGCCGTCGGCCCAGGCCCCCACCGTCAACGGGCGCACGACGGCGGCGTCGCCCGCCACCTCGGGCAGGGCGGCGCGGTCGCCGCACAGCACCGGGGTGCCCAGCACCATCGCCTCCAGCACCGGGGCGCCGAACCCTTCGTACTCGGAGGGGAACACCACGGCCGATGCGGCGGCGATGAACCCGTCGCGATCGGCGTCGGACACCCGTCCGGGCCGGATCACGCGGGCGCCCAGGTCGAGGCGCCGGATGCTCGCCGCGACGTCGTCGTCGGCGGTGCCGCGCCCGCCGAGGAGGACGAGCAGCAGGTCCGGGTCGGCCCACGGTCCCGCCATCAACTCCAGCAGGAGGCGGTGGTTCTTGTGCGGGTGGGTGATCGCCGGGTACACGATGAAGCGCCGGCCGCCGAGGTGGTGGCGCCGGCGCAGCACGTCCTCCGCCGTCCACGAGGCCGGCGCGTCGACGCCGTGCGGCACGACGATCACTCGTTGCGCGTCGATGGCGAACGCCGCGACCACCGTGTCGCGGACGTACCCGCTCGGCACGGTCACGACCGCGGCGCGACGCGCCGACCGGGGCACGACGAGCGAGAGGTAGCGCCGCTTGCGGGCCGTGAAGTACTCGGGAAACGTGCGGTATTGCAGGTCGTGGATCGTCCCCACGATCGGGCGCGGCGACCGCGGCGGCACGGTGCCGCCGCCGTGGTGGACCACGTCGGCGCCGCGC
Organism: Ilumatobacteraceae bacterium; assembly: GCA_051005355.1. Taxonomy (GTDB): domain Bacteria; phylum Actinomycetota; class Acidimicrobiia; order Acidimicrobiales; family Ilumatobacteraceae; genus JALZMG01. The sequence continues at coordinate 6,179 of JBPCJL010000144.1, forward strand.
AGCTGCGCCCGCAGCCACGTCGCTTCGGTGAGCACTCGCCGGCTCCGGCGCCGTGCGTCGAGCGAAGCGACGACCAGCTCGTGGTCAGCGGCGACCTGCGGGTGGGCGGCGGCGAAGCCGGGCAGAACGGCCAGCCGGGCCCGCACGTCGGGGGCGGCCTCGTGCAGGCCGGTGAGCTGTCTGACCAGGTACTCCTCCGACCCGCCGACCTCTCCCGGCAGGCACCACAGCAGGTTGACGCCTGCGGTCAGCTCGCTCACGACATTGCTTCCCGGTAGGCGGCCAACGTCGCTGTCGCCGTCGCCTCCCACGACAGCTCGGCAGCGCGGGCCCGGCCGGCGACGGCCAGCTCCGGCGCCCGCTCCGTGGCGTCGTCGAGGCCGGCGGCGATGGCGTCGACGTCGAGCGGGTCGACCAGCACGGCGGCGCCGCCGGCGACCTCCTCGGTCGACGTGCCGGCGCTGGTCACGACCGGTGTGCCCTGCACCATGGCCTCGGCGACCGGAAGCCCGAACCCCTCCAGCTCGCTCGGATAGGCGAACACGGTCGCTGCGGCGTACAGCGCGGCGAGGTCCTCGGCCGGGACGAAGCCGAGGACGCGGACGTCACCGTGCAGGTCCTGGCCGCCGCCACCCCACCCGTCGGGGCCGGCGATCACGAGCGGCAGCGGATCCTTCATACGCGGCATGGCCTCGGCCAGGCGGTGCAGGTTCTTGCGCGGCTCGGCGGTGCCGACGAACAAGGCGAAGCGCTCTGGCAGCTGGTAGCGGGCGCGCAGGTCGCGCACGTCTTGTCCGCCGGCGAGGCCGCCGTCGACGCCCCACGGCACGACGCGCAGCCGGGCGGCGTCGATGCCCAGGTCGACGAGATCGTCGCGGCTCGCCTGGCTCGGCGTGAGGACGAGGCGCGCCACGTCGCGCGTGACGGCGAGGCTGCGGCGCAGCACCCGCAGGCCCTGGCGGCTGAACCGCTCCGGGTGGTGGACGAAGGCGGCGTCGTGCAACGTCACTACGAGCGGGGCACGGGTCGCGCACGGCACCATGCCGGTGGCGTGCGCCACGTCGATCGCACCCGTGGCGCCTTCCACGTACGGCCGGCGCAGCCGCAGCCACGACTCGTACAGCAGCGCCCGCTGCAGCGGAAGCTGGGTGACGGGAATGGGCGAGCGCCACGGTGGGTCCGGGGCGCGCCGGTGACGGGCCGAGACGCCCAGCAGCGTCACATCGGGCCGGCGGGCCAGGCGCCGAGCCAGCTCGATGGCGCTCACGGCGGTGCCACCCGGCACGTTGTGCCAGCACTGCTCCATCGTGAACGCCACCCGCATGCCGCCATGATGGCAAGCAATGGGCTTCACGCGGGCGGAGCTGGAGTCGTTCCGGGACACCACCGTGCCCGACCTCGTCGGGCCGGGGCTGCGGCTGCTGTTCGTCGGGATCAACCCCGGGTTGTGGACGGCGGCGACCAACACCCACTTCGCCCACCCCGGCAATCGCTTCTACCCGGCGCTGCGTCGCGCCGGCGTGATCGAACGGGACATCGACCGGGGCGCCGGCTTCACCGCCGACGACCGCCGGTACCTGGTCGAGCGGGGCATCGGGATCACCAACCTCGTCGCCAGGGCGACGCCGCGAGCCAGCGAACTGACGCCGGCCGAGCTGCTGACGGGCGGCCAGCGGCTGCGCTCGTTCGTCGATCAGCACCGGCCGCGAGTCGTCGCCATCGCCGGCGTCAGCGCCTATCGCCATGCCTTCGGCTTGCCAAAGGCGGCGCCCGGTCACCAGCCGGATGATCTTGCCGGCGCCGAGCTGTGGGTCGTGCCCAACCCGAGCGGGCTCAACGCGCACGAGACGCTCGACACGCTGGCCGCCGCCTACCGTCAGCCGGCCGTGGCGGCCGGGATCGTCGCCGACTGAGCTCGTCAGCGGCGGCGGCGGCGGCGGCGAAGGCTGGCGACGAGCTCGGCCACCGGCCCGTCGCGAAAGTCACGCAGGAGGGGGAGGCCGGCGGCGCGCAGGACGGCGTTGTCGAGGACGCTGTTGGCGGGGCGTGGCGCGGGGCGCGGCGGGTTCAGCTCGGCGGTCGTGATGGGGCGCACCAGCGCTGGGTCGTGACCGCTGGCGCGCAGGACCTCGACGACGAACTCGTACCAGGACACGGCGCCCTGGTTGGTCACGTGGTGGACGCCGCTGCGCCGGTCGATGGCGATCCGGCGCAGCATCGGCGCCAGGTCCGCCGTGAACGTCGGGCAACTGCGCTGGTCGTCGACGAAGGTCAAGGCTCCGGCCTGGCCGGCCGCTTCATCGGCCAGCCGGCGCACCAGCGTGACCATGTTCGAGCCGTTGGCGCCGCACACCCATGACGTGCGCACGACTGCGGCTTGCGCACCGAGCGCCGCCGCTTCGTACTCGCCGGCCAGCTTGGAAGCGCCGTAGACCGATTGTGGCCCGGTCACGTCCCACTCGTGGTACGGCCGGTCGAGCGTGCCGTCGAACACGTAGTCCGTCGAGACGTGCACGAGGTGCGCTCCCACCCGCGCGCACCCTTCGGCGATCCACCGCACCGCCACCGCGTTGGACCGCCACGCCCGCTCGGGATCGTGCTCGCAGGCGTCGACCGCCGTCCACGCCGCCGCGTTGACCACCGCGTGCGGTCGCACGGTCGTGAGGGCAGCCAGCACGGCGTCGCGATCGGTGACGTCGAGCGCAGCGTGATCACAAGCCACGACCTAGTCACCGGCCGCCGGCGCCATCGCCACGACGTCGTGGCCGAGCTGACCGCCGGCGCCGGTGACGAGGAGACGCATCGGTCTAGAACGCGGCCCTGGCCTTGAGCGGCTCCCACCACGCTCGGTTGCTGCGGTACCAGTCGACCGTGCGCTCGAGCGCCTCGTCCAGCTCGTGCTCGGTCCGCCAGCCGAGGGCGGCGATCTTGTCGGTCGTGATCGAGTACCTACGATCGTGGCCGAGCCGGTCTGCGACGGGCTCGATGAAGCTTTCGTCGCGTCCGCACAGGGCCAGCAGCCGGCGGGTCAGGTCGATGTTGGACAGCTCGTTGTGGGCGCCGACGTTGTAGATCTCGCCGGGCGTGCCGGCGTGCAGGACGAGGTGGATGGCCCGCACGTTGTCGCCGACGAACAGCCAGTCGCGCACGTTCAGGCCGTCGCCGTACAGCGGCACCCGCCGGCCGTCGAGCAAGTTGGTGACGAACAGCGGGATGACCTTCTCGGGGAACTGGTACGGGCCGAACTGGTTGCTCGACCGGGTCACCAGCACCGGCAGGCCGTGGGTCGTCCAATACGACAGGGCGATCAGGTCCGAGCCGGCCTTGGCCGCCGAGTACGGCGAGCGCGGCGTCAGGACATCGGTCTCGGAGAACGAGCCCTCGGCGATCGTCCCGTACACCTCGTCCGTCGAGACGTGCACGAAGCGCTCGACGCCAACCTCTCTGGCCACGTCGCACAGCACGTTGGTGCCGTGGCAGTTCGTGCGCACGAACGCGTACGGGTCCTTGATCGAGCGGTCGACGTGCGACTCGGCGGCGAAGTGCACCACCGCGTCGTGACCCGGCAGGTGGGCGACGACGGCGTCCTGGTCGCAGATGTCGGCGTGAACGAAACGGCAGCGCCGGTCGTCGACCAGGTCGGCCACGTTGTCCCGGTTGCCGGCGTACGTCAGCGCGTCGAAGATCGTCACCTCGTCGTCCGTTGTCGCCAGGATGTGACGCACGTAGTTCGACCCGATGAAGCCGGCCGCACCGGTGACGAACAAACGCATCGCGCCGCCGTCGCCCGCGCTACTCGACGTCGATCTGGCAGTGGTCGCCGACCATCAGCCGCAGCGCCCTCGGCCGGTGCTGCGTCCGGGTCACCACCGCCTCCCTGCCGATCAGCGAGTCCTCGAGGCGCGGGATGTCCGTCACCTCGGAGTCGTCCATCACGACGGAGTGCTCGATCTCGCTGTTGCGCACGCGACAACCGGCGCCGATGGCCGAGAACGGGCCGATGAAGCTGTCGATGATCTCGGTGCCCGCGCCGATCGCCACCGGGCCGCGAACTGTCGAGTTGACGATGCGGGCGCCCACTCCGACGATGACCCGCCCATCCAGCGTCGACCGCTCGTCGACCTCGCCCTCGACGGTGGTCTCGATGCGCTCGAGCAACAGCCGGTTGGCCTCGAGCAGCGGCGTCAGCTTTCCGGTGTCGATCCACCAGCCGGTGAGCCGCTCGGTCCGCACGCGGTATCCGTGGTCGATGAGCCACTGCAGCGCGTCGGTGATCTCCAGCTCACCCCGGGCGGACGGCTCGATCGCCCGCACCGCCTCGTGGATGGTCGGCTCGAACAGGTAGACGCCGACGAGCGCGAGGTCCGACGGCGGGTCGTCGGGCTTCTCCACCAGCGCCACGACGTGGCCGTCGGCGTCGAGGCTGGCGATCCCGAACCGGTGCGGGTCCGGCACCTGCTTGAGGAGGATCTGCGCCACCGGCGCGTCGCCCTTCGACCGGGCCGCCTCGAAGGCGGCGACGAACGCCGCCAAGTCCTGCTCGAGCAGATTGTCGCCGAGGTACATCACGAAGTCGTCGTCGCCGAGGAAGTCCCGGGCGATCAGCACGCAGTGGGCGAGGCCGAGCGGTGCGTCCTGGGGCAGGAACGTGAACCGGACGCCGAAGCGGGAGCCGTCGCCGAGGGCGGCACGGACCTCGTCACCGGTGTCGCCGATGATGACGCCGATCTCCTTGATGCCGGCCTGCGCCATCGCCTCGATCCCGTAGAACAGGATGGGGGTGTTGGCGACGGGCACGAGCTGCTTGGCACGGGTGTGCGTGATCGGCCGCAACCTGGTCCCAGCGCCGCCGGCCAGCAGCAACGCCTTCATCGGGCGCGCAGTGTAGGCAAGGCCTCGCGCCGCCTAGCCGGGAGTCGTCGTCGGCGGGGCCGAGCCGGTACCACGGAAGTAGTCGAGGATCGGTTCGGCGTCGGCGGTCAGCTCGACGACCGACTTGCCGTCGACCTCTGCGCCGACGACCGGCAACACGTAGGTCGTCAGCCCGATGGCCGCGGCGTCGCGCAGCGCAGTGGCGGCGCGGACCGGGTCCAGCGATCCGTCGATGCGCAGCGATCGCGTCGCCGCGTCGAGCATCCGGTCCAGCGAGAACGGGTCGGCCTGCACCTGCTCGAGGACTTTGTCGGCGGCGTTGCGGATGAATTGCTGCTGACGGCCCATGCGGCCGATGTCGCCGGTTTGATCCGTCCGCCACTCCCCGTCGGCGAACTCTTGGTACTGGCGGCTGCGGGTGAAGGCCAGTGCCTGCTGACCGTCGAGGTTGTGGCACCCCGGGTCGAGCTGCAGACCAGAGATGAAGTCCTGGGCGGCGAGCATGGAGCAGATCTCCACGCCGCCGATGGCGTCGACGAGGTCCTGGAAGCCGACGAAGTCGATCTCGACGTAGTGCTGGATCGGGATGCCGAGCGCCTGGGTGATGGTCGATGCCAGGACCGCAGGACCGTCGTTGTAGGACGAGTTGACCCGGTTGCTCTCGCCGCGGCCGGCGATCGGCACCCACAGGTCGCGCGGGATGCTGAGCAGCGACGCCCCGCCGTTGCGCTCCCGGCGCAGGATCATGATCGTGTCGCTGCGCCGTCCGACGAAGTCCTCGGCGAGGCCGAGCTCGGGAGCGTTCGGGGCGTTGGGATCGACCCCCTCGCGCGAGTCCGACCCGACGAGCAGGAAGTTCTCCGCCGGGGCGTCGTTGGGCTGGACCTGCAGCACCTCCGCCATCCCTTCGACGACCTCCACGTCGCCCGAACGGTCGCGGGCGGCCAGGAGGACGCCGGCGCTGCCCCCGGCGCCGACGAGCAGGGCCAGGAGCACGGCGACGGCGCCGGGTGGGCGGCGCATCCTGCTCCGAGACATGGCCGATCACGCTAACTGGCACCGTCCGCGGGCGGGTGGCACGCGGTGTGAGCGAGCGTCCGGACTGAAGCACCGAGCCAACGGCGGAGCCAAGCGAGCGAACGATCGTGTCGAGTCAGCGCACGTGGATCACGTCGCCGACGTCGAGGTGGTGGGTGACGGCACCGGCGTCGACGACGACCAGGCGGCCGGCGGCGTCGACGTCGACCGCCGTCCCGTCGAGCACGCCGGTCGGCCGTTCGACGCGCACGCGCCGCCCGAGCGTGACCAGGGCGGCGCGATAGCCCGGCTCGATGTCGGCCGGCAGGGCGTCGAAGGCGGCGAGCAGCACCGCGAGCACGTCGAGCGGTGCGAGGTGCTCACCGAGGCGGGCGGCACCCGGCGGCGCCCACCGCACGTTCATGCCGATGCCCACGACGACGGACCCGCTGGCCACGCGCTGGGCCAGGATGCCCGCCAGCTTGGCCTCGCCGACGAGCACGTCATTCGGCCACTTCAACACGGCAGGAAGATTGGCCAGCTCGGCGGTGGTCGCGAGCGCCGCCAACCCGACGCGCTGTGTCAGCTCAACCGGCCGGTCCGGGACATCGTGGAACAGCATGGACGCCAGGAGGTTGGTGCCTGGCGGCGCCTCCCACCGGCGGTCCAGACGACCACGCCCTGCGGTCTGGTGGCCGGCGACCAGGACGCTGCGGTCGGGCATCGACGGCGCCGCGGCCGCGAGGTCGGTGTTCGTGCTGCCGGTCGAGGCGACGTGGCGCACCGTCCAGCCCGGCGGCCACGGGCGGGTCGGCGCCCGGTCGCTGGCGTTCACCGCCCTACATTGTGCGCCGTGCTGGACAAGATCCTGATCGCCAACCGCGGCGAGATCGCCGTACGCGTGATCCGGGCGGCGCGCGAGCTCGGGATAGCGACCGTGGCGGTGTACTCCGAGTTGGATCGCGACGCGCTGCACGTCAGGTTGGCGGACGAGGCGTACGCCCTCGGCGGCAAGGCGGCTGCCGACAGCTACCTCAACACTGCCGCCATCCTCGATGCCGTCGAGCGCAGCGGCGCCGACGGTGTGCACCCGGGCTACGGGTTCTTCAGCGAGAACGCCGACTTCGCCAGCGCCATCACCGATCTCGGCGTGGCCTTCATCGGTCCGCCGCCGGACGCCATTCGCAAGATGGGCGACAAGGTGTCGAGTCGCAGGGCCGCCCTGCGCGGCGGCGCCCCCATCGTCCCGGGCACGACCGAGTTCGCCCAGTCGGCCGACGACATCCGCGCCTTCGGCGAGGAGAACGGCTGGCCCATCGCCATCAAGGCCGCCTTCGGCGGTGGCGGGCGCGGGATGAAGGTGGTGCAGTCGGCGGACCAGGTCGACGAGGCGATGGCCGGCGCGCAGCGCGAAGCGAAGAGCTTCTTCGGCCGTGACGAGGTGTACGTCGAGCGGTACCTGACGTGGCCGCGCCACGTCGAGGTGCAGATCGTGGGCGACCAGCACGGCAACGTCGTCTGGGTGTCGACGCGCGACTGCTCGGCGCAGCGCCGGCATCAGAAGCTGATCGAGGAGGCGCCGGCCCCGGGCCTGCCCGACGGCGTCGAGGACGCCATGGGCGAAGCAGCCGTGAAAGCGGCCAAGGCCGTGGGGTACTACAACGCTGGCACGGTCGAGTTCATCTACCAGGACGGCGACTTCTTCTTCCTGGAGATGAACACCAGGCTGCAGGTCGAGCACCCGGTGACCGAGGTGATCACGGGCATCGATCTCGTCGAGTGGCAGCTGCGCGTCGCCGCCGGCGAGCGCCTCCCCCTGTCGCAGGACGAGGTGCGCGCCCTGCAGCGCGGCCACGGCATCGAGATCCGCATCAACGCCGAGGATCCGGTGAAGTTCATGCCGTCGCCGGGGCGGATCACCAAGCTCGATCTGCCGGACGGGTTCGGCGTGCGCTTCGACGCCGGTTACGCCGAGGGGGACGAGGTCAGCCAGTTCTACGACAACCTCATCGGCAAGCTGATCGTGTGGGGCAAGGACCGCCCGACGGCCATCGCCCGCACGGTCAGAGCGTTGGAGGAGATGCGTGTCGAGGGGGTGGCCACGACGATCCCGGCCGACCTGGCCATCCTGCGCCACGCCGACTTCGCCGCCGTCACGCACTCCACCAAGTGGGTCGAGGAGTCGCTCGACCTGTCCGGTGTCGGCGCGACGCCGGCGCCAGCGAACGAGCCGACCGAGGGTGCAGAGGGCGAGCCGGAGCCGCTGGTGCAGCGGCGCACCACGGTCGAGGTCAACGGCAAGCGGTTCGACGTCTCGCTGTGGGTGCCGGAATCGGCGACCACGCCGGCGGCGGCGGGTCCAGCGGCTGCGCCAAAAGCGCGACCGCGGCAGCGGGCGGCCGGCGCCAGCGCGGGTGCGGCCGGCAGCGGCAGCGTGACCGTCCCGATGCAGGGGACGATCGTCAAGGTGCTGGTCGAGGTGGGCCAAGAGGTCGAGGTCGGCCAAGGCGTCGTCGTGCTCGAGGCGATGAAGATGGAGAACCAGATCGCCGCCGAGAAGGCGGGCACGGTGAAGGAGATCAAGGTCTCCCCCTGCGACACCGTCGGCGGCGGCGACATTGTCGCCATCATCGAGTGACGACAGGAACAAAGCGGCGGTCTCGTTGATCAAGTAGGTCATGAGGGAGGCGTACTCCACCGACGAGCCAGCCACGTCGACCGATGAAGCCCACCTGACGGCCGACCTCTACCGGGAGCACGCCGCTCGACTGCGCGGTCTCGCCAGCGCGATCACCCTCGATCGTTCCATGGGCGAAGAGGTCGTGCACGACGTCTTCGCTGGGCTGGCCGGCCGACTCCAGGAGATCCGCAACCCGACGGCGTACCTGCAGCGTTCGGTGGTCAACCGCAGCATCCAGCTCCTGAGCCGTCGGGATCTGGCCCGTCGAGCGCCGTTGGCGCCGGTCCGCCACCAGGTGGCTCCAGAGATCGACGAGATGTGGACCCTCGTCGCCGCATTGCCGGCCCGCCAGCGCGCCGTCGTAGTCCTGCGGTTCTGGGATGACCTGTCGTACGAGCAGATCGCGACGGTGCTTGATCCCGCTCGGGACGGTCCAGTCAACGCTGCACCGTGCGCTGTCCAGCCTGAAGGAGCACCTCTGATGACGCTGCAGGAGCTAGAAGCCGAGCTCGGCCCTCGCCTCAGGCGAACCCTCGACGAGATGATCGACGAGACGCCGCCGACACCCGAGCGACTACCTGCCCCAGGGGGTTCGCCGCGACGAAGCCGGGTGCTGTCGATCGCCGCAGCAGCATCGGTCGTGTCGCTCGTCGGCGGGCTCCTGGCGATCAGCCGCCGGACCGAAGAACCCGAAGCGCCAAGCCTGGGGACGTCCTCACTTTCATCCGTGGCGGTGCCGACGTCACCGCCCTCGTCCTCTGCGGCCGAGACGACGCTCGTCGCACCATCTACGGCGACCGCAACCTCGGCCCCGACCCAATCGCTGCCGACGCCCATCACGTGGACCCAGGCACCCGACACAGGTTCGCTCGCCCGCTCGGCCGTCGCCGGCGTCGTTTCCGGACCCACCGGGTTCGTCGCCACGGGGATGGGGTTCGACGACGGGCGCAACCAGGGTCGGGTCTGGTTCTCGAGGGACGGGATGGCATGGGAGGAGCCGGCGTTCGACCTCTTCGACGCCAAGGCAGTCGGGCTTCCTGCGGCCACGTCCGAGGCGTTCTACGTCGTTGCGGCGACTAAGCGATCGCACGCCAGAGATCGAAGGCGAGGGCGTCGGCGCACTGCCGGACGCGCGACTGTACCGATCGACCGATGGACGGGTCTGGGAGCCGTGGGGCGATGTGCTAGAGGAGTTCCCGCAGATCGCAGCGACGCAGGAAGTTCTGATGCGCAGCGACCAAGTGGCCGATCTGTTGTGGAGCGCCGACGGCCAGAACTGGTCCGCCAGCGACCTTCGAAGGCCGCCAGCCGACGAACCTCTACGTCGACCCGGACAACATGACCTCGGGCGGGTGGTCCTACCTGCGTGGCGACCGGGACGGCGTCTTTACGATCTGGGGCTCCGCGGAGGGGCGCGCTTGGACCCCGCTGCCCCCGCCGCCCAACGACGGCCCCATCTTCGAGACGCCGCAGGGCCTGACGATGCTCACGAACCCGAACGCGCAGCGGTGCATCGACGCAGCCGGCACAGCCTTCGAGGGGCCATCCGAGACCCTTCTCGATCTCCAGTGGTCCTGCACCGCAGACCTGGAGACGGTGAGGTACGACGCCAGCGCCGGAGCGTGGTCGGACGTCCCGAGCGTCGCTCCAGGGCCAACCCCGATCCTTCCGCCGGTCGTCCGGCTCGGCGAGACCCTCGTCGCGCCCATCATCGATCCCGGCAAAGCGATGACCGTCTGGACGGCACCTGCCGATTCGCTGGCCTGGCGAAGTGATCCGTCGACGACGCTCCGGTTGGACGACAACACTGGCTCACCCCAACCGCCGATGATCGCCGCATCGGACGACGCCGTCGTCGTCGCTTCTCCCGACCGACTCGTCGACGGCAGCACCGTCGTGCTGGTCGGGACTGGATGACACAGCGGTTTAGGCAGCGACGATCTCGGTGCCGTCGGGGCGGTACGTGTGCCAGCGACCGTGTTCGTCGCGCCACACCGTGTAGCCGAGCTGCTGCTTGATCAGGTTGTGACGGCCACACATCGGCCCGGCGTTCACCGGATCGGTCAAACCATCCTGAGACCACTCCAGCGTGTGATCGATCTGAGTTCGAGGCCGCCCGCAACCGGGCCAACAACATCGACTCCCCTGCAACAACGCCGCCTCCCGCGACGACCCCGTGAACAGCCGCTGACGGCGGCCCAGCTCGATCACCACCCCCGCCCGATCCATCACCAACCGCCGCACCCGCCCCACGAACGACGCCAACACCACCGCCACCGGATCAACCTG
>JBPCJL010000145.1:0-2768 GCA_051005355.1 Ilumatobacteraceae bacterium
TTTGCCGCCGGCGTCGGGGAGGGCGGGAAAAAAAACCACGGGCGCTTTTTTTGTCCCCACCCTTTTCTCCACGGGGGGGGGAGTTGGGGACCAAAACGCCGCACGACCGGTCAGGCGGCGAGCCGAGTGAGTGCTGCGGTGACCTGGGTGAGCACCCACTCCGGTTCGAGGGTGACATGGTGGTGGGTGAACTGCAGCGGGACGAAGCCGTCGAGCACGAGGGTGTTGAAGCGGGCAGCGTCGCGTGACATCTGATCGACCGTGCGGTGCCATCGGTAGCCCATGAGCTCGATGATCACGGGACTGCCCGGGAAGCGGCAGTCGACACGCACGATCCGGTCCTGCGCTTTCGACAGGACCTGCTGGGTCAGTGGCCGTGGCAGCCCGGCAGATGCGCACAGCTCGAGGAAGCGCCGCTCGAGCCAGCTGTGACCGCCACGCGTGATCTCGCACCCTTCGATCACCGCCAGCAGCTGCGGGATCCCGTACCGACCACTCGAACGGAGTGAGGCGATGCGCCGGTGCAACAGATCCTCGGACGTGAGACCGTCGCGAAGCGCCGAACCGAGCGCCATGGTGAGGTCGCCCGGCAACACGAACCGAGCGAGGTCGATCACGGTGCGCGTCGCTGACAACGTCGTCACGCCTTCCACCGTCGCCCGGTCGATCAGCGGCAGCTCGCTCGTCGTGTGGACGAGCAAGTGAGCACGCTGCACGTTGCGGCCCCGCGGAACCATGACGTGCAACGGCCGGCGAAGACGGAACCCGTCGAACCCGTGCAGCGCCGCCGCGGATGGACCCGACGCCGCCGCCCCTTGGCCGCAGTCGAGCACCGCCGCGGCCAGCTCGCTGAGCATCGACGACGGTGCGAACGGTGAACGGAACGTGTGGCTGCCGGCGCGCACCAGCACACCGCTGCGCACCCGCCGCCTTCGTTCGGCGTCGGTCATGCCGGCGGCGCGCATCTGGGCTGCGGTGATCGCACCGTGCTGCTCGTTCGTCAGGCTCGCCACCTGGCGCAGTTGCTCGTTCATGCCCGCCACTCAAGCAAGAGGGTGCGCGCCCTTCGGCCGGTCGTCGGCTCCGTACCGTTTGTGTCACCGAAAGTACCGACTCCCATCATCCTGTGCGGTGACCCAAACAGCGTGGACTGCGCTCCAAGCTCAACCGGCGTTCGGCTGTTTGCGTCACCGCCCAGGACGACCGTCGGCACTTTCGCTGACACAAACGGAAGAACGTGGTACGGTCGCTTGCTGACTCGTGAGTCAGTAAGGAGCTGGTTCTCTATGGCCCTCGTCAGTCCGGTCTCGGCCGGCGACGCACTGGACGGCCTGATCGCGACGCAGGAGGCGGCCCTGGTGGCCCGGACCCCTCGCTCGCACGAGCTGCACGTCGAGGCGGCGGCGCATCTTCCCGGCGGCGTGGCGTCCTCGTGGCAGGACGCGCCGCCTTGTCCCGTGTTCATCGAACGAGGCGCGGGAAGCCACGTCTGGGACGTCGACGGCAACGAGTACGTCGACCTCCACGGCGGGTTCGGCACCACCATCGCCGGCCACGCCCACCCGGCGATCGTCGCCGCCGTCACCGAGCGCGTGCACCGCGGCACCCACTTCGCCCAGCCCGTCCCCGACATCATCCCCGTCGCCGCCGAGCTCGGCCGTCGCTTCGGCCTCCCGCTGTGGCGATTCGCCAACTCGGGCACCGAGGCGACGATGACGGCGATCCACCTGATGCGCGCCGCCACCGGCCGCACCGAGATCATCAAGGTCGAAGGCAGCTACCACGGCCACCACGACGCCGTCCAGGTCTCCGTGTATCCGGACCTCGACCTGGCCGGGCCACCCGAGCGACCCCGTCCGGTCGCCGAGCACGTGGCCGTCGCCCCAGGGGTCGTCACGAACACCCACGTCGTGCCGTTCGGCCGACTCGATTCCGTGCGCCGCGTCCTGCTCGCCAACCCGGGTCGCATCGCCGGGATGATCATCGAGCCGGTGATGATGAACATCGGTGTGGTGCCGCCCCCGCCCGGCTACCTCGACGAGCTGGCCACGCTGCTGCACACCCACGGCGCGCTGCTCACGTTCGACGAGGTGAAGACCGGGCTGACGATCGCGCCGGGAGGAGCGACCGAGCGGTTCGGCGTGGTGCCGGACATCGTCTGCCTCGCCAAGTCACTCGGCGGCGGCGTGCCGTGCGGGGCGATCGGCGCAACGGCCGACGTGATGGAGGTCATCGTCGACGGCACCTACGACCAGGTCGGCACGTTCAACGGCAACCCCCTCACGATGGCCGCCGCCAAAGCCGTCCTGTTCGAGGTGTTGACCCCGGCCGCCTACCGGCACCTCGACGACCTCCGCGAGCAGTTGGTCGAGCGGGCCCACCACACGCTCGGCCGACATCGCCTGCCCGGTTACGTCAGCGCCTACGGCGCCAAGGGTGCCATCGTCTTCTCGCCCGTGCGCATCCGCAACTACCGCGACTTCACCGGTTACGACGCCCGCTACGGACACGCCCACTGGCTCTACCAGCACAACGGCGGGGTCTTCCTTCCGCCGTGGGGGAAGATGGAGCAGTGGACGCTCGGCGTCCAGCACACGGCCGACGACGTCGAGGTGGCGGCGGCCAACCTCGAGCGCTTCGCCACCGACCTGCACGCATGACGTTCATTGCGTTCCCCGGCCACGCAGGCCGTTGCTGGCCGCTCGCTCGCTGGCGCTCGCTCGCTCGTACCGGAGAGATGGATTACCGATGAACCGCGACATCCACGC
>JBPCJL010000146.1:0-3192 GCA_051005355.1 Ilumatobacteraceae bacterium
CGTCACCAGCGGCGGGGCCGTCGGTGGTGTCGCCGCCGACGACGTGGAGGTCGGTCGGGGCAGCGTCTTCACCCGCATCCTCGCCTCCGAGCTTCCCGACGCAGAGACGCACATCGTCCATCGCGGCGACAACGTCTTCGCCATCCTCAACGCCTTCCCGTACGCGCCGGGTCACCTGCTCGTGCTGCCGTACCGGGAGATCGCCGACCTCGAGACGCTGACGGCGGAGGAGACGAACGAGCTCTGGGCGACCGTCACCGCGGCGGTCGTGGCGATCAAGCACGCCTACCGGCCCGAGGGCATCAACGTGGGTGTGAACCTCGGCAAGCCGGCGGGCGGCAGCGTCAGCGACCACCTCCACGTGCACGTCGTGCCGCGCTGGACGGGCGACTCGAACTTCATGACCGCCCTGGCCAACACGCGCACGATCCCCGAGTCGCTCCCCGACAGCGCGGCCAAGCTGCGCACCGCCTGGCCCGACCGGCCCTGAAGTTCGGCACCAAACCCGCAGAGTGCTGCTGGGATGGCACAAATCCGCAACCCCAGCAGCACTCTGCGGATTTGGTGCAGATCGTCCGTGCCCGAGCGGCCGATAGGTCGGGATGATCACGGCGCTCACACCGCCGTGACATGGCCGTAACACGGCTGTCCTACGATCACCTTCGGTGATCGCGCCGGGGGAGCCGACCAAGTACATCGACAACGAGCACCCGGCGCTGCGGGTCTGCTACCACCCGGTGTGCCGCTCGACGGACCTGCTCGACGGTCAAGTGCTGGCCGTGCGCTTGCTCGGTGAGCACTGGGCGCTGGCTCGCATCGACGGCCGTCCGATCGCCCTCGCTGATCGTTGCGCCCACCGGGGCATGCCCCTCAGTGCCGGTTGCGTCGTCGACGGGACCGTCGAGTGCCCGTATCACGGCTACCGCTACGGCGTCGACGGCCGGTGCACGCTGATCCCTGCGCTCGGGCCCGGCTCGCCGATCCCGCCCAGGGCGCGCGTCGGCGCAGCGTTCGACGTCGTCGAGCGGTACGGCCTGGTGTGGCTGGCACCCGACGAACCGGTCACCGGCGTCATCGACGTTCCCGAGTGGGACGACCCGGCGTTCGTCGTCGCGTCGCTGCCCGACCAGGAGTGGCCGGCCGGCGCCGGGCAGATGACCGAGAACTTCCTCGACATGGGCCACCTCCCGTTCCTCCACGCCAAGACGTTCGGTGATCCCGAGGGGATCGAGGTGCCGCCGTACACCGTCGAGCGCGACGGCTGGACGTTCGTGTGCGATCTGCGCCACACGGCCAAGGTGCTCGCCGACTCCCACGGCAACGGCGACGTCTACCGGATCGACGAGCGCCGCTCCACGTGGTGGTACGCCGCACCCTTTGCGCTGCGCCTGCGCCTCGAGTACGCCGACGGCGTGGTGCTCACCATCCTGTTCTTCCACCAGCCGGTCGACGCGCGCACGACCAAGCTGTACGCCTTCGATCTGCGCAACGACATCGCCGACGGCCGCACCACCGTCGAGGACGCCGTCGCCTTCCAGCTAGCCGTCGGCGCCGAGGACCAGACGATGTTGGCCCACCTGCGCGACGGCGCCACGCCCCTCGACCTGCAGGCCGAGGTGCACACGCGCGCCGACCGCAACACCGTCGAGATGCGCAGGGTGCTGGCCGATCTCGTCGCCCACACCGGAGTGGCCAGCGACGAATGAAGATCACCGCCGTCGACCCACTCGAGCTCGGCTACCGCAAGGTCGATCCGCCGATGGCCCGCAACTTCGCCGTCGTGCGCATCGAGACCGATGCCGGCCTCGTCGGCTGGGGCGAGGCCAGCACGAACTGGGGCCACAGCTACCCGACCGTGTTCTCGGCCGCCGTCCGCGACGTCGTGGCCGCCCCGCTGCTCGGCACCGACCCCACCGACGTGCGCGGCCGCCTGGCCCAGCTGCACGTCCTGCTCGACGGCTACCTGGGCTGGGAAGGCATGTCGAGCCAGGTCATCGCGGCGATCGAGATCGCCTGCTGGGACCTCGTGGGGCAGTCCCTCGAGGTGCCGATCCACCGCCTCTTCGGCGCCGCCAACCGCCCGCTGCAGCTGTACGGCACCGGTACGACGATGTTCGAGGAAGATGCCGACTACCACGCCCATTACTTCGACCAGGCCGTCGAGCACGGGTTCACGGGGTTCAAGGTGCGCCTCGGTCGCGCCGTGGCCGACGACGTGGCGACCGTGGCCGCCGTCCGCGACCACGTCGGGCGCGACGCCCTGATCGGCGTCGACTCCTACTGGTTCCACGACGCCCGCACGGCACTGCAGGTGGCCGAGGCGCTGGCCCCGCTCGGCATCGCCTTCTTCGAGGAACCGGTGCCCCAGATGCGCGTGGACGAGCTGGCCTGGTTGGCCGCCCGCTCGCCGATCCCCGTCGCCGTCGGCGAGCGCGTCTACTCGCCGATGCAGTACGAAGCCCTGGCCCGGGCCGGTGCGGCGAACGTCTTCCAGCCGGACGCCTGCATCTGCGGCGGCCTGCTGGCGTGCATGGAGACCGCGGCGCTGGCCGCTCGCCGCGGGATCGCCGTGTACCCACACGTCGGCGGTCCGACGATCATCGGCCTGGCCGCCAACCTGCACTGGGCCGTGGCCGCCGACGTCGCGCTGTGCGAGTACGACATCGACCCGTATCAACCGCTCGTGACGGAGGTGGGTGGCCCGCCGCTTGGCCTCGGCGAACTTGGAGACGGGGTGGTGGCCGCACCAGAGGGTCCCGGCCTCGGCGTGTCGCTGCCCGACGACGTGGCCGAGCGCTTCCCCTACACACGGGGGGACACGTACGCCGAGGTCTTCCCCGACCACGAGAAGGGTCGCGGCTCCACCTGATGAGCCTCAGGATCGAGCCGCGGCCGATCTCGCCGGGCATCGAGCTGCGCCGGCTGCGCAAGGAGTTCGTGCTGCGCCGCAAGCCGCTGGTCGCCGTGGAGCGGATCGACCTGGAAGCGCCGTCCGGCAGCATGACGGCGCTCGTCGGGCCGTCGGGGTGCGGCAAGTCGACGGTGCTGCGCATCGTGGCCGACCTCGAGCAGCCGACGGCCGGCGAAGTGCGTGTCCACGGCGACGAGCAGGCGGCGGGGGGGGGCGGGCCCCACACCGGCACCAGCCTCCAAAACCCGACCACGCTGGCACGGCGCCACGGGCGGTAAAAC
>JBPCJL010000147.1:0-12755 GCA_051005355.1 Ilumatobacteraceae bacterium
CGCGCGATCATCTGTGGTTTCGCATCCCCACCCCGCCTGGCCGGGAGGCCGGCGAATCCCTGCTGGCGGCGGGCTTCGACTACTTTTGCTTCCTGTCGGCGCTCGATTGGAAGCCGTCGCCGTACGGCCGGGGCGAGGACGACCCAACGGAGCCGCCGCCCGAACGGAAGACCGAGATCGTCCAGGGCCTGACCGGCGGCCAGACCCAGTTCCAGGTGTTCGCCCGCGTGACCGACACGAAGCGCCACGTTGGCATCACGCTCAAGGTGGACGTCCCCGACGACACCATGACCGTCGAGTCGTGGTTCACCGTCTACGCCGGCGCCAACTGGCACGAGCGGGAGACCCACGAGATGTTCGGGATCTCCTTCGCGGGCCATCCCGACCTGCGCAACATGTACCTGCCGACGGAGTTCGAGGGGTACCACCTGCGCAAGGACTTCCCGCTGCTGGCCCGGATGGTGAAGGCGTGGCCGGGCATCGTCGACGTCGAGCCGATGCCGGCCGAGGAGCAGCCGGCCGACGACGAAGTGTCCGGCGAAGTGGCACCGGAGAACCCGACGCCGGAGCAGTCCGACGCCGGCGTCGGCGAGCCGCCGGCGGAGGACGCCGCCGGTGTGGCCGCGGTCGAACACAGCGTCGAGGAGGCGCCCGATCACGAGGCGCCGCCGCCGGGCGACGAAGCGCGCACCGACTCGGGTTCGGAGCAGGACCTGGTCGGTGACCAGACGGAGGAAGCCGCCACGGGCGAGGACGTGACCGCCACACCCACGACGATGTCCGAAGAACGACCGGCGGACATCGAGCAGGCCCACGAGGAGGCCGAGGCGCCGGACGAGTCGTCGGGGACCGACGTGGTCGACGGCACGGACGCCGCCTACGGCACCGACGCGACGGGTGATCGCGACGGCGCCGCCCCGCAGCGCGACGGGGTGGACCTCGACGAGCAGGAGGTCGTCGAGGCCGAGGGCGATGCCCCGACGACCGACGAAGCCGTGCCGAGCGGCCGGCCCGCCGACCAGGCGCAAGCCGAGGACGAGCGATGACGGACCTGCTGACGCGGCGCGAGCAGCTGGCGTACATCGCGGGGCAGGCGGCCGACGCCCGGCTGAACGTGGAGCTGGAGACCGAGGGCATGACCCTCAACATCGGTCCGCAGCACCCGGCCACGCACGGCACATTGCGCATCATCGTGCGTCTCGACGGCGAGCAGGTCGTGTGGGCCGAGCCGTCGTGTGGCTACATGCACCGGTGCTACGAGAAGCTGACCGAGGTCCGCACCTACCCGCAGATCACCACGCTGATCAACCGCATCGACTGGTTGGGCAGCTTCGCCAACGAGGTGCCGTTCATCCTCGCCGCCGAGAAGCTGATGGAGATCGAGGCGCCGCCGCGCGCCCAGTGGCTGCGCACGCTGCTGTTCGAGCTGTCCCGGATCGCCAACATCGTGCTGTTCCTCGGCGACCTCGGCGTGCAGCTGGGCGCTGTCACGCCGGCCTTCTTCGCCTTTCGGGATCGGGAGCATGTACTCAACCTCATCGAGGGCGCGACCGGCGGCCGGTTCCACCCGAACTTCGACCGCATCGGCGGCCTCAAGGAGGACCTGCCGAAGGGCTTCGTCGACGAGGCGCGCAGTGTGATGAAGAAGATCCGCGGGTTCTGCGACGAGATCGAGGACCTGCTGATCGGCGGCGAGATCTTTCAGGCCCGCACCCGCGGGGTTGGGATCATCCCGCGCGACGTCGGCGTGCAGTACGGGCTGTCCGGCGCCAACCTGCGGGCCAGCGGCGTCGACTGGGACCTGCGCCGCGACCAGGTGCTGCCGATGGCCTGGGACCAGCTCGACTGGCGGGTCTGGACGCACCCCGACGGTGACAGCTTCGCCCGCTGCTGGGTGCGGATGCAGGAGACCCGCGAGTCGACGAAGATGGTCGACCAGATCCTCGACGGCCTGCCGTCCGGGTCGATCATGGCCAAGGTGCCGCGCATCATCAAGGTGCCCGCTGGCGAGGCGTGGGTGTCGACGGAGAACCCGCTCGGCGAGATGGGCTACTACGTCGTGTCGAAGGGTGACCTCGGACCGTTCCGGGTGAAGATCCGGTCGGCCAGCTTCAACAACATCTCGATCGCGCCGTGGCTGCTGCGCGGGGTCTACGTGCCCGACATCATCACGATCCTGGCGTCGCTGTACTTCATCCTTGGTGACATTGATCGATGACGTCGCTCGCCGTCGAGATCCCGTACTGGGGGCAGTCGCTGCTGCGGGTGCTCGGCGGCATCGTGGCCGTGCTGCTGCCGGCGGGCACGATCGTGTACGTCTTCCTGTTCAAGATGATGTCGTTCATGCAGAGCCGGCTGGGTCCGATGGAGGCCGGCCCGTATGGCTCGATGCAGCTGTTCGCCGAGGTCAGCAAGTGGTTGCAGAAGGAGGACACGGCGCCCGCCGCGGCCGACCACCGCATCTTCAAGATGGCCCCGCTGATCGTCCTGCTGTCGACGTTCCTGCTCGTCGCCGCAGTGCCGTTCGGACCGGACGCCTGGTTGACCAACTTCGAGGTCGGCATCTTCTACGCCCTGGCCGTGTCATCGATCAGCGTGCTCGGCATCCTCATCGCCGGCTGGTCGAGCGCCAACAAGTACTCGCTGCTGGGCGGGCTGCGGGCGGCCGGCCAGTTGATCGCCTACGAGCTGCCGCTCGTCCTGGCCGTGATCGGCGTGGTGATCCAGGCCGGCTCGATGAACATGCAGCAGATCGTGTTCGCCCAGAACGCCGGCTCGATCTTCGGCGTGGACTGGATCGGCAACCCGTACATCATCACCCAGTTCATCGGCTTCATCGTCTTCATGATCGCCGTGCAGGCCGAGCTGACGCAGCCGCCGTTCGACATGCCGATCGCCGAGTCGGAGCTGGTGTCCGGCTACATGACCGAGTACTCGGGCTTCCGGTTCCTGATCTTCTTCATCGCCGAGTTCGCGACCGTCGGCGTGTTCTCGCTGATCGCCTCGGTGCTGTTCCTCGGCGGGTGGGGCGTCCCGTTCGCGTGGTTCGGCTGGGAGTCGCTCGACGACGTCGACAACTGGATGAACGTGGCCGGGCCGCTGATCATCGTCACGAAGATGCTGCTGCTGTCGTTCCTCATCATGTGGGTGCGCTTCAGCGTGCCGCGGTTCCGTGAGGATCAGCTGCAGCAGTTCGCCTGGAAGGTGCTGATCCCATTGGCCCTCGCCAACATCGCCGTCACGGCGATCATCAAGGTCGCAGTCTGATGACCATGCCGAACCCGTTCCGCAGCTGCGAGCGACCGAGCGCCAGCGAGGGAGCGGCCAAGAACGGCCTGCGTGGCCGGGGAACGCCATGAGGGGCAAGCCGAAGATGCCTGGCCTGTTGAAAGGCATGGGGGTGACGCTCAAGACGCTCGGCCGGACCGTCCGCCACGGCGCCGAGACGGTGCAGTACCCGCACGAGAAGGAGGCACCGCCGATGCGCTCGCGGGGGGTGATCGCCCTGCGCGAGGACAACTGCACGGTGTGCATGCTGTGCGCCCGCTCGTGCCCGGACTGGTGCATCTACATCGAGGGCCACAAGACGCTCGCCCCGCCGCGGCGGGCCGGCGGCAAGCCGCCATCGGTCAGCCTGCTCGACCGCTTCGACATCGACTACGCGCTGTGCATGTACTGCGGCATCTGTGTCGAGGTGTGCCCGTTCGACGCCCTCTTCTGGAGCCCCGAGTACGAGTACTCCGAGCCGCGCATCGCCGAGCTGCTGCACGACAAGGAGAAGCTCGGCGAGTGGATGGAGACCGTCCCCGAAGCGCCCGAGCTCGAAGCCGGTGCCGAGAAGGGCAAGAAGTGATCGCGCAGGCAGCGGGCGATGCCGTGAACGTGGCTCAGAACGTCGGGTTCGGGATCATCGCCGTGATGATGATCGTCGCCGCCCTGTGCGTCGTGACGACTCAGAACGTCGTGCACGCCGCGCTGTGGCTGGTGCTGGTGCTGGCCGGCGTGGCCGCCCAGTACGTGCTGGCGGCGGCCGGGTTCGTGGCCGTCAGCCAGGTGCTGATCTACGTCGGCGCGGTGATGGTCCTGTTCCTGTTCGGCATCATGCTGACCAGGGCCCAGATCGGCCGAGAGACGGGGCTGAACAACCGCAACTGGGCCGTCGGCATCCCCGTGGCCGTGCTCCTCCTCGGCCTGCTGGCCTACGTGGTGATCGACGCCTACGACGACGAGACACTCCCCGACCGCGGCCCGGCACCGACGGAAGCCATCGCCGACGGCGTCCTGTCGCCCTACCTCGTGCCGTTCCTCGCCCTCTCGTTCATTCTCCTCGCCGCCGCCATCGGCGCCATCGTCCTGGCCCGGAAAGACTGAGATGACGACCACCTCGCAACCGCAGCCGTACTCTGCGGCTCCAGCGCGATCCTCGTCACCGAATCCGCAGAGTGCTGCTGAGGTGTCAGTTTCCTTGCACCCTGGCAGCACTCTGCGGGTTTGGTGCCCAAGATCGCGCCGGAGCAGCACTCTGCGGCTGGGGCGCGAACGGGGGCGGACGTGCTGACGGTCAACTTCCTGCTGCTCGGGGCGGTGCTGTTCTGCATCGGGGTGTTCGGGGTGATCGCCCGGCGCAACGCGGTGATGGTGCTGATGTCGGTCGAGCTGATCCTCAACGCCGTCAACCTCAACCTCGTGGCCTTTGCCCTTCTGTGGGGCAACGCCGACGGCCAGGTCTTCGCGCTCGACGTCATCGTGGTGGCCGTCGCCGAGGTCGGCGGCGGCCTGGCCATGGTCCTGCTCGTCTACCGCAACCGCCGCTCGATCGCCCTCGACGAGCTCAGCGAGATGCACGGATGAACCGTCGATGATCGCCGCGGAGGCGACGTCCGGCTGGTTCCTCGAGAACGCGTGGCTGATCCCGCTCATCCCGGGCGTCGCCTTCTTCCTCATCATCTTGATCGGCAAGCGCCTGCCGATGAAGGGCTCCGAGCTCGGCGTGGCGTCGATGGCGGCCTCAACCGTGCTCTCGGTCGGCGCCCTCTTCCAGTGGATCCAGCGCACCGACGCCGCCGCCGGCGTCGAGGGCGAGGCCGGACCGCTGCGCATCCTCTCCGGTTTCGCCCGCAGCATCGCGGCGAGCGAGGGCGGTGAGGCCGAGCCGTTCGTCGAACCCGTGATCCGCCAGTGGACGTGGTGGCAGAACTCCGGCTTCGAGTTCGGCCTCGGCCAGCACATCGACGGTCTCTCCGTCATGTGCCTCTTCCTCGTCACGTTCATCTCGCTGCTCGTGCAGATCTACTCGCTCGAGTACGTCCGCGGCGACCGCCGCTACACCCACTTCTTCGCCGCCATCACCCTGTTCTCGGCCGGCATGCTCGTGATGGTCCTGGCCGAGAACATGGTCCAGCTGATCCTCGGCTGGGAGATCATGGGCCTCTGCTCGTTCCTCCTGATCGGGCACTGGTGGGAGGAGGAGGCCAACGCCCGTGCGGCCATGAAGGCCTTCCTGACCGTGCGCGTCGGTGACGTCGGGCTGCTCGTCGGCACGTCCATCCTCTTCTTCGGCGCCAACACCTGGTCGCAGGACAACCTCGGCACCAGCGGCTTCAGCATCCAGGGCATCTCCGGCTGGGCGCTCTCCGGCGACGCCAGCCACACCGTCCTGCTGTGGGCTGCCATCGCCCTGTTCATCGCCGCCATCGGCAAGAGCGGCCAGTTCCCGCTGCACACGTGGCTGCCCGACGCGATGGCCGGGCCGACGCCGGTGTCGTCGCTGCTGCACTCCTCGACGATGGTCGTGGCCGGGGTGTTCCTCGTCGCTCGCCTCTACCCGGTGTTCTGGGAAGCGTTCTCGATCCCAGACGTCAGCCTCAACCCGATCGTCCTGATCGCCGGCATCACGATCGTCATCTCGGCCCTGTTGGCGTTCGTGCAGAACGACATCAAGAAGGTCCTCGCCTACTCGACGGTCGGCCAACTCGGCTACATGATGCTCGGCCTCGGCGCGGGCGCCTGGTTGCCGGCCGTGTTCCACATCTTCACCCACGCCTTCTTCAAGTGCGCGCTGTTCCTGTGCGCCGGTTCGGTCAGCCACTCCGGCTCCCACCACAGCTTCGACATGAAGAAGGACATGGGCGGGCTGGCCAAGAAGATGCCGATCACCGCTGGCGCGTGGATCATCGCCAGCCTGGCCCTGGCCGGCATCTTCCCGCTGGCCGGGTTCTTCTCCAAGGACGAGATCATCGACAACGTCGGCCACAACGGCTACACGGTGTTCATGTGGATCGCCCTCGGCGGGGCGACCCTGACCGCCGCCTACACCGTGCGGGCGACGTACCTGACGTTCTTCGGCGAGCCGCGCGGTGCCGCCGCTGGCGAGCACCACACCGAGCAGGAAGACGAATTGGAGCTGGCGCTGGTCTCCCACGACGCGCCGCACGACGTCCAGCAGGAGCCGATCCTCGAGCGCGAGCAGGAGCACGTCCCGGCCCACGCCGGCGTCGGCGCCCATGCGCTGCACCAATCCGATGATCACGTCGACGCCCACCACGGCGGGGACCACGGTCCGCACGAGTCGCCGAAGTTGATCCTCGTCCCGATCTGCATCCTCGCCGCGCTGTCGCTGTTCGCCGGGTTCACCAACGCCGTCGCCTTCGGCGAGGAGTGGGAGAAGTTCAAGGAGTACGTCGAGCCGCGCCCCGAGGCCGTGGCGCTGGCCGGCGTCGAGGAGGTCGACACCGCCGGCGAGGCGGGTGCGGCCGGCTTGCGGCTGCCAACCGTCGACGAGGGTGGCGAGGGTGAGGAGGGCGCGGCGGGCGAGGAATCGCACTCGACCGGCTGCGGGCGCGGCGTCCCCGAGGGCGAGGCCGACTGCTACTTCCCGGCCGTCGACCACGCCGAGTTCACGTGGTCCAAGGCGCTCGTCTCCCTGGCCTTCGCCGTCGCCGGCCTCGTCGGGGCGTGGTTCGTCTGCGTCGCCCTCTACACCAAGCGCGACCGCCGCCTCGTGGGGCTGACCGAGCGGTCCCGCCTGGCCCGTGCCGGCTACCTGTTCCTCGTCAACAAGTACTACCTCGACGACCTCTACGAGAAGGTCATCGTTCACGGCATCGCCCACCCCATCGCCCGGGCCGGCAACTGGGTCAACCAGCGGGTGATCGACGGCGTCGTCAACGGCGCCGGCAGGGGCGGGCGGATGGTCGGCGGGTGGGCCTACCGCAACGTCGACCAGCGCGTGGTGGACGGTGCGGTGAACGCATCCGGTACGGTCGCCAACTCGACCGGGTCGGCCCTGCGCCCGGTGCAGTCAGGTCGGGTCAACCAATACGGCGCGCTGCTGTTCGGCGCCGCCGCCGTCGGAGCCGTCGTGCTCGTCATCGTCAACGTGTAGGGGTCGCCGGAACGACATGGACGTCATCACCGATCAGAACTGGCTCCTGAGCCTCGGCACGTTCCTGCCGCTGGCCGGCGTGGTGCTGGTGATGTTCGTGCCCGCGGGGGAGGTGCGCCTCCAGAAGCAGGTCGCGCTGGTCACCGCGGTGGCCACGTTCGCCGTCGCCATCTACACGATGACGCAGTTCGACTTCGACCAAGCCGAGCGCCTGCAGTTCTTCGTCGACGTCGAGTGGATCGAGGCGATCCGCTCGAACTACGCGCTCGGCCTTGACGGCATCAGCCTGCCGCTGTACGTCCTGTCGAGCTTCATCACGCTCGTCGTGATCATCTACACGTTCGACGACATGCCGGCCGGCGGCAGCCCCAAAGCGTTCCTGATCCTGATGCTGGTGCTGCAGACAGGGATGGCCGGCACGTTCGTCGCCCAGGACCTGATCCTGTTCTTCGTCTTCTTCGAGATCGTCCTGCTGCCGATGTTCTTCATGATCGGCGTGTGGGGCGGCGAGCAGCGCCAGTACGCGTCGCTCAAGTTCTTCCTCTACACGATGTTCGGCTCGGCGCTCATGCTGGTCGCCTTCCTGGCCCTCTTCGTGCAGACCGGCGCCCAGAGCTTCTCGTTCCAGTACCTGCTGACGGAGGGGCCGGAGATCGGCCGCACCGTGCAGATCTGGATCTTCGCCGGGATGTTCGTCGGCTTCGCGGTCAAGGTGCCGATGTTCCCGTTCCACACCTGGCTGCCCGACGCCCACACCCAGGCGCCGACGCAGGGCTCGGTGATCCTGGCCGCCATCCTGCTGAAGCTGGGCACGTACGGGTTCGTGCGCATCGCCATCCCGTTCCTGCCCGCCGCGGCCGAGGCGTGGGCGCCCGTGATCGGCATCCTCGCCGTTGTCGGGATCCTCTACGGCGCCCTCTGCTGCCTGGCCCAGACCGACATGAAGCGGCTGATCGCGTTCTCGTCGGTCGCCCACATGGGTTTCGTGATGCTCGGCGTCGCCACGCTCACCGAGTTCGGCATCAACGCCGCGCTGTTCGGCATGGTCGCCCACGGCCTCATCACTGGGATGCTGTTCTTCCTCGCCGGCTCGATCAAGCACCGCTTCCACACGCTCGAGATCCGGCGGCTGTCCGGTCTGCTGGTCACGATGCCGCACCTCGGATGGATCCTCGGGTTCTGCGCCATGGCCAGCCTCGGCCTGCCCGGCCTGGCCGGGTTCTGGGGTGAGTTCCCGGCCATCCTGTCGGCCTACAGCCCCGGCTTCGGGCTGTCGGAGCCGCTGTTCCGCACGCTGATGGTGCTGGCCGCCGTCGGCACGGTGTTCGCCGCCGCCTACCTGCTGTGGCTGTACCAGCGCACCGCCTTCGGTCAGCCGAGCGCCGAGTTCATCGGCACGCCGACGCCGCGCGCCGTCGGCGCCGGCGTCAACCCCGACCATGACACCGACGACGAACACGGCGGCCACGTCGACCTGCACGACGTCAACCGCACCGAGTGGATTGCCTGGACGCCGATGCTCGTCATGATCCTCGTGCTCGGCGTGTACCCGCAGCTGCTGTTCCGGGTGCTCGACCCGGCCGTGGCGGCGCTGGTCGACCAGCTCGGGACCCACCTCGGCGGGTGAGTGTGTGAGCGAGCGTCCCACGGGGTGCACCGAGATATCGCCCGAGTCTGCGAGCGAACGATCGTGGACGTGAGCGAGCGTCCCACGGGGTGCACCGAGATATCGCCTGAGCGTGCGAGCGAACGATCGTGATCGGCACGCTGCTGGCCCAGGTCGATGACTGGGTGGCGCCGGTCGTCGACTGGCACGCCCTCGCCCCCGAGCTGCTCCTCATCGTCGGCATCAACGTCGTGCTGGCCACCGACCTGCTGATCGACGAGGCGCGCAAGTGGGCGACGGCCACGCTGACCGGGTTCATCCTGCTCGGCGCCTGCATCCCGCTCGTCACGTTGACCGTGATGGGCGACGAGTCCCGATCGATGTTCGACGGCCGTTACGTCGTCGACGAGTTCTCGCTGATCCTCAAAGCGCTGTTCCTGCTCGCCGCCTACGTCGTCGTGCTGCTCAGCCAGACCGAGCTGGAGGAGGGCGGCTACTACCAGGGCGAGTACTACGTGCTCCTGCTGTGCAGCGTGCTCGGCATGGTGATGATGACGTCGAGCCGCGACCTGGTGAGCGTGTTCATCGCCCTCGAGCTGCTGTCGATCCCCGCGTACATGCTGGCGGCCTGGCGCAAGCGGGACAGGAAGAGCAACGAGGCCGGCGTGAAGTACTACCTCCTCGGCGTGTTCGCCAGCGCCGTGCTGCTGTACGGCATGAGCCTGCTCTACGGGGCGACCGGGACGACGAGGTTGGTCGACATCGGCGCGGCGATCGGCGACGGCGAGCTGATCGGCCTGCAGGTCGTGGCCATCGTCTTCGTCATCGCCGGGTTCGCCTTCAAGGTCTCGGCCGTGCCGTTCCACACGTGGGCGCCCGACACCTACCAGGGCGCGCCGACGCCGGTCACCGCGTTCCTCTCCGTGTCGTCGAAGGCGGCCGGGTTCGTGGCCCTGATCCTGGTCGTGTTCCTCGCCTTCCCCGGTGCGGAGACCGTCTACGGACCGCTGGTGTGGGTACTCGCCGCGCTCACGATGACCGTCGGCAACGTGCTCGCGTTGCGACAGACGAACATCGTGCGGCTGCTCGCCTACTCCAGCGTGAGCCAGGGCGGCTTCATCCTCATGCCGCTGGCGTTCGCCTTCGCCGGCAACGGCGACGCGCCGGGCGAGTCGGCGCTCAAGGCGATGGTCGTGTACCTGCTCGTCTACGGATTCACCAACCTCGGCGCCTTCGCCGTCGTCATCGCCGTGTCGCGCAAGACGCGCAGCGGCGAGATCACCTCGTTCGGCGGGCTGATCTCCTACGCCCCTGGCCTGGCCGTGCTGATGACCGTCTTCATGGCGTCGCTGACCGGCATCCCGCCCCTTGGCGGCTGGATCGCCAAGTTCAACGTCTTCCGAGCCGTCCTCGATGCCGGGAACTGGGCGGCGTACGCGCTGGCCATCATCGCCGCCGCCAACACCGCCGTCGCCGCCGCCTACTACCTGCGGGTGATGCGCGAGATGTGGATGAAGGACGCGCCCGACGGGGACCGCACCCCGGTCGTCACGCCGCCGCCGATCACCGCCGCCCTGGCCATCACGGGCGTCGGGACGCTCGTGCTCGGCGTCCTGCCCGGCCTGGTGCTCCGCTTCGCCGACATCGGAGACCTCACCGGAGCGCTCGGCCCCTGACGGCGGCGGCGGAGATCCGCACCGCGATCGCGACGTCCGGCGGGGCGATCCCCTTCGACCGCTTCATGGAGCTGGCGCTCTACGGCGAGGATGGCTTCTACGCCAATCGCGGTCGCGCCGGTCGACGAGCCGGCGACTTCCTGACCTCGCCGGAGGTCGGGCCGCTGTTCGGCGCCGCGGTAGCCCGCCACCTCGACGCCGAGTGGGAGCGCATCGGGCGGCCCGACCCGTTCACGGTCGTCGAGGCCGGTGCCGGTCCCGGGACGTTGGCCCGGTCCGTCCTCGCCGCGGCGCCGGCCTGCACGAGCGCGCTGCGCTACGTCGCCGTGGAACGATCTATGGCGCAGCGGGCGAGCCACCCCGAGGGCGTCGAAGCGTGCGCCGAGCTGCCGGACGACCCGTTCGAGGGCGTTGTCGTCGCCAACGAGCTGCTCGACGACCTGCCGTTCCGGCTGGCCGTCTTCGACGGCGCCTGGCGCGAGGCCTACGTCGTCGCCGCCGGTGATGGGTTCTCCGAGGTGCTGTCAGCGCCGTTCGATCCGGTCCCCGACGTGCTTCCGCCCGATGCCGCTCTCGGAGCGCGTGCTCCGCTGCAGGACGCCGGCGCCCGGTGGGTGAGCCGAGCCCAGTCGCTGGTCGTCCATGGCTCGGTGCTGGTCGTCGACTACGCCCGGGCCACGACGGCCGAGCTGGCCGACGGGCCGTGGCGCGACTGGCTGCGGACCTATCGCCGTCACGAGCGCGGCGGCCACTACCTCGCCGAACCCGGCACGCAGGACATGACGGCGGACGTCGCGCTCGATCAGCTGCCCAGCCCGCACCGGCTCACCACGCAGGCCGACTGGCTGCGCCGGCACGGACTGGACGAGCTCGTAGCCGAGGGTGATCGGGCGTGGCGGGCGGCGGCGGCTCGACCGGACGTGGCGGCGATGGCGATGCGCAGCCGCCACCGCGAAGCCGAGGCGCTCACCGACCCGACCGGTCTCGGCGCCTTCACCGTCGCCGAGTGGATGGGCCGAGGCAGTGCGCCGGCCCACTAGCGTCGCCGCAGGGTGGACAACGAGGACGAAGCGGCCGAACCGGCGGCCGATGAACAGCGGCCGTCGCCATGGGCCATCGTCGTCGCCGTCGTCGCCGTCGTCGCCGTGCTCGGCTTCGGCGGTTGGCTGCTCACCCGCAGCAACGATGACCTGACCTCGGCGCCCGCCGGCACGGAGGACACGAGCGGCGCCAGCGATCCCGGCACGACCGACGACACCGCGGCGACCGACACGACCTCGACCGCACCGCCGGAGACGACGCCGATCACCAGCCTCGACCCTGCCGTTCCGTCGGAGTCGTCGGCGGCGAGTCCGCCGGCCAGCCCGGACACCGTGGCGCCGCAGGTGACAGAGCCGATCGTGCCGACGGTGGCGCCGCCGCCCGCCATCGTGCCGCCGCCGCTGGCACCGGACACCACGACCCCGACGGTGCCCGGCACCGTCGGGCCGGACACGACCAACGTCGAAGCAACGCCACCGAACACCGCTCCGCCGACGGCGCCACCATCGACCCTCGAACCGCCACCGGCCGGAGAGCTGGCCGACCTGGTCCCGAACGTGGCCGGGGAGCGGACCTTCGTCGTCGACGACGATGGCCTGCGGAGGGCGCTGATCGACGCGTTGCTGGTGACGCCGCGCCACGACGTCGCCTCACCGACGCCGGTGGCGATGATCTGCGCCGTCGTGGCCGTCGATGATCGCCGCGACCTCGGCGGCCGGTGGGAGTTCGACGGCCGCCCGCTGCTGTCGACCGACCCGGCCGGCGTCGCGCCACCCGGCTTCGGCGAGTGCGTCGACGCCGACGGTGAGGATCTGCCGGACGGTGCCTACCAGTTCGTGGCCATTGGCGACTCGGGTGCCACATCGGCGGCCGGCACGTTCGTCGCCGGCGCCACTCGCCTCGACCAGCAGCTGCGCAACAACTCCGACCAGGACGTGTGCGCAGTGCTCATCGGGCCGGCGACCGCCACCTACTACGAGGCGTACCGCTTCGGCGCTCCGGTCGAGCCGGGCGACGCGATCACCGTCGCGCTGGCCGACGTCCGCCA
>JBPCJL010000148.1:0-4691 GCA_051005355.1 Ilumatobacteraceae bacterium
GCACGGCAATGCTGCGGGACGGCGGCTCGATCACCTACGCCGAGCTCAACGTGCGATCGACCCGGGTTGCCCAGGCCCTGCGGGCATCCGGCGTCGACGCCGGTGACCGGGTAGCGATGATCGACAAGAACTCGGCCGAGCAGTTCGAGCTGTTCTTCGGGGCCGCCAAGCTCGGGGCCATCCCGGCCCCCGTCAGCTTCCGGCTCTCGGCGCCGGAGATCCGGGCCGTCCTCGACGACGCCCAGCCGGCGGTGTGGGTCGTCGGGCCGGAGTTCGCCGCCTTCGCCGACCTCGCCGGCGCCGGGGCCACCGTGCTGAGCATCGGAGCCGACGGTCCGGGCCAGCGCTACGACGAGTGGCGCGACGCCCACCCGGCCGACGACCTGCAGTTCGCGGCCGCGCCCGGCGACACCGCCTTCCTCCTCTACTCGTCCGGGACGACGGGATCGCCCAAGGGCATCGAGATCTCTCACGCCAACGTCGACTCCAGCTTCACCATCTACCGGTCGCTCATGGGCCTCGACGAGCGCGCCGCGGTGCTGGTGGCGCTGCCGCTGTTCCACGTCGGTGGCACCGGGTGGGCGCTGGTCGGCTTCATCGAGGGCGCCACGAACGTGATCGTGCGCGACATCGTGCCGGCGCCACTGGCCGAGCTGATGGAACGGGAGCAGATCACCGACGCCGCGCTCGTCCCGGCCGTGCTGCAGTTCATGCTCCAGGTCCCAGGCATCGAGGAGCGCGACTTCTCGGCGCTGCGCGCCATCCTCTACGGGGCGGCCCCGATCTCCGAGCCCGTGCTGCGCGAGGCGCTTCGCGTCTTCGGCTGCGACTTCTACCAGGCGTACGGGCTCAGCGAGACGAGTGGAACGACGGTGCTCCTGGCGGCGGCTGACCACGACCCCGACGGCCCGCACCAGCAGCGCCTTCGATCGGGCGGCGTCCCGGTGCCGGGCCACGAGGCCAAGGTCGTCAACCCCGTGACGGGCGAGCAGGTTGAGACGGGTGAGGTCGGCGAGATCCTGCTGCGCGGGCCGAACGTCATGAAGGGCTACTGGGGCCGGCCGGACCTCACGGCGGCCGCGGTCGTCGACGGTTGGTTCCGCACCGGCGACGCCGGCTACCTCGACGCCGACGGGTACGTCTATCTCCACGACCGGGTAAAGGACATGATCGTGTCGGGCGGCGAGAACATCTACTCCGTCGAGATCGAGCGGGCCATCGCCGATCACCCAGGCGTCGCCGACGTGGCCGTGATCGCCGTGCCCAGCGAGCGGTGGGGCGAGACGCCGAAGGCGTTCGTCGTGCCGGCCGCCGGCGGGCCGGCCCATCACCGAAACTGATGTCATCGACCACTGCCGCCAGCACCTCGCTTCGTTCAAGTGCCCGACCTCGGTCGAGCTGGTCGATGTCCTCCCGCGCAACGCCACTGGCAAGGTGATCAAGAAGGACCTGCGCGCCCCGTACTGGGAAGGGCGCGAGCGCAGCATCTCCTGAGCGACTGGGCGGGATCCCCGCCCAGTTCGCCATCCGATGGCCGGCGGACCGACCGCGGCGGTGCGCCGGTTCGGATCCCGCCGGCGCGGGTAGCAACACGCCGGCCTCGCGGCCCTGACCACCATTTGACGAGAGGACCCCCATGAGCACGATCTCCGAATCGATCGACGTCGACGTACCCGTCGCCACCGCCTACAACCAGTGGACCCAGTTCGAGTCCTTCCCGCAGTTCATGGAGGGCGTGGAATCCATCGAGCAGGTAACGGACACCCGCAGCCGCTGGACCGTCGAGGTCGGCGGCGCCACGCGCACGTTCACCACCGAGATCTCCGAACAGCTCCCCGACGAGCGCATCGCGTGGACGACCGTCGACGGGGACACGGGCCATGCCGGCGTCGTCACGTTCCACTACCTCGACGACAACACGTCGCGAGTGCACCTGGAGATGGACGTCGAGCCAGAGGGCTTCATCGAGAAAGTCGGCGACAAGCTCGGTTTCATCAGCCGCCGGGCCAAGGGCGACATGAAGCGATTCAAGGACTTCATCGAGGGCAAGGGTTCCGAGACGGGCAGCTGGCGCGGCACCGTCGAACGCGACTGACGCCGCGCGTAATCTCCAGCGGCGTGGAGGGCGCGGGCGAGCACGTCGGCGAGCTCGGGCCTGACGCCGGGTCGGCGCTGATCCGCGAGACGATGCGCCGGGAGGGCATCGGGCAGGCGGCGATCGACACCTTCGAGCACCACTACCGCGTGCTCGTCGGCGGTGCGACCGGCATGATGCCAGAGTCGACGATCGTCCCGTACGAGATGCCGGCGCTGCGTGATCAACACGTCCCGCCGTCCGTCGCCGAGGCGGCCGTCAGGTCGACCGCCGTGATCAAGCTGAACGGCGGTCTGGGCACCTCCATGGGCCTTGATCGTGCCAAGTCGCTGTTGCGCGCTCGCGACGACCTGACGTTCCTCGACATGATCGCTCGGCAGCTCCTGGCTCTCCGGCGGGAGTGGAAGGCGCCGTTGCCCATCACGTTCCTGCACTCCTTCCGCACCTCCGCCGACAGCCTCGAGGCCCTGGCCGCCTACCCCGAGCTGGCGGTGCCCGGGATCTCGCTGGAGGTGCTGCAGAACCGGGTTCCGAAGCTGCGCGCCGACGACTTGACCCCGGTCCGGTGGCCGCCGGACCCGGCGCTCGAGTGGTGCCCGCCCGGGCACGGCGACCTCTACCCCGTCCTCTACGCGACGGGACTGCTCGAGGCGCTGCTCGAGGCCGGCTGCACCCAGGCGTTCGTGTCCAACTCGGACAACCTCGGCGCGGTCCCCGACCCCCACGTGGCGGGATGGTTCGCCCAGAGCGGTGCGCCGTTCGCCGTCGAGGCGGTGCGCCGTACGGCCAGCGATCGCAAGGGCGGTCACTTCGCCCGGCGCCGGCGCGACGGGCGCGTCATCCTGCGCGAGTCGGCGCAGACCCCGGCGGAGGACCAGGCGGCGATGGCCGACCTGGCCCTCCATCGCTACGCGTCGACGAACAACCTCTGGTTCGACCTCGCCGCCATGCGTGCCGAGCTGGAGGCTCATCGCGGCGTCCTCGAACTGCCGCTGATCAAGAACGTCAAGACCGTCGACCCCGCCGACCCGGCCAGCCCACCGGTCGTGCAGCTGGAGACGGCGATGGGGGCGGCCATCCAGCTGTTCGAGGGTGCCCAGACGATCGAGGTGGGTCGCGACCGGTTCATCCCGGTCAAGACCACCGACGACCTGCTGGTCCTGCGCAGCGACTGCTACCGGATGGACGAAGACTGCCGCCTCAACCAGAACAGCACCCGCATCCCGTTCGTCGAGCTCGGGGCGCCGTACAAGGTGGTGGACGACTTCGAGCGGCGCTTCCCCGACGGCGCCCCGAGCCTGTTCGCCGCCACGGCCCTCGTCGTGCGCGGCGACTGTACCTTCTGCGCCTGCGTGCGCGTCGTCGGCGCCGCCGAGCTCGGCCCCGACGGCGGCTCGATCCCGCCGCACACCGTGCTCGGTGGGACCGGATGACGAAGTTCGCGTTCTGACGAAGTTTCGGGGTGGCTTTCAACCCCGATCGCGCCACGGAATCTGCGCGGCGGCGTTCACCGAGGGCGATGGGCGGGCAGCTCTGCGGCCAGGACCGCTTCGAGGTCGGCCAGGCTCCGGTCGACATAAGCCGCTCGAGCGGGGATCGTCGCCACGCCGGGGCGCGAGGCCATGAAGTCGTGCCAGCGCGCGAGCATCCGGCGCAGCTCGGGGACGCCGCCGGTGCGAGCCAACAGCTCGGCGGCGTCGAGGTGGCTGCTGGTCGTCGGGTCGGCCGAACGAGCGGAGAACCAGGCGAGCACGTCATCGTCGGTCGCGGTGAGCGCGACCTCGACGAACGCCGCACCGATCTCGGCGGCCAGTTCTGCGAGCTGGACGATGAAGTCCGCTCGGGCGAGGAACTGCGGAACGACGACGTCGTGACCGGCTTCGAGCGCGGAACGGCCCATCGCGATCGAGAGACGCCGCGCCAGGAGACCGGCCTCGTCGGGTTGCGACGCCCAGTCGCCGAGCATGCTGCGGACCACGTCGATGTCCAGACACAGCGTCAGCGGGTGCTCGTGGGCGTAGCGCGCCGCCAACGTCGACTTGCCGGTGGCAGGTGGCCCGTTCAGCAGCACCAGACGAACGATCGTCGCGAGGATAGACATCACCTGGGGCCGCCATCCCGTGATGAGCGGTGTGCGCCCAAGGACCGCAGATCGCTCATCGCATTGTGGGCCGGCCAGGTGAGGTGAGGAACGTTCGCTGATGGGGCGCAGATTGCTCACATGGGGTTGGGTTCCGGCACGCTGGCCGCGTGGGAGGTGAGCACGAGCGAGAGCACGGGGGCGAGCGGGCTCCCGGTCACGACGCCGCCCCCTGGGACGAGCGCTACTCCGGTCGGAGCCGGCTCTGGTCGGTGGAACCCAATGCGCTGGTCGCCGACGTCGCCGGCCCGCTGCACCTGGGGCGAGCGCTCGACCTCGGCGCCGGCGAGGGCCGCCACGCCACCTGGCTGGCGCGCCGCGGGTGGCAGGTCACGGCGGTGGACTACTCGGCGGTCGGGATCGAGGGGGGCCGCTCGCTTTCCGCCACTTACGCCGTGGAATGGATCATCGACTACATCCGCCCCTTGTGACCACCCGCCGGAACCCAGTACGACC
>JBPCJL010000149.1:0-5973 GCA_051005355.1 Ilumatobacteraceae bacterium
GCATCACGCAGTCCAACCAGCCGGCCCGGCGCAGGCGGCCGGTGACGGTACCGAACTCGCGAACGGCTTCGACGAGGCGGTCGCCGTCGGCGTCGGTCAGCTCGGTCGGGAACGGCCCGGCGCCGACCCGAGTCGTGTACGCCTTGGTGATGCCGACGATGCGGTCGATGTGGCGTGGGCCGAGGCCCGTGCCGGCGCACGCGCCGCCGGCGGTCGGGTTCGACGACGTCACGTAGGGATACGTGCCGTGGTCGAGGTCGAGGAACGTGGCCTGGGCGCCCTCCAGCAACAGGTGTTCGTCGGTTGCCAGTGCGTCGTGCAGCAGCGCGACCGTGTCGGTGACGAACGGGACCAGACGGACGCCGAGTTCGGCGAAGCGATCGACGATCTCCTCGACGTCGAGGGGTTGGCCGCCAGCGGCCTCGAGCTCACGATTCTCGGCCACGGCGCGGGCCTTGACGTGAGCGCTGAAGGCGGCCGGGTCGAGCACGTCCCCGGCGCGCAGCCCGACTCGCCTGGCCTTGTCGGCGTAAGCCGGACCGATCCCCTTCAGGGTGGTGCCGATCTTGTCGTCGCCCCGCAGTGCCTCGGCGATCGCGTCGTGCGCCTGGTGCCACGGGAAGATGAGGTGGGCGCGGCTCGACACGCGCAGCCGGCGGCACGAGACGCCGCGAGACTCCAACGCGTCGATCTCGGCGAACAGCGTCGGCAGGTCGACGACGACACCGTTGCCGATCACCGGCACGACGTGGTCGTAGAGGACGCCGCTCGGAATCAGCTGCAGGGCGTAGCGGTCGTCACCGACGACGACGGTGTGGCCGGCGTTGTGGCCGCCCTGGTACCGCACGACGTAGCCGTGCTCCTTGGCCAGGAGGTCGATGACCTTCGCCTTGCCCTCGTCGCCCCACTGCGCGCCGACGACCACGGTGACC
This sequence comes from Ilumatobacteraceae bacterium, assembly GCA_051005355.1. GTDB lineage: Bacteria > Actinomycetota > Acidimicrobiia > Acidimicrobiales > Ilumatobacteraceae > JALZMG01. The sequence goes on from JBPCJL010000149.1 coordinate 933, forward strand.
GGCACGTAGCAGGAGCGTACTGGGCTCGCCCCATCGGAGGGTTTGCGTACCAGCCCCCGGTACGCAAAGCTCCGGCGCGCCGAAACCCTCCGATGCGGGAGGCGCAGGTACCGTCGAACCGCGATGGGCGCAGTGATGCGGCGGCTCGAGTGGGCGGCGATGGGCGAGCCGGCGCGCGCTGCGTTCTGCGCGCGTGGGCTGGCGGACATCTTCGACCTGGCCCTGCGCGACTCCATCGCGAAGTTGATCGACGACGTCCGGCAGCGGGGCGACGCCGCCGTCGTTGACGCGTTGGCTCGCTTCGACGGTGTGTCGTTGCGGCCGGATGAGCTGCGGATCACCGAGGACGAGATCGCCGGTGCAACCGTCAGCCCGGAGGTCGACGCGGCACTGGACGACGCCATCGCTCACTGCCGCGACTTCAACGAGCGCTTGCTGGCTCGGGCGTCGGACTGGAGCTACGAGGCCGAGCCGGGCCTCGTCGTCGGCGAGAAGGTCACGCCGATCGCCTCGGTCGGACTGTTCGTGCCATCGGGCAAGGCCAGCTACCCGAGCGTCGCCTACCAGCTCGGCGTGCCGGCGACCGTCGCCGGCGTCGCCCGCGTGGTGCTGGTCGTGCCGCCTGCGCCTGGAGGACAGGGTGCCGTCGACCCCGCCGTGTTGGTCGTGTGCCGCAAGCTCGGGATCACCGAGGTCTTCCGGGTCAACGGCCCGGCGGGCCTGGCCGCCCTCGCGTTCGGCACCGAGTCGATCCCCCGGGTGCGCAAGATCGTCGGTCCGGGTTCACCAGCCGTCACGTGCGCCCAGGTCGAGCTACAGCGCTACGGCGTCGTGACGATGATGGTGCTCGGCCCGACGGAGAGCCTCGTGATCGCCGATGATGCCGCCGACCCGGTCCGCCTCGCCGCCGACCTCCTGATCGAGGCCGAGCACGGCACTGACTCCTCCGTCGTGCTGGTGTCGACGTCACCGGCCGTCGCCGACGCCACGGATGCCGAGCTGCACCGCCAGCTGGCCGAGCTTCCCCCGGCCCGCGCCGACGCCGCCCGCGCCGCCCTCGGGACGAACGGCGGCTGCGTGCTGGTCGACGACCTCGATGCGGCCGTCGCGGTGGCCAATCGCTACGCGCCCGAGCACCTCCAGGTTGCAGTCGCCGTCGATGGCATCGAAGCTGTCGTCGACGGCATCGTCAACGCCGGCGAGATCCTGATCGGCCAGTCGACACCGTTCAGCGCGGCCAACTTCGTGATCGGCTGCCCGGCGTCGCTCCCGACGTCGGGCTTCGCCGAGGTGTCATCGGGGATCACCGTCGAGGCGTTCCTCAAGCGCACCGCGGTGGCCCGCGCCGATGACGTCGCGCTGGCCCGGATGGCGCCGTCGATCATCGCCCTCGCCGATCACGAGGGCTTCCCCGCCCACGCCGCCGCCATCACGTCGCGCGGTGCGCGACGAAGCACTGGCGCGGCGGGCGGTCCTCGGTCGTCTCCTCGGTGACCGCCTCAGGATCGAAGCCGACCTCGGCGAGCAGCTGCATCCACACGGCCGTCGGGAACAGGCCGGTGCGATGGGCGTCGTGCACCACCTCGATCGAGCCGTCGGCGTCGCGCAGGAGGAAGGCGTAGTCGGTCTGGATCCACGAGTCGTTCGGGTCGGGATCCCACGTCCAGTCGAGGTACCGCGCGCTGCGCCCGTCGTCGCCATCGACGCCGCCGCAGTCGCTGTCCGGAGCGAACGTCTCGGTGACGTGGTCCGGGATCAGCACCGCCACGCCGCCGGGGCGGCAGTGGACGAAAGCCGTCTTTATGGCCAGCCGGAGGTCATCCCGGGTCGTCATGTAGTCGACGGCGTCGTGGAGGAACACGGCGTCGAACGTCCGGTCCAAGCGCACCGTCCGCATGTCGCCTTCGTGGTGCAGGCACGAGGGGTTGAGCCGGCGCGACACCTCGAGCATCTGTGGCGAGAGGTCGACCAGCGTGAGTTCGAACGATGGCCCGAGGTGAACGGCGTTGCTGCCACCGCCGCTGCCCAGCTCGAGCACGTCGTGCACCGGGATCGATGCTTGGCGCAGCAGGGTCGCAGCGAACGCCGCTTCCTCCACGTACTCCTCCGGCGGCGAGATCAGTGGCCACCAGGCCGCAAGATCGCCGTAGAAGCGGCGGCCCTCGCTCACCCCGAACGGTCGGGCTGGTTCGCTCCGTCGGTCTGGGCGATCCAGAACATGGCGCCGAAGGGATCCATGAGGCCAGCCATCTTTCCGTAGGGGGTGTCGAACGGTGGCGCCATGACGGTGCCCCCCTTGGACCGGACCGCCTCGACGGCAGCGTCGGCATCGGTGACGCCGAAGTAGGCCACCCAGTGCGAGGGCGTGCCATCCGGGGCGCCGAACATCCCACCCATGCCGCCGGACGGGGCGTCATCGCCCTCGAGGTGGAACAGCTGGTAGTCCTCACCCGCTTCGGGCATCGCCTCGAGCCGGTAGCCGAACACGTCGCGGTAGAAAGCGGCGGCGGTGGCGGCGTCGGTCGAGCGCAGGTCGTCCCACGTCAAGGCACCGGGCTCGTTGACGATGTTGGCGCCGATGTTGTCCTTGGCCTGCCACACCCCGAACGCCGCTCCGCTCGGGTCGGCGGCGATCAGCATGCGGCCGAGCGGGCCGACGTCTCCCGGCTCCATCAGCACGGAACCGCCGTGCTCCTTGACGGCCGCCGCGGTGGCGTCGGCATCGTCGCTGGCCAGGTACAGCGTCCAGGCGTTCGGCGCGCCTTCCTGCTCCGGGCCGATGCCGGCGGCGTGGCGACCACCGACCGACGCCATCAGGTAGCCGCCGTACTCCTCGCCCTGGTCGTCGTCGAAGGTCCAACCGAGCACGGCGCTGTAGAACGCCTTGGCGGCGTCGAGGTCGGGGGCGGTGAGGTCGGCCCAGCACGGTGTGCCGGCCGGCCACTTCGAGGTGCGAGTGCTCATGGCCGCATCATCCCCGCCGGCTACCGAGCTGTCCACCCCTACGGGTTGAACAGTTGGCCGAGCCGGCGCTCAACCTCTGGCGTCTGGCCGCCGGCGTCCAGGAACTGCCGCATCGCCGCTTGGGTCTCGGGGTGGCCGAGCGTGGCCGAGAAGGCGTCACCTTCGGCCAGGAGTTGCTCCATCACCCCCGACTCGGCGCGCAGCACGCTGGCCTTGGCGGCGGCCACGGCGTGTGCTGGGAACGAGGCGATTCGGCGGGCGAGCCGGTCGACGAACGGCCAGACGTCGCCGTCGGGCAGGACCCGGTTGACCCACCCCCAGTGCTCGGCGGTGGCGGCGTCGATGTCGTCGCACCCGAGGATCACCTCGAGCGCCCGGCTGCGGCCGACCAGGCGTGGCAAGCGGACCGTGGCGCTGCCTCCGGGGATGATGCCGAGGGCGACCTCGGGCTGGCTCAGCACAGCGTCCGGCGTCGCGAAGCGCATGTCGCAGCTCAACGCGAGCTCGCTCCCGCCGCCGCCGACGCGCCCCTCGATGACGGCGATCGTCGCCTTGGGCATCGTGCGCAGCCGTTCGCACATCGCGTGGAACGCGTTCAGTTCGGTCGCGGGCGGCTGTGGGTCGGTCGGGAACCTCAGGATGGCGGCGACGTCGAAGTGGGCGATGAACCACTCGGCATTGGCCGAACGCAGCACCACGACTCGAACGTCGTCGTCCGTGGCCAACCGCTCCACCACATCGGCCAGCTCGAGGAACACCTCGATCGTCATCAGGTTGATCGGCGGGTGGTCGATGACGACCGTGGCGATGCCGTCCTCGGACGTCACCGTCCCGCAGCTCACAGGGCGGGCTGCCGGGAGGCTCGCTTCGCTCGCGAAGTCATCGCGAGTTGGCGAAGGCTGCGATGTCGTCGACCGTCGCGTCGAAGACGTCGGGCATGGCGTCCCGGAAGATCAGGTCGCCGGCGTGGCAGGTGCCGGCGACGACACGGCTCCTCGACTCGACTCCCGCCTCGGTCAGCTTGCGGTGGTAGGCCAGGCCTTCGTCACGCAGCGGGTCCAGCTCGTTGACGGAGATGACGTGCGGCGGGAGTCTGCGCAGGTCCTCGATGCTGGCGTGCAACGGCCACGCCAACGGGTCACTCGCGTGCTCGCCGTCCGGGTCGTAGATCCTGGCCAGCCCGCCCATCGTTCGGCAGCTGAGGAAATAGCCGTCGTTCTCGCGCAGCGACGTCAACTCCTCCGGCACAGCGGCATACGCACCGGAGATGTACGGGCACATGGCGTAGACGCCGTCGACCTGGTCGCCGTCGCGCGTGGCCTCCAACGCCGTGGCCAGCGTCAGGTTCCCACCGCCCGATTCCCCGCTGATGACCACCGCTCGGATGCCGAGGCGCTCGCGGTTCTCGTTCATCCATCGCACGGCGCTGGTGCAGTCGTGCAGCCCGGCCGGGAACGGATGATCGCCATGCTTGCCACCGCCGTTGCGGAACTCGACGCCGACCACGACCATCCCGCGCGCCGCCAGCTCGTCGCGCAGGCCGGCGTAGGCGGCCCCGGCGGCTTCGAGCAAGACCATGCCGCCACCGTGCAGGTGCAGCACGCCGACCCGATCCGTTCCGTCCTCGACCGGCCGATGGAGGTAGAGCGTGACGTCGTTGCCGTCGACACCCCGGATGGTCTCGACGCTGCGAGTCACGCCGTCGACCTCGGGCAGGCCGGCGACGAGGGCGGCGAACAGCAGCTCGAACCCCTCCTCGGCCTGCCGGCAGTAGTCGCGCAGGTCCTCGATGGACGAGGCGGCATCGACCGGAGCCTCCGCCTCGGCGTCGGCCAGCCCGAACGGCTCCATCGCCGCGATCATCCGCGGATCGGCACGAGGGTCGTGGCGCAAGGTCATGTCCGGCGAGCCGAGCCGGCCGGGCAGGGTGGTGGACGAACTGCTCATGGCGAGCGCCTCCTCGTGTCAGCGACGACGACGAATGTACGCCGCGGCGTCATCCGAGTGTTTCGTGTGGGGAAGACCCTCACGAAACACCCTCATTGTTCGGAGGGACCACGACAGGAACCACCGTCAA
>JBPCJL010000150.1:0-3516 GCA_051005355.1 Ilumatobacteraceae bacterium
GACATCCGGCAGGGCTGGTGCTCCGATGAAGGTGAAGATGTCGCCGTCCCAGTGCGTCAGTTGGGCGGTGATGCGCGCCGGTCCCTGGACGACGGCGGTGCCACCGTCGTCTGCGACGACCTCGAACTGGCCGTAGAACTCGTTGGCGTAGGTGCCCATGTAGGCGTCGAGCGGACGGGCCGGCGTCGCCGGGTCCGGTGACTCCGCGAGCGCTGGGTCGTCCGCCGAGAGCCCGCTGAAGGCCTCGGACCAGAACTGCGGCCAGTCCCGGGTCTGCTCACCGACGACGATCTGGTCGATGATCTGGTCGGCGAGCGTCTCGGCGACGCCGATCGGCATGGCGTTGGTGAGCAAGATCACGCCGAGACCTTCGGTGGGCAGCAAGGTGGCATTGGTTGCTGCGCCGTTGGTGAAGGCGCCGGAGTGGGCCCAGCGCAGCTTGTTCAGGTGGTCGACGTCGATGTTCCAGCCGAGCCCGTAGAAGCTGGTCGATCCGTCGTAGGTCGGGGCGGGGGGCCGTACGACGTGCGGGGTGTGCGTCGGTGCGAGGGCGTCTTGGCTGATGATCTCTCGGCCGTCGAGGGTGCCGCCGTTGAGCTGGAGCCGCACCCAGGTGGCGACATCGCGCAGCGGCGCGCTGATTCCGCCGGCCGGGGCCTGAGCATCGGGCATGCGTTTCGGTCCGGGGACCCAGGCGCCGTCGACCCGGTTGTGGATGGTGGCGCGGTCCGGTTGAGCCTCGAAGTCGGCGTAGCGGGCGCTGCTGGAGGTCATGCGGGCCGGCTCGAGGAGCTGTTCGTCGACCATGACGTCGAAGGGGACGCCGGCGGCTTTGGCGGCTGCGTCACCGCCGGCGGTCATCCCGAAGTTCGTGTACCCGTACGACACCCGGAACGGGTTGAGCGGGACGAGGCGCAGCCGAGCGAGGATCTCGTCGCGCGAGTACCCGATCAGCTCGAGGGCGTCGCCGATGCCGCCCGGCAGCCCGCTGCGGTGCGAGTACAGGTCGGCGAAGGTGACGTGGTCGGTCACCCACGGATCGCTGAACACGAGGTCGGGGGCGTACTGGTGTACAGGTTCGTCCCAGCTGATGACGCCGTCGGAGACGAGGCCGGCGACCGCCGTCCCGGTGATCGGCTTGGACAGCGAGGCGAGTTGGAAGACGGTGTCGGGGGAGACCGGGTCGGCGATGCCGACCTCGCGGACGCCGTAACCCTCGGCGAAGACGACCTCGTCGTCGTAGACGACGGCCACCGCCATGCCAGGCACACCTGACCGCTCCATCTCCGATTGGACGAAGTCGTCGATCTCCACCAGGGCAGCGTCGACCTGTTCAGGGGTGACACCGGCGGGTCCGGTCGCGTCGCGGCCTGTCGCGTCGGTGCCTTGCGTGTGATCGGTCGGTGCCGTCGTCGCCGAGACGCCAGGTTCTGCCGTCGGGCCGGTCGGCGTCGTGCGACTTCCCCCTTCCGGACTGCAGCCGAGGCAAAGCGCCGCCACGGCACCCAATGCGAGCGGACCGGTCCGTCGGCGGGCGGACACGGTACTACCGCCCGCCGACCGTCGGGAGTTTTGCTCCGTCGCCGGTGGCGTAGCTCGATGCGTCCCGGAAGATGGCGGATGCCTCGGCGGCCCACGTCGTGGCCGGCGTCTTCGTGTCGGGCCAGTCACTGGTTGCGTCGAGCGCCCAGTTCGACCACTCGATGAGGTGGTTGAAGTGCCCGATCAGGAAGCGCATGGCGAGCGCGTTGAGGTGCATCCGAGTCGGGTAGGGGTCACCGCCGTCGGCCTGGAGGGCGCCGAGCTCGGCGTACTCCGCTCGAACCGTCCGGGCCTGTTCGGCGATGTCCTCCAGCGTGGCCCGCAGCTGGTCGACGGTGCACTGATCGGCGAGCAGCACGCGCACCATGCCTTCGAACTCGAGCACGGGGGGCCGGACGGGTGTGGCGAACCAGCGCTTCAGGGCTGTTCGCCCTCGGCGCGTGATCGAGTACGTCGTGCGTCGTCGCTGCCCGGCGTGCTCGACGGTGGCCGTGACGTGACCGCCGGCGACAAGGCGTCGGGGATCGTTGTACAGCTGTCGCTCGGCGCGCGGCCACAGCTGTCCGAGGCCGACACGGACTCGCTTGGTGATCTGGTAGCCCGACCAATCGCCCAGTGCGAGCAGCCCGAGGATGGCGTACGACGTCGGCGTCAGACCTGCCGTGCCCGAGTCGGCGCCCTTCGCCGATGATACTGCTGTTTGCACTACGGCCGACCGTACCGGGTGGGAACGCTCCTTGCAATCGGCGCAGTCCCCAAACGACGCCGTGTACACTGCACAGTGCAGTCTGCACTATGATGACCGAGGAGCGTCGCAGCTGCGACCTGTCCGGAGGAGTGCTGGCGCATGAGGTTTGCCCGTCGATCTGTCGGCGCGATGGCGACCGTCGGCATCGCGTTGATGACGGGCTGCGGCGACTCAGCCACAAGCCCCGGCAGCGTCGCGACATCCGGTGGGACGGATGCCGTCGCCGGCGGGACCCAGACGGACCGGTCTGGTCTCGTCGACATCGGTAACGGACGCCAGCTGTTCATGGAGTGTCGAGGCACCGGGGCACCGACCGTCGTGCTCGTCACCGGGCTCGGTGAACGCGCCGGCAACTGGAGCACGACAACGACACCCGACGAGCCCGGGGTCTTCCCGGCCGTTGCAGCGTTCAGTCGGGTGTGCGCCTACGACCGCCCCGGAACCGCGACTCAGAGTGCGTCCGGCTGGGACATGACGGCATCGACTGCCGTGCCGCAACCCATCACCCCCGCTGCGGCGGCGGCGGATCTCCACGCGCTGCTGCAGGCCTCAGGTGAAGCCGGGCCCTACGTCTTCGTCGGCCACTCGCTCGGCGGTCCCATCGTCCGGTACTACGCCGGCGAATACCCGTCGACCGTCGCCGGCGTGGTCCTCGACGACGCCCTGTCCGAGCACCTGGCCGACCCGCTGACGCCAGAGCAGTTGGCTCACTTCGAGCAGATAAACAGCCCGGAGGTCCAGGGCCGTCCACCAGGAGCCGAGACATTCGAGTACCCCACCCTCGTCGAGCAGATGCAAGCCGCGGGACCGATGCCAGACGTCCCGATGGTCATCCTGACCGCCGACACGTGGTCGCTCACGCCGGAGGCGATCGCCTCCGGCGCGCTCCCGGACTTCGTGGACCAGGAGTTCTCCGACGCGCTCTGGTCGGCGCAGCTCGCCGCGCAAGACGAGCTGGCGGCGACGTACCCGGACGCCGAACACATCACGGACACCGATGCCACCCACTACATCCACGTCGAGCAACCGCAGCTCGTCGTCGACGCGATTCGCGACGTCAGGGGTTGATCCCTTCGGGCCCGATGTGACACGACACGATGCCCGCACGCTCCGTCGGGCCTGGCCCACCGTCGCCTGTCCCGCACCTCGTTGAAGCCTTGCACGGTGGAGTGCACAATGCACTATGAGACAGCTTCACTCGCAAACGCCGCAGTGGAGGACACGTC
>JBPCJL010000151.1:0-12031 GCA_051005355.1 Ilumatobacteraceae bacterium
TCCTCCGCCGCCGCGTTGACCTCGCCCAGCGCTCGCGCTCGTGTCGCCTCCGCGCCGCCGGTCGTCGTGATCACGGCCGCCTCACGCTCGGCACGCGCCCGCGCCGCCTCGGCTCGCGACCGCTCGATGTCCACCGACACGTTGGCCTGCGCCAGCTGCTGCTGCATCTCGACGACACCGCGCTGCTGCTCCAGGCTGACGCGGGCGACCTGCGCCTCGCGCTGCTGGGCGAACGTCGCCCGCTCCTGGGCGGCGATCTTGCGACTGGTCAGCACGAGGACGAGGTCGGCCGGGAAGATCACGTCCTGGATGTAGACGCCACGTGTCTCCACCTCGTAGCGCGACAGGTACTGCTGGATGTACGACTCCGACGCGTGCTGCACCTCGTCGCGCTTCTCGATGAACTCGGTGGCGCCGAGCGTCTGCAGCTTGTTCCGGAAGTAGTTGCCCACGGCTGACTGCAGCACCTCGTTGACCAGCTTCTGCATCGTGCCGACCATGCTGATGACCTTCGGCGCTCGCGTGTCCGGCACGTGGATTTGCACCTGCAGGTCGATGCTGCAGGCGAACGCCTCCTTGCTCTTGGCGTCGATCGGGTGCAGCCGCTCGTCGAGGCTGTGGGCGTCGCTCGTGAGGTGCGACCAGTTCAACGTGAGGATCGACGTCGGCACGACCTCGGCCTCGTAGATGCGCGGGTTGAGCGTGTACTTGCCGGTGCGCAGCGGCTCGGACCAGATGCCCTGGTGGCCCGGCTGGACGATGGACCCGAACTTGAACTCCTCGCCCGAGGTGTCCTCGGTGGGCAGACCGACGTAGGACTTGATCACCGCCACCTCGCCCTGCCGCACGACGAGCATCTCGCGCAGCTCGACGCGCACGAGCACCGGGTTGAGCAGGTACGACCCGTACAGCAGGGTCGTGCTGCAGCCCGATGGAGCCGCCGGCGTCGAGGAACGCTTGGTAGTCCTGGTAGTTGTCGTGCAGGCGGTTCTTGGCCCGCGGCACGGCCTGGATGATCTGGATCGGCGAGCCGCCGTGGAGCTCCATCTCCGTCACGTCGTCGAACCCGCCGATGCGGCTGGCGATGTCCGGCGACGGCGGGCCCTCGAGCGTGGTGACGACGCCGACGACGTCGGTATCGCCCTGCGGCGTGATGCTGACGACGCGCAGCGGCAGCTGCTCGACCTGCTGCACGACGCTCTGGGTCGAATCGGAGACCATCTTGCCGAAGCTGCGGTCGTTGGTGATGACGACGAAGCCGATCGGGTGGATTGGCGCAGTCGTGCCCGGCGGGAGCACCGGTCGCTGGATGCCGCGTTGGCCGCCGTGGTCGAGGAAGGAGCGGACCGACGTGAAGTTGCCGAAGTCCGAGCGGTACACGCCGGACTTGGCGCCGGTCGGCAGGGCCTCGCCGACCTGGGCGATGACGAGCCCGACGTGGTCAGGCGGCACCTGCACCCAGTCGAAGCGCTCGACGTCGTAGACCGGCCAGAGCTCGAAGCGCAGGCCGGGCATCAGGAGGTCGGCCTGGTAGCCCGCTTCGCCCTTGCGGGCCAACAGCTGGTCCCCGTCGAGCTTGCGGCCGATGCGCTTGGTGACCAAGCCGACCTGGGCGGGGCCGACGGAGTGCAGGCTCTTGAGCAGCACGAGCAGCCCGAGCAGCACCGCAACGGCGATGATGAGGAGGATCACGGTGACGTCCATGTCGACGTCGTTCCTTTCAATCGGTGTCGGTCGCGTTGGTGCGGCCGACGGGGGGTGGTTTGTCGACGAACAGCTCGTCGTCGCCGACGGTGGCGTAGCCGGCGTGCAGGCGGCCGGGGCGAAGCGTTCCAGCGACCGGTTGAACGTCCTGCACGTCGACGCGACCGCCCGGGTGGATGACGGGCTCGAAGTCCCGACCACGCACGGAGCCGAGCCGGGCGAGCGAGTGCGGCGGGAGCCGTTCGTCGCGCCAGGTCCGCTGGTCGTAGTCCGGCGTCACGAACAGGCCGCCGGCCGGGTTGAACACGTCCTCGAGCACCTGAAGCACGCCGGGATCGGCCGTCGCCCGCAGGACGAGGCGGCGGGCGCACGTCGACGAGCTGCGACCGCGTGGCAGCGCGAGGCGGACGTCCTCCTCGCGGAACAGCCCGAGCGTCAAGTGTTCGCCGTCCGGGAGGAGCCGGGTGTCGACGACCGCCGCGTTCAAACCTTGACATACATGCCGATATCGGAATATAGTATCGACATGGCTCGCACGGCGACGACGAACGACGCGTTCAACGCCGTCGCCGAGGCGAGCCGCCGTGACCTCCTCGACGCCTTGGGCACCGGGGAGGCGACGGTGGGCGAGCTCGTGCGCCGACTGGGTCTCAGCCAGCCGCAGGTGTCGAAGCACCTCGGCGTGCTGCGGGCGGTCGGTCTCGTGTTCGTACGCGCCGACGGGCGCCATCGTTGGTACCGGGTCAACGGCCCGGCGCTGCAGCCCATCCACGACTGGGTGCGCACGTTCGAGCGCACCTGGAACACCCGACTCGACCGGCTCGACGACCTGCTCGCCGAGCTCCACACCCAGGAGGAAGCACCATGAACACGACCACACCCAACCGTCACGGATCCGCCGTCGTCACGTTGCCGACGGATACCCAGATCCTCATCACCCGCACGTTCGACGCCCCGGCCGAGCTCGTCTTCAAGGCGCTCACGACGCCCGAGCTGGTCAAGTGCTGGTGGGGCTTCGACACCTCCGTCTGGAAGGTCTGCGAGATCGACCTGCGCGTCGGCGGCGCGTGGCGCTACGTCATCGTGGACGCCGACATGGAGGTGGGCTTCCACGGTGAGTACCGCGAGATCGACGCGCCGCACCGCATCGTGTCGACCGAGGTGTTCGAGGGCTTCCCCGACGCCGGCTCTGTCAACACGGTCACGCTCCATGAGGTCGACGGCGCGACGACCATGACGACGCTCGTCCAGCACGAGTCGCAGGACCACCGCGACGGCCACATCGCCTCGGGCATGGAGGGCGGCATGCAGGTCAGCTTCGACCGCCTCGAAGACCTTGTGACCGGGTGAGGGTCACGGCCTGAGCGAGGGCCACAACTACCCTGCCCCCGATGGGCGCGTGCCGCACGCACACCTTCGGGGGCGGGGGGTTGCTCGACGAGCGAGGAACTGCGCTCGACCAAGTGTCGGAGCTGCTGCAGCGGGACGGGTCGATCGTGTGGATCGATCTCGACGACCCGTCGCCCGACGACCTGACGTTGCTCGCCGCCGAGCTCGGGCTGCACCAGCTCTCCGTGGAAGACGCGCTGGAGTCGCACCAGCGCGTCCACTACGAGCACCACGTCTTCCTCGTCTGTCACGCCATCGCCGTCGACATCGAGGCCGTCGAGCTCGACGTCGTCGAGCTCGACGTGTTCATCGGCAACCGGTGGTTCGTCACGACCCGCCGCGGCGGCGACGCCGTGATGGACCGAGTGGCGCAGCGGTGGGAGCAGGTGAGGCGCACCGGCGGGGAGACCGTCGGCTTCGCCATCTACGCGCTGCTCGACGTCGTCGTCGACGACTACTTCGCCACGCTGGATGCCTTGGAGAAGTACTACCACGATGCGTCGGACCGGGTGTTCAACGAGGCGACGATCGAGCCGTCCGAGCAGCGGCAGTGGTTCGAGATGCGGCGGGCGCTGAACCAGTTCCAGCGCACGGTCGGCCCACTCTCCGACGCGCTCGACACGGTCGTCGCCCGTGACCTCGACCGCTTCGAGGACGCTGCCGCGCCCTACCTGCGCGACGTGCAGGGTGAGCTGGCCCGTGCTGCGTCGGAGGTCACCGGGCTCCAGGAATTGGTTCGCCACATCGTCGACATGAACCTGCTGCTGCGCGACTTCCGCCAGAACGCGGTGATGAAGAAGGTCACGAGCTGGGCGGCGATCATCGCCGTGCCGACGCTCGTCACCGGCTGGTACGGGATGAACGTGCCGTACCCAGGGTCGGGTGAGCCGTGGGGCGTGGTGTCCGCAGCGGCCCTCGCCCTCGGTTGCTCGGGTGGGTTGTGGGTGCAGTTCCGCCGGCGCGGCTGGCTGTGACTGCTGCGGCGGTCGTTTGGACCGTCGGCGCTGGGGTAATCCGGCCTCCCGGAGGAGGTGGCTGATGGTCAGCGCGGCGTCGGATCGAGAACTGGCGGCGCAGGCGCCGCCACCCAGCCCGGTAGAGCGAACGTTCCCTCGCGGGGTCGGGCCGACCGCCGTCGAGTTGCTCGTCGGCTACGTCGTGCTCACCGGCCTCTGGGTCGGGCTGGGCCTCTTGCTCACCGGTCCGCTCGGGAGCGGGGCGCTGGTCGACTTCGACCAGGACGTCGCCACGTGGTTCGTCGACCAGCGGACGCCGACCCTCGACACCTGGGCCAACTTCGGCGCCATGCTCGCCGACACGCTGGTCAAGATCATCGCCACCGCCGTGATCGCCGTGATCATGTTCGCCCTCTGGCGTTCGCTGCGCGAACCACTGATGGTGGCGCTAGCGCTGGTTCTCGAAGCCTCGGTGTTCATCACGACGACGTGGATCGTCGGCCGCAACCGTCCCGACGTCGAGCGCCTCGAGGAGTCCCCGGTCGGGAGCAGCTTCCCGTCCGGTCACGTCGCGGCCGCCGCGGCGTACGCCGCAGTGGCGATCGTGATCTTCGAGCGGACGCGCAACGTGTGGATCCGCAGCGTCACCGTGGTGGTCGTGGTGGCGTTGCCGGTCGTCGTCGGCATCGCCCGGATGTACCAGGGGATGCACTTCTTCACCGATGTCGTCGCCGGCGTCGTGCTCGGTGCGGCGTCGGTCGTCGTGGTGTACCTCATCTTCCGACCGGGCCGGGACCAGCAGATCGCCGCCAGCACGCCACGATGACCCTCACGGCGATCGTGGTGGTGGTCGCCGTCGGGGCGGCGGTCGCCGCGTACGTCGGCTCGGCGGTGCGCAGGCTGCCGGATCCCGTCGACCCGGCCGCCGAGGAGCGCGCCGCCGTCCGCTCGCTGCGGCGCCACCCTCGGATTCAGCGCTTCCTGCGCCAGCGCTTCGATCGCCGTTCAGCCGGTGGGTTCCTCCTCACGGTCAGCGTGATCGTCGTGTTCGCGGTCGCCGTCTTGGTGGGCGTCCTGCTGGACATGGTCGACGGGTCGTCCGGGTTGGCTCGGTGGGACGACGACCTGGCCCGGTGGGGGGTGGAGCGGGCGACGTCGCTGTCCGTCGACGTCCTCGAGGTGGTTACCGAGTTCGGCGGGACGTGGGTGGTGACGTCCGCGCTCGTCGCCGCCGTGCTGGTCGACCTGCAGCGCAACCGCAACCTCGAGGTGATCGCCTTCGCCGCTGTGGTGCTGGTGGGCGAAAAGTTGATCGTCAACTCGCTCAAGGAGATCATCGACCGGGATCGGCCGGACGTGATCGCGCTGACGAGCTTCTCCGGCGCCTCGTTCCCGTCCGGCCATGCGGCGGCGGCGGCGGCGGTGTGGCCGGCCGTTGCGCTGATCCTCGGTCGGGACCGGCCACGGGCGGTGCGGGCCGCGCTGGCCTCAGTGGCTGCGCTGATCGCCTTCGGGGTGGGTGCGAGTCGAGCGCTGCTCGGCGTCCACTGGCTGACCGACGTCATCGCCGGCCTGGCCATCGGCTACGGCTGGTTCCTCGTCACCGCCGTAATCTTCGGCGGCCGCGCCCAGCGCCTCGGCGACCCGGTCACCGCCCACCCCCAGGGCGTCCGATCGTGAGCACCGTGCTGGCAACCGTTCTGACGAAGATTCGGGGTGGAAAACCACCCCAAATCTTCGTCAGAACCTTCTGCTGCGAGCTCAGAACGTCGACGACTGCGGGCGGGCGCAGACGGTCAGCGAGAGCGGGTGGACCTCGAATTGCAGGCGCTTCGCTGTGCCCTTTCCGCCGCCGTCGAGCTCGAAGCGGTGCGGGCCGTCGAGGCGGGCGTCGATCTTGGTGCCCTGCGTGAGGTGGGCGTCGGGCGAGGTGTGCTGACGGCGCCGGACGGTGCGCACCATCAGCGCCGCCCAGGCGCGCCAGCCCTCGGCGGTGACGACGGCGACGTCCAGGCGCCCGTCGGTCGGCGACGCGTCCGGGAAGGCGTGGACCCCGCCCTTCAGGCGGCCCAGGTTGCCGACGAGCACGCAGGTGGCCGGACCCTCGAAGAACTGGGTCCCGTCCACGCGCACGTCGACCTGGAAGGCGCGGCGGTTCCGGGCGTTCGAGACACCGGCCCGCACGTAGGACGCAAAGCCCAGCCGCTCCTTGCCCGCATCGGCGTCCTCCAACATGGCGGCGTCGAAGCCGGCACCGGCCATCACGTTGAACACGAGGTCGTTGCACGTCCCGGTGTCGATGGTCATGCGGGCGCCCGTCGTGATCAGCTCGACGACGTCGGCCGGCGCCGTCGGCAGCCCGAGGCCGGTGGCGAAGAGGTTCGCCGTGCCGGCCGGGACGACCGCCATCGCCGCGTCCGTCCCGACGAGCGCCTGCGAGGCGGCCCGGACCGTGCCGTCTCCGCCGCACACGACGACGACCTCGGCGCCTTCGGCGATCGCGGTCTTGGTCGCTTTGGTCGCCTTCTTCGCCTTGGGGATGCGGTGCCACGCGGCGTCGATGCCGGCGTCGGTGAGGGCGGTGCGAAGGTCGTTGCGCGCGCTCGCCTTGACCTTGGTGGCGTGCTCGATCACGGCGAGGCGCCGCGTCGTTCCGACGGTGTCGGTCATGCTTCGTTCCCCGACCACGCTTCGGCGACCGCTTCGCGACGGCCGGCCAGGAATTTCGGCTCGGCCAGCCCGCTGTCGACGTCGTAGAGGAACCCGCCGACGGCGACGTGATCAGGGATGAGCGGGTGCGAGCGGATCATCTGCACGTCGTCGTGCAGCGTCGCCAACTGATCGGTGATGACCTCGAAGCTCTGCCACGACGCGTCCTGGCCGCTCGACGCGCTGACCCGCTGACGCAGCTCCTGCAGCGAGTAGGCGGCCATCGCGCATCGGGTGTGGGGGACGACGAGGACGCGTTCGACGCCGAGGAGGTGGACGCCGAGCACCAGTGCCTCGAGCGCAGCCGTGGTCACGCGGCCGCCGGGGTTGCGGAAGATCTTGGCGTCGCCGTGGCGCAGTCCGAACATGCCGAGCGGATCGATCCGCGAGTCCATGCACGTGACGATGGCCACGCCGGCGTGGGCCACACCGTCGAAGCCGCCAAGATCGAACCGCTCGGCAAACGCCCGGTTGGCCACCAGCAGGTCGTCGAACGAGTCGGCCATCGAGCCGCACCGTAAACGATGTCCCGCTCCGCTGGTGTGCCCGCGGTGCCCCGTCAGCCGCCGAAGTCGCCGCCGCCGAAGTCGCCGCCGCCGAAGTCGCCGCCGCCGAAGTCACCGCCGCCGCCGAAGTCGCCGCCGCCCCAATCGCCGCCGCCGCCATCGCCGCCACCACCCTCGTTGCCGCCGCCATAACCGCCGCCGCCGTAGCCCCAGCCGCCGAAGCCCCAGCCCAGCATCGAGCCGAGGAGCATCCCGCTGAAGAGGCCGCCACCGCCGCCGCCGAACCAACCGCCCTGGAAGCCGCCGGGGTAGCCGACGTAGGTCGGCTGCCGGTCCTCGTCCAGCGTCACCGCCGGCTCGCCGTGGCGGCCCGGCTGGCGCAGCGCGTCGGGCGGATCGGGCGGCGGACGCCCGTCGACGATCGCTCTGGTCCGGTCCATCGAGTACCGCGCCTCGACCACCACACGCTCGACGCGGATCAGATCGACCGGCTCGTCGGCGGCGTCCAGCGCGGCCTGCGCGGCCCGGTAGCGGTTCACGGCCGAGTCGAAGTCGCTCTGCGCATCGGGGTGCAGCACCACCTCCGGTTCGAGGCGCACGACGTCGTCGGCCAGCACCGACAGCTCGGCGGCCAGCAGCTGCCGATCCGCCGCCTCCTGGCGGGCCTGTTCCGCGGCCTCGGCCCGGCGGCGCTTGCTGCGCTGCCAGAGGAAGAAGCCCAGCGCCCCGGCACCCAGCACGAGCACCACGGGCAGCACCCAGCTCACCCCGCCATCGTCGCCCGTCCCGGCTTCGCCGCCGCCGCCACCATCGCCACCACTGGCGGTCGCCTCGTTCACTCGCCGCACGAAGCCGAGGAGCACGGCGGTGGTGTCATCACCGCCCTCGGCAGACGCCTCATTAGCCAACTCGCTGGCGCCCTCGAAGAGGTTGCTTCCTGCGAGGAGGCGCTCGCCGACCACGATGCCGAAGGTCCCGTCACGCCCGACGCGCTCCGCCAGTTGGCGAGCCGCCGCGCCCGGGTCACCACCGGCGCCATTGCGGACGGAGTCCGGGAGGATGGCGATGTAGATCGGGGTCTCGCCGATCGCCGCCCGCACGTCGTCGGCCTGACCGGGGCTGATCGCCTGTTCGGCGTCCTCGGCCACGTACACGGGATCGCTGCGCAAGGCCTCCGCGACGTCGTCGATGACGATTGCGCCGGCCGGCGCCGCACCGGCGAGCATCGCCAACACCGCCACGCAGGCGGCGGCGACGAACCGCGTCATGGCGGCACGGTACCCGGGCGCCCGGCCGGCCACACCGCTCATGTAGGCGCGTCATCGTGAGAGGTGACGCCAAGCCGGAGCACAGCAGCTGCTCGGCCATGAGCGACAAGACCGTGTCGATGATTCGCTCGCTCGAAGACTCCCTCGCTCATGGAGGCGCGTCATCGTGAGAGGTGACGCCAACCAGGAGCGCACCAAACAGCTCGGCCATGAGCGACAAGACCGTGTCGATGATTCGCTCGCTCGAAGACTCCCTCGCTCATGGAGGCGCGTCATCGTGAGAGGTGACGCCAAGCCGGAGCACAGCGGCTGCTCGACCATGAGCGACAAGACCGTGTCGATGATTCGCTCGCTCGAAGACTCCCTCGCTCATGGAAGCACCTCACCGTGAGAGGTGACGCCAACCAGGAGCGCACCAAACAGCTCCACCATGAGCGAGAACACCGTGCTGATGGTTCGCTCGCTCGAAGACTCGCTCGGTCACGTGACCGGTCGACCTATGGTCGGCCCGATGCCCGCCATCGTCACCGCCGCCGACGTCGCCGCCCGCACCGACCTGGCCGACTGGCGCTACCTGCTCTCGCGCCTCGAAGCCACGTTCCAGGCCGGGTCGTTCGCCGCCGCTGCGGCGCTCGTCGGTTCGATCGCCGCCGCTGCCGACGAGGCCGACCACCACCCCGACATCGACCTGCGCTACCCGGGACGACTGCACGTTGCGCTGACCACGCACGCCGAGGGTGGCGTCGTCACCGAGCTCGACGTGGACCTGGCGGCGGTCATCTCGCAGCTGGCCCGGGATTCCGGCGCCACTGCCGAACCTCAACGCGGCCAGGCGACCGAGGTGGCGATCGACGCCATGAACATCCCGGCCATCCGTCCGTTCTGGAAGGCCGTCCTCTGCTACGTCGACGAGCCGGCGGCGGAAGGTAGCGAAGCGGCGATCGTCGACCCGACGCGCATCGGGCCGGCGTTCTGGTTCCAGCAGATGGACGAGCCGCGCGGCGAGCGGAACCGCTTCCACATCGACGTCACCGTGCCGCACGACGTCGCCGAGCAGCGCATCGCGGCGGCGCTCGAGGCCGGCGGCCACCTCGTCACGGACCAGTACGCCCGCGCCTTCTGGGTCCTCGCCGACAGCGAGGGCAACGAGGCGTGCATCTGCACGTGGCAGGACCGGGGCTGACGGACGCGAGAATGTCACGATGGTGGTGACCCACCCACCGAGGACGACCGCGACGGCGGCTGGGACGACGGCCGAGACCCTTCGTCCCCTCGTCGCTGTGCTGCTCGGCGACGACCTCCCCCTGCGGGTCGAGCTCTGGGATGGCAGCCACCTCGGGCCCTCGGCACCGCCGGCGCCGGCCACGCTGCGGCTGCGCTCGCCCGATGCGCTGGCGCGGGTGCTGTGGCGGCCCGACGAGTTGGGTCTGGCGCGCGCGTACGTGGCCGGCGACCTTGACATCGACGGCGACATCTTCGGGGCGCTGGCGGCGATGCTGCCGACCATCCGCCGCGGGATGGCCCTCGGCTGGAGCGACGCGCCCGCCGTGCTGCGGTCCGCCCACCGCTTGGGTCTCCTCCGTCGACCACCCGCGGCGCCGCCGGAGGAGGCCCGCTTGGCGGGCGGGCGGCACTCGATCCGTCGGGACGCCGCCGCCATCGGCCACCACTACGACGTCGGCAACGACTTCTACCGGCTCGTCCTCGGGCCCTCGATGACGTACTCGTGCGCCCGCTACGTCGATGGGCGACCCGACCTCACCGCGGCGCAGGACGCCAAGCACGAGCTGATCTGCCGCAAGCTCGGCTTGGCCGACCGGCCCGGGATGCGCCTGCTCGACGTGGGCTGCGGATGGGGCTCGATGGCCATCCACGCCGCCCGCCACCACGGCGCGTCGGTCGTCGGGATCACGATCAGCCGACCGCAGGCCGATCTGGCTCGCAAGCGCGTCGCCGAAGCCGGCGTCACCGAACGGGTCGACATCCGCCTGCAGGACTACCGTCAGCTCGACGGCGAACGCTTCGACGCCATCTCGTCGATCGGCATGTCCGAGCACGTCGGTGCACGCCGACTCGACGAGTACTACGGCCAATTACGGGCCGCCCTCGTCCCGCACGGTCGGCTGCTCACCCACGCCATCAGCTCGGTCGGCGGGTCGCTCCTCGGTCATCGATCGTTCATCGGGCGCTACGTGTTCCCGGACGGCGAGCTGATCGACGTCGGCGAGTCGGTGCTGGCGATGGAGCGGGCCGGCTTCGAGGTGCGCGACGTCGAGTCGCTGCGCGAGCACTACAGCCGGACTTTGCGGGCGTGGGTCGCCAACCTGGATGCCGCCTGGGACCGCGCCGTCGAGCTGGTCGGCGCACGGCGTGCCCGGGTGTGGCGTCTGTACATGGCCGGCTCGGCCGTCGGTTTCGCCGCCGACCGGATCAACGTGCACCAGGTCCTCGGTGTCGTCCCGGCCGCGGACGGGTCGAGCGGCCTGCCGCCCACTCGCCGGGCATGGGAGTCTGCGCCGGCCGGCTGACCCGCTCGGGTTCGGCACCGGTACGGTCGCTCGACCATGGGCGGTGCGCAGCTCCGGGCGGCGATGGACGCCCGCCTCGTGCACGCGCCGGGGTGCGCCGACGCGCTCGGCGCGCTGCTCATCGAGCGGGCCGGGTTCAGCGCCGTCTACGTCTCGGGGTTCGCGCTCGCGGCGACGTCTCTCGGCGTGCCCGACCTCGGCCTGATCGGGCTCGCCGACGTCGCGGGCGCCGTCCGCCGCATCACCTCTGTCGTCCAGGTGCCGGTGATCGCCGACATCGACACCGGCTTCGGCGGGCCGCTCAACGTGCGCCGCACCGTGGCCGAGGTCGAGGCGGCCGGGGCGGCGGCGGTGCAGATCGAGGACCAGGTGGCCCCGAAGCGATGCGGGCACTTCGAGGACAAGGCAGTGGTACCAGTCGCGGAGGCGGTCGAGCGGGTGGCGATCGCGGTGGACGCCAGGTGGTCGGCCGACACGGTCGTGATCGCCCGCACGGATGCCGTGGCCGTCGAGGGCATCGACGCGGCGATCGAGCGGGCCCGGTCGTTCGTGGAGGCCGGCGCTGACGTCGTCTTCGTCGAGGCGCTGGAGGACGTCGACCAACTGCGGCGGGTCAACGCCGCCCTGCCCGGTGTGCCGCTGCTCTACAACGCCGTCGAAGGTGGTCGGTCACCGATGCTCGACGCGGCGACGCTCGAAGCGGCTGGCGTGCGGGTGCTGCTGCACCCGATCTCGCTGCTGCTGGCGACGATCCGCGCCCAGCAGGACGCCCTCGCCGCACTGGGCGCAGGCCGACCGGCGACGACGGCGACGATCGCACTGGCCCGCGAGGTCGTTGGCGCCGACGAGGCCCTGGCCGCGCTCCAGCGGAGTGTTTTGTGGGGGGGAGCCACACACCAAAAACCCCGACGGAGGAAAAAAACCGGATGAAACGAAGCCGGAGGAAACAGCGCCCCAACCCCCCCAAGCCC
>JBPCJL010000152.1:0-5266 GCA_051005355.1 Ilumatobacteraceae bacterium
GGGAGCGTTGGGGTCTTTGTCGCCGCCGCGTCGTCGGGTTGGGGGAGTGATGTCGTGGGCGCCGGCGCTGTCATCCTGATGGCTGTTGTCGTCGGGAGGCGGGTGGCGGCGCCGGCGGTCCCCCAGCGCCAACGGGAGGACGGTCGACACGACACGCTCGGCGCCGCCACGTCGACCGTCCGAATGGCCACGTCTGGCTGGCTGGCGGTCCTTGCGCTGTTCGGCCTGATGTCGGCGGCGCAGTGCCTGTTCGTGACGTTCGGGCCCTGGCTCGAGGACGAGTTCGGCGTGACGACCATCGGCCTCGTCGCGGTAACGTTCGGCATCGGCGTGCTCGAGCTCGCGGCGTCGACGACGTCGGCGGCGCGGACCGACCGCTGGGGCAAGGAGCGCAGCGTCATGCTCGGTGCGGCCATCATGGTGCCGGCGGGCCTGGCGCTCGGTGCGCTGGAGCAGTCCCTCGTGCCAGGGCTGCTCCTCCTCGGGGCGTTCATCGGCGCATTCGAGTTCGCCATCGTCTCGGCCATCCCGATCGGGCCGACCCTGATCGCCGGCGCGCCGGGCCGAGGGCTGGGCCGGATGATCGCCTGCGGCACGCTCGGCCGGGGGGTGGCGACCATCGCATCCACCCAGCTGTTCGAGGCCTTCGGGCTGACGGCCACCGCCCTGCTCGGTGCGGCGCTCGCCGCGCTGGCCGGCATCGCCATGGACGCCCGTCGGCGGATGGTCGGCGCCTAGGGGGCGCCCATGGGTCTAGGGCCGCAGGCGCTGGCCGTCGATCCAGTCGCTCAGCGCCGGGCCCGATTCGAAGCTGGTGATCAAGGCGTAACGGGGCGCGCTGCCCTCGTGGACGACCACGTGCCACATCCGTTGGGTGTCGACGACGAAGCGGGCGCCGCGGTGCAGCGGGAGGCGCACCTCGGTCGAAGGATCGGGAAGGCCGTCCGGACCGTTGTCCATCAGCAGCATGTAGCTGCCGGGGTTGTCGGTCAGCTCGAGCCAGGACCGGACAACCCAGCCCTCGCCGTCCGGGTTGAATCGGTTGTTGTCGTCGCGATGCACAGAGCGGATGGCCTGTTCGCGGCCCTGCGGCTCGAGCTTGATCACCCGCACCCGCCCGAAGTTGGCGCCGACAGCATCGACGTAGCGACGGATGGACGGGACCAGTGCGGCGTTCGAGGTCCACCGCGCGTCCTTGTCGGTCTTGCCCTTGTCCCAGAACCCGCGGCAGTCCAGCTCGCCGTCGGCGGAGGCGATCGGCGCGAAGTTGGTGTCGCCGCCGCTCTTCCAGTCCATGTACTCGAGCGCCAGGTACTCCTGCTCGGGAACCACGAAGTCGGCGTCGGACAACGCCAGGTAGCCGTGTTCGGCGAGCTGCGGCAGCCGATGGTGCGGCGTGTCGAGCGGGATCTCCACGCTCCAGTGGTCGGCGGTCGGCCAGAACGTCGTCATGGGGGCGAGAGCCTAGGGAGCGATGGTCGTGATGACGGGTTGCGCCGTCGGCTGGGGGACCGTCGTCACCGGTGGTGCCACGGTGGTCGTGGGCAGTTCGGCCAGGAGCGGCAACGAGATGACCTGACCGGCGACGATCTTGTTCGGATCGGTGATCCCGTTCTCGTCCATGATCGCCTGCACCGGCAGCCCGAAAGACGCGGCGATCCCACTCAGCGTGTCGCCGCTCTTGCTCTCGTAGAAGCGGGCCTGCGTCGTCGGCGGCGCCAGCGTCGTCGTCACGGCCGGCACGGTCGTGAACATGGACGGCAGGGGCTCGTCGGCGGCCGGGTCGTCGTCCTCGCCGCACGCGCCGAGCAACGCCATCGCTCCGACCGCCGTCAGCGCGACCAAGGTGCGCACGTTGCTGCCCGTTCGCTCGCTTTACGCCGGCGTCCGGGTGGGACGCTCGCTCACGAACGCAGCGTACGAGGTGGGTGCCAGGCGCAACGAGCACCCGGTACCTCGGCCGGTCCCGGGAGCGAGCGTCCGGGCGAGAGGACCGCAGCAACGGCCGGGTCAAGCGAGCGAACAATCGTTTCGGGAGCGAACGTCCGGGCCCAGCGGACCGCAATAACCGCCGGGTCAAGCGAGCGAACAATCGTTTCGTGAGCGAGCGTCCGGGCGAGAGGACCGCAGCAACGGCCGGGTCAAGCAAGCGAACAATCGTCGGCGTCCGGTTAGGTTGCCGACCCGATGGACGACGGCGCCGTGACGTTTCCCGGCGCCCGAGCTCCGGACCGGGCGTGGCGGATCAACGCCAACGGCATCGGGATCGCCACCTACGAGTGGGGCGATCCATCCGCGCCGCCGGTCCTGGCCGTGCACGGCGGATTCGACTTCGCCAGGACCTACGACGGCTTGGCCCCCCGGCTGGCCGACGCCGGCTGGCGGGTGATCAGCTGGGACCAGCGCGGCCACGGCGACAGCGACCGGGCCGAGCTGTACTCCTGGGACGCCGACCTGCGCGATGCGCTCGCCGTCTTCGATGCGGTCGGCGGCGGGCCCGTGCCGGTCATCGGCCACTCAAAGGGCGGCGGAATGATGATCCAACTCGCCGACGCCCAGCCGTACCGGTTCTCGTCGCTCGTCAACCTGGACGGGATCCCGTACCAGAGCCGCATCCCCGACGTCGCCGAGCACACGCGCACGAAGATGATGGCCGGCGAGGTGGCCGGGTGGCTCGAGCACCGGCGGACCACGGCGGCCGCCGAGCGCAGGCCGGGCACGCTCGACGAGCTGGCCGAACGGCGCGGCCGCATGAACCCTCGATTGTCGCACGAGTGGTTGCGCTACCTCGTGTCCGTCGGTGCCCGCCACGACCCGGACGGGTGGCGTTGGAAGATCGATCCGTCGATGCGCTTCGGCGGGTTCGGGCCGTGGCGGCCGGAGTGGTCGGTGCTGCGCCTGCCGGGGTTGGCGACGCCGTTCCTGGCCGTGCTCGGCCGAGCGCCGGAGGCGATGGGCTGGGGCACGGAACCCGACCGGGTGCTGCCGTTCCTGCCGCCGGGCGGACGTTGCGAGATCCTCGACGACGTCGGCCACTTCGTGCACATCGAGCAGCCCGACCTCGTCGCTGCCCTCATCCTCGACCACCTCGGCCCACCGCCATGACGGCCAGGAACCGGTTTTCGAGCGTTTTCAGGGGTCAGGTTTGACACCAACAGTGGGCTCAGAATCGGCGCCGAAGATGCTGCGGCACAACCGCGTCGAGCTGGCGCTGCACCGGCTGCGCGACGGCGCGGGCCGACCACTACTGCTCCTGCACGGGTTGGGCGAACGTTCGCCGGCCGCGTTGCCACCGTGGCTCGATGCGTGGACGGGACCGATGGTGGCCCTCGACTTCACCGGCCACGGCGCCTCGACCATCCCCACGAGCGGCGGCTACACCGCCGAGATGCTGCTCGCCGACGCCGACGCCGCGCTGGGCGACCTCGGCGAGGTGACCGTCTTCGGCCGTGGTCTCGGCGCCTATATCGCGCTGCAGCTGGCCGGCGCCCGACCAACCGAGGTGGTTGGGGCCATCCTCGTCGACGGGCCGGGATTGGCCGGTGGAGCCACGTTCCCGACGTCGCAGAGCTTCTTCTCCCTGCCCGACGCCGACGGACCACCGGACCCGTACGCGCTGGTCGAGTTGAGCCGCGACCTACGCCCGGCCGACTATGCGGCGGCGTTCGTGCGCCTGGCCCTCGCCGGCTCCCGACTCGACGAGCCGATCACCGTGGCCGCCGTGTTCCGGCCGCCGTGGCTCGAGGCGGTCGCCGCTGAACCGGGCGTCGCCCAGTCGACGATCAGCGAGGCGCTGAGCCGCTACGCGTCCGCCTGACCCGCCAAACCTACGATCAGCCCTACGATCAGCGGGTGCGGTCGATCCTCTTGACCTTCGCTGCGTTCGTGGCGATGGAGCCGATCACGGCGGCGACCCACCGCTTCGTGATGCACGGCATCGGCGTGCGCCTGCATCGCAGCCACCACCGCCGCACGCACGTCGGCCTGGAAGCCAACGACGCCTTCCCCGTCATGTTCGCCGCCGTCGTCTGCATCGGCCTGTGGCTCGGCTTCAACGCCCCCCACCTCTCCGACCTCGTCCCGATCGGGATCGGCGTCACGGTGTACGGCGTGGCGTACGCGCTCGTCCACGACCTCTACATCCACGGACGGGTGCGGTTGCTCGGCCCGCGCCGCGTCGCCGTGCTCGACGTCCTGGCCGACGCCCACGCCCTGCACCACCGGTTCAACGCGGCGCCGTATGGGATGCTCCTGCCGATCGTGCCGGCGCACGTCCGCCGTCGCGCCATCGCCCAGCCGGCGTGACGGCGGCACCGGCACGGGCAAGGCCAGCGATCAGATCGGGAGCCGGAGGCGGATCCAGTCTGCGAACACGGGGTCGACGACGGCCAGACGACCACCGACCACGTGCAGGTGACCTGCGTCGAGGAGCGCGCCCCGGGCGTGCTGGGCGGCGCCGGGTGACAGGCCGAACGGCTCGGCGGCTGCACCGAACGGACTGCCGCCGCCGGCGATGATCCGCAGGACGTCGCGCTCTCGAGGGGCGAGCGACGAAAAGAGACGCTCCAGCCCGTTCGCGCTGGCCGCACGAACGTCCTCCAGCGTCGCCGCCCAGGTGGTGCATCGGCCACGCCACCTCTTGGCCCCGATCGCCACGCCGCATCCGCCACCTGCATCGACCGCTGCGGGTGGCCACCCGTGAACGCAGCGATGCGGAAGCCGAGGTCGTTGGCGCGCCGATTCGTTGCCTGGAAGCCGTCGGCCACGACCTCGGCCACGTCGGCCGGGGCGAGGACCCCGAGCTCGACGAGGTCGGCCTGGGCGTAGAACGGCTGGTGTTGCTCGGCGAAGATGGACCGCATCATCGAAGGTTCCGATCCCGCGAAGACCAGGCCGAGCGCCTGGTACTGCGGCTGCAGATGCGTGCGCAGGACGCCAGCCGCGCCGTCGACCCGGCTGATGCCGGCGAACTCGTCGAGCACCAGGAGCGCCGGCGTCTGGCGGGTCAGCCCGGTGACGACCTCCAATTGAGCATGGACGGTGAGCAACGGATCCGGTCGGCTGCTCGCTGGTCGGCGACCCCG
The DNA here is from genome assembly GCA_051005355.1 of Ilumatobacteraceae bacterium. GTDB lineage: Bacteria > Actinomycetota > Acidimicrobiia > Acidimicrobiales > Ilumatobacteraceae > JALZMG01. The sequence continues at coordinate 5,085 of JBPCJL010000152.1, forward strand.
ACGGCGACAAGCGCTTGGTCCAATCGCGTACTGCACACAGTAGGGAACTGGTACTGCTCGACGGTATCTACCATCGTCGTACTCAGGGCAGCGGGTGGGGGCCGCCCCACGTGCCCGTGCTGCCCTACGGCTCGAAGCGGGCGAAAAGCTCCTCGCCCCCCCCCCCGTCTCTTCTCCACCCC
>JBPCJL010000153.1:0-4698 GCA_051005355.1 Ilumatobacteraceae bacterium
AGGAAGATCCCGAAGCGCATCGGCGCGTGGTGCGCTGAGTGGAAGGTCGGCACGGATCGTTCGTAGCACAGGCGGCGCCAGAACCCCTCACGAGGTGGCGTCGAGGGCGGCCGCTGCTTGATCGCGAGCGGCCTGCTCGCGGCCGACGACGTCGTTGGCCGCATCGAATCGCTGCTGGGCCTCGTCCAGGCGCTGCTGGGCCAGGTCGGCGGCCTCCTGGGCGGCGATCACGTCCTCCTCGGCGCGATGGGCGGCGCGCTGGGATCGTTGGAGGTCTCGCTCCGCCTCGGCCACCGCGCGCATGAGGCGCCGGCGTTCGGCTGCCGCCGGCGCCGGCGGGTCAGCGGCCCGCCGTTTTGGCGCCGATCCCTTTGTCGGTCGTTTCGTCGGCGACTTCGCCGCCCGTGGGCGATCCGCAGAGGGCGTCAGTCCGGCGAACAGGTCGTCGGCGGCCGGATCGCCGGTGCCGAGGATCCCGCGCCGGAGCTGTTCGACGGTCTCCTCGCTCCCGGCGACCTCGGAGAGCCGGGCCTGGAGCTCCGGCGCCCCGCCGGTGTGCGCCTCGGCCCGCAGGACCCTGTTGGCCGCCGTGACCAGGGCGGTCGTCCGCTCCCGCAGGTCCCGCAGGGCCTGGCGGACATCGGCCGGACGACCTTCGATGGCGGCCTCCTGCGCAGTTCGCACGTTCTCTGCGGCGACGGCGAAGGCGACCACCTCGTCAGGGTGAGATCCAGACGTGACATTGATCGCCCAGTCCGACCAGGCTGGTCGGCGGATGGCTGCCACCGCTGTTGCCGAGTCCCGGTCCTTCTGCGCCCGCAGTGCCTTCACCAGTGCGTTCCTGGCCGCGACGAACTGGGGCGGCGGCGTGGCGAGCAGCGTCCGGAGGTCGGTGGGATCCAGGCCAGCGAAGGTACCTGGGGTGTGGTGTGCCCCGCGAGACGGGTATCGGGCATGGCGATGATCGAGCGGATGCACCAGGACGACGGCGTGGTGGAGGTGCGGTTCATCCTGCCGATGGACCACCCGGCCCGCCCGATCGGCGTCGCCGGCGACTTCAACGGGTGGGACTGGAGCATGACGTTGCTCGAGGCCGACGGCGATCTCCTGCAAGCGACGATCGAGGTCGAGCACGGGCGCACCTACCAGTTCCGCTACCGCGGCGGCGATCAGACCTGGTTCAACGACGACCAGGCCGACGACTACGTGCCCAACGAGTTCGGCGGCGTGAACTGCCTGATCGACCTCTCCACGGTGTAGCTGTCGCCCCTCGGTGCTCGAGCCACCTGTGCGACGGGGATGACTGTTGTCTCGCCAGCCGGGCACCGATGAGCTGTCGCCGCAAAGCCGGCGACGACGAGCCACCGTGTCGATGATTCGCTCGCTCGAAGACTCGCTCGCTCATCGGTGCTCGACCCACCTGTGCGACGGGAGGACCGTTGTCTCACCAGCCGGGCACCGATGAGCGTGTCGCCGCAAAGCCGGCGACGAAGAAGCACCGTGTCGATGATTCGCTCGCTCGAAGACTCGCTCGCTCATAGGGTCGGCCGCGTGCCGAGTTCGAGCGGTGACGCTCAGGCGACGTTCTGCGCCACCCTGGCCGACGAGTGGGTGCGACGCGGCGTCCGCCACGCCGTCGTGGCTCCAGGGTCGCGCAGCACGCCGATCGCCCTTGCCGTCGCTGACCGGCTGCACGTCGAGGTGGTGCACGACGAGCGGGTGGCCGGGTTCGTGGGGGTCGGCCTCGGGCTCGGCGGCGTCCCCGCCGTCGTGGTGTGCACGAGCGGGACGGCGGCGGCCAACCTGTTGCCGGCGGTCGTCGAGGCCGGACTGTCGGCGGTGCCGATGCTCGTCGTGACGGCCGACCGGCCTCCGGAGCTGCGCGATGTCGGTGCGGCGCAAACGATCGACCAGACCCACCTGTTCGGTCGTTCGGTGCGCTGGTTCCACGACCCCGGCGTGGCCGATCACGTGACCTCGGCGAGCTGGCGGTCGCTGGCCCGGCGGGCGTTCGATGCGGCGGCGGACGGTCCCGTGCACCTCAACCTGCCGTTCCGTGACCCACTCGTCGGCTCGCCGGGGCCGCTGCCAAGGTCCCGGGTGCCTGCGCCCTCGACCCTCCGCAAGGGGACCGGCGGCATCACACCGGGTGAGCTGGGCGGCCGGGGCGTGATCCTGGCCGGCGGGCGCAGTGGCGTCGAGCCGGACGTCATCGTCGAGCTGGCGGCGAGGACCGGCTGGCCGATCCTCGCCGATCCGACCTCGGGCGTCCGCCACGTCGACCAGGCCGTCGGTGCCTTCGACGCGCTGCTCCGTCACCCCGGCTTCGCCGCCACACGGTCGCCGGCCGTCATCGTGCGGATCGGGCGCCCGGCGGCGTCGAAGGTGCTCGGGCAGTGGGTGGCCACCGCGGCCGACGGCGGGGCCACGTTGATCCAGGTGGGCGGCCCGGCGGTGATCGATCCTGACCATCAGGTGGCGATGACCATGGCCGGCGACGAGCTCGATCCCCGGAGGTGGGGCGGTGGCGCCTCGAGCGACTGGCTGGACGGTTGGCTGGCGGCCGGGCGGTGCGCCGAGCAGGCGATCGACGCTGTGCTGGGCGATCAGCCGGCGTTGACGGAGCCGGCGGTGGCCCGGACGGTGGCCCGTCACCTCCCCAATGGCGCCGAGCTGGTCGTGGCGTCGTCCATGCCGGTGCGCGACCTCGAGTGGTTCGGCGGGCCGGCGGCACGCGCCCATGCCAACCGGGGCGCCAACGGCATCGACGGGGTGCTGTCCACGGCGCTCGGCGTGTCGCTGCGTGGCTCGACCACGGTGGCGGTGGTCGGCGACCTGGCCTTCCTGCACGACGGCGGCGCGATGACCGCCCTGGCCGGTCGGGGCGCCGATCTGCGCATCGTGGTCGTCGACAACGACGGCGGCGGGATCTTCTCGTTCCTGCCCCAGGCCGGCGTGCTGGCGGACGACCGCTTCGAGCAGCTCTTCGGCACGCCCCACGGCACCGACCTCGTCGCCCTGGCGCACGCGCACCACCTCGATGCGGTGACGGTCACCCAGCCCGAAGAGCTCGCCGGCCGCCTGGTCCAGCCCGGTCCGACCGTGACCAGGGTCCCGACCGACCGCCGCGCCAACGTCCGCCTCCACGACGAGTTGAACGACGCCGTCGCCGCCGCCCTCGACCTCATGTGAGCGAGCGAGTCTTCGAGCGAGCGAACCATCAGCACAGTGTCATTTCGTCGCCGGCTTTGCGGCGACACGCTCATTGGTGCCCCCCTGCTCGATCCGAGGGAAACCCGTCGCAGACTTGGGTGGTGCACCATGAGCGAGCGCGTCTTCGAGCGAGCGAATCATCAGGCACGGTCCTCGGCTCATTGGTGCACCACCTCTGACACGAACCTGTCGGATTACGTCAGGGTGCGCCAATGAGACAGGGGCGGTTCAGCGCAGGTCGCGCACCTCGCACCCTGTCTCCGCGTCGATGATCTCCGGGTCGCCGGTCCAGAGGACGGCACTGTGGGCGATCGCGGTCGCAACGGCGAAGGCGTCGCCATAGGCCATGGGATGGTCCGCCTTGACGCGCGCCGCCTCGAGCACGCGCCGTGGGGTGGCGTCGTCGAGGTCGAGCCGACTCCGCAGATCGAGGACGACGCGATCGGCGCCATCCGCACTCATCGCACGACGCGTGATGTAGGCCACCTCACCCAGGTTGATCCAGCTCATCAGGGGCCGCTCGACGAGCTGGGCATCGACCTCCGACGCCGTCGGCTCACGTCCCTCGAGCCATCGCAGGACGGCCCAGGAGTCGAGGCAGGTGCGACTCACCTCGGCTCTGCCCGCCGGTCCGCCTCGAGCGCTTCGACGAGACAGTGGCCCGCCAGCAAACCCTTCAGCGAGCCGGCCGGTCGCCGTGGGCGTACCTGCACGCAGCGGTCACCCAGATCGAACTCGACCTCGTCGCCAGGCTCGATGCCCAGGGCTTCGCGCATCGGCTTCGGGATCACCACTTGGCCCTTTGGGCCGACCCGGTGAGTCATACTCGAAGTCTAACCGACTCGCCTACGGGCGGATGAGGGCCGACAGCATGGCTTGGAACTTGGCTTGGGTCTCGGCCAGCTCGGCAAGCGGGTCGCTGTCGGCGACGATGCCGCCGCCGGCGTGCAGCCGGGCCCGGCAGCGATCGTCCGACAGCTCGGCGCAGCGGATGGCCACGGCCCACGCGCCGTCGCCGTTGGCGTCGACCCAGCCGACGGCGCCGCCGTAGCGGCCGCGATCGACACCCTCCACCTCGGCGATCAGGTCGAGGGCGGCATCGGTCGGGTGGCCCCCGAGGGCCGGCGTCGGCGACAGGGCGCGCACGAGGTCGATGACGTTGGGCGGCGGGGCGGACAGGCGGCCCTCCATGCGCGTCCCGAGGTGCTGGACGTTGGCGACGGTCACGATCGACGGGTCCGGCTCCCAGTCGAGGAAGCTGCACCAGGGCAGCAGCGTGTCGTGGATCATGTCGATGACGACACGGTGCTCCACCTGGTTCTTCGTGCTGGCGACGAGGTCGGCGGCGATTGCCGCATCGAGGTCGACGTCACCGGTGCGCGGTGCCGTGCCGGCGAGCGGGTGCGACCGGATGACGCGACCGTCGACCTCGACGAGCAGCTCCGGCGATGCGCCGATGAACCCGTCGACGGCGAACCGGTAGCT
>JBPCJL010000154.1:0-4623 GCA_051005355.1 Ilumatobacteraceae bacterium
GTGCACGCCGGCGCCACCGCGGCCGGCACCGGCCTGCTCCCCAACTCGTCGCGCGCCGTCCTCTACGCCTCGGCCGGCGACGACTTCGCCGACGCCGCCCGCATCAGGGCCATGGCCACGCGCGACGCCATCTGCGCCGCCGTCAGAACTTGACGACGCTGAGGATGCCGGGGGCGGCGCGCAGGGTCTCCACCGTGGTCGCCGGGACGTCGGTCGTGGTGGCGATGAGCATGAGGGCCGTGCCGGCTCGCTCGGCCCGGCCGACGTCCATGTCGGCGATGTTGACGCCGGCGTCGCCCAGCAGCGTCCCGACGGTGCCGATCACGCCCGGCCGGTCGTCGTTGCGCACCATCAGCAGGTGATCCGCCGGCGGGATGTCGATGCTGTGCCCGTCGATCGACACGATGCGGTGCTGACCCCGGTGGGCGGCCAGCGTGCCGCTCAGCGAGTGCTCGCCGCCCGAGACGGTGACGAGGTTGACGTACTCGTCGGCGCTGGTCGAGCTGACCTCGCGCACCTCGACTCCATGGTCGCGCGCCCGCTGCGGGGCGTTGACGTAGGTCACGGGCTCCTCGCTGATCCGCCCGAACAGACCCTTCAGCGCCGACAGCCCGACGATGCGCGTGTCGAACGCGCCGATGTCGCCCTCGACCGCGATCTCGATCGTCGACGGGAGCTCGGCGACCAGCGAGCCAAACAGCCGCCCCAGCCGCTCGGCCAGCGGCAGGAAGGGGCGCAGCGTCTCGTGCGCCTCGGCGGCCGACAGGTTGACGGCGAACGGCACGAACTCGCCGTCGAGCGCCAGCAGCACCATGGTGGCGATCGTGTCGCCGGCCTTGTCCTGGGCCTCGCGCGTGCTCGCCCCGAGGTGCGGCGTCACGACCACGCCGTCGAGACCGAACAGCGGCGAGTCGGTCGTCGGCTCGGCCTCGAACACGTCGAGCGCGGCGCCGGCGATGAGCCCGTCGCGCACGGCGTCGGCCAGCGCCGTTTCGTCGACGATGCCGCCGCGGGCGACGTTGACGATGCGCAGGGTCGGCTTGGCCTTGACCAGCAGCTCCCGGCCGATCAACCCGGCGGTCTCGGGCGTCCTGGGCAGATGGATGGTGAGGAAGTCAGCCTCGGCGACGACCTGCTCGAGCGGCAGCAGCTCGACGCCGAGTTGGCGCGCCCGGTCGAGGGAGACGAAGGGGTCGTGGGCGACCAGGCGCATCCCGAAACCACGGGCCCGGTCGGCGACGAGTTTGCCGATGCGGCCGAGCCCCACGATGCCGAGCGTCTTGTCGGCCAGCTCGACGCCTTCCCAGCGACTGCGCTCCCACCGGCCGGCGACGAGCGCGGCGTGCGCCTGCGGCACGTTGCGGGCCTGCGCCAGCAGCAACGCCATGGTGTGCTCGGCCGCCGACACGATGTTGCTCTGCGGCGCGTTGACCACCATCACCCCGCGGCGCGTCGCTGCATCGACGTCGACGTTGTCCAGCCCGATCCCGGCCCGACCGACGACGAGGAGGTCGCGCCCCGCCGACAGCACCTCGTCGGTCACGGTCGTGGCCGATCGGATGATCAGCGCCTGGACGCCAGGCAGGGCGGCGAGCAGCTCGCCCGGCGAGAGGTCGAGGCGGAGGTCCACGGCGTGGCCGGCGGCGCGCAGGCGGTCGAGCCCGCTGTCGGCGATCTCTTCGGTGACGAGGATCCGCGCCATGGGCCCATTGCCTACCGCCAAAGCGGCGACAACGGCGCAGTACCGTCCAGTCGTGGTGGCCCGAACCGTGGACGTGCGAACGACCGGCGACGGGATGCCGGTCGCATCGCTCGAGGGCATCGAGCGGTGGTTCATCGACCGTGGGCTCCCCCACTTCGTGGAACGGCGCGACCCGGCGTCGGCGATCTGGGCGCGCGCCCTGCCGCTGCTCATCCTGGCGTACCTCCTGCTCGGCCTGAACGCGCTGGATCTGACGCATTGGAGCCGGATCCGCAACCTCGCCGTCGCCGTCTTCGTCCTCGCCGCGTCGATCGTCACCTGGTTCGCCGCCAACTGGCTGCGCGGGCGCCGCTTCACCGAACGGCCGCGTCGCGTCGGGCCGGCCGAACTGGCGGTGTTCATCGTCGTGCCGACGCTGCCGTCGGTCTTCGTCGGCCAGTGGGGCGACGCCGTCCAGACCCTGATCCAAGCCGTCGCCCTCCTCGCCGTGCTGTGGGCACTGACCAGCTACGGGGTGCTGCCGCTGCTCGCTTGGGCCGCCCGGCGCACCCGGGCCCAGCTGGGGCTGCTGTTCAACGTGGTCGTCCGGGCCCTCCCGCTGGTCCTGCTGTTCCTCACGTTCCTGTTCATCAACGCCGAGGTGTGGCAGGTCGCCGGGACCATCACCGGCACGGTGTACATCGCCGTGCTGGCGATCTTCTTCCTCCTCGGCGCGGTGTTCCTGCTCTCGCGCGTGCCCTCGCTGATGCGCCACCTCAACCACTTCGAGTCGTGGTCCGAGATCGCCGACCTCGTCGCCGGCACGCCCGCCCGGACGGCGCTCGAGCGGTGGCCGGCGCCGACGCGCCCGCCTGGCGACGACCGCATGAGCACACGGCAGCGGATGAACATCGGCCTCGTCACGAGCTTCTCCCAGGCCATCCAGATCACGATGGTGGCGTTGACCATCACGGGCTTCTTCGTGCTCTTCGGGTTCCTCGCCATCCCCGTCGACACCATCGAGGGGTGGACCGGGCTGGAGGAGGTCAACGTGCTCGCCTCCTGGTCGACCGAGGGACGGTCGCTCGTCCTCACGGAACCGCTGCTGCGGGTGGCCGCCTTCCTCGGCGCGTTCTCGGGCATGTACTTCACGGTGCTGCTGTCGACCGACTCGGTGTACCGCGACGAGTTCGCCGACGACGTGGCCCCCGAGCTGCGCCAAGCGCTGGCCGTGCGCCGCGTCTACCGGTCACTGCGCGGCTTGCCCGCGAAGGTTGCGCCGACATGAGCGGCCCGAGCGACCCGAGCGATGCGGTGGTGGAGATCAGGCTCCACGACGACGCCGCCGAGATGCGCCGCATCGCTGCCCTCTTCGATCAGGTCTGGGGCGCCGCCGTGCCGCTCGTCAACGTCGAGCTGGCCAGGGCCATCGCCCACTCGGGCGGGTACGTGGCGACCATTGCCGTCGACGGCCAGGTGGTCGGTGGCTCGCTCGGGTTCCTGGCCCGCCATCGTGGCGCCCCGGCGTTGCACAGCCACCTCACCGGCATGCTGCCGGGCGTTCGCGGCACCGGCCTCGGCGCCCAGCTCAAGCAGCACCAGCGGACGTGGGCGGCCGAGCAGGGGCTGGAGTGGGTCACGTGGACGTTCGACCCCCTGGTGCGGCGCAACGCCCGGTTCAACCTGCGCGTGCTCGGGGCCGAGGTCGACGACTACCTGGTCGACTTCTACGGACCGATCGACGACGCCATCAACGCCAGGGGGGAGAGCGACCGACTTCTCGTCGCCTGGTCGACGTCGTCATCGCCGACGGACGACGCCCCTCGAGCCTCGACGGCGGCAGGCGGCACCGTGGCCGTGCCGACGCCCGACGACATCGTGGCGCTGCGCCGCACGGACCGCGCCGGCGCCGACGAGTGGCGGCTGCGCCTGCGCCGTGAGCTCGGCGAGCGACTGGCCGCCGGCGGCCGGGTCGTGTCGTTCTCGGAGGACGGCGAGTACGTCGTGGTGCCGTGAGCGAGCGTCCAGAGCAAAGCCCCGCGGCAACGGCGAGGTCAAGCGAGCGAACGATCAAGCTCGTCGAGCTGCGCGAGCTCCACCTGCCGCTCGTCACGCCGTTCCGCACCAGCTTCGGCGTGCAGACGAGCCGGCGCATCCTGCTCGTGCGGGCCGAGGCCGACCACGACGGCGAGCTCATCGACGGCTGGGGCGAATGCGTCGCCGGTGACGAGCCGACCTACTCCGCCGAGTACGTCGACGGGGCCGCCCTCGTCATCCGCCAGGAGCTGGCGCCACGCGTCGGCGCGGTCGAGCACGCCGGCGACGTCGCCGCCGCCGTGGCCGACGTCAAGGGCCACCCGATGGCCAAGGCGGCGCTCGAGATGGCCGTGCTCGACGCCGAGCTGCGCGTGACCGGCCGCTCGTTCGCCGCCCACATCGGGGCGGTTCGTGACCGCATCCCGAGCGGCGTCAGCGTCGGCATCCACGACTCGATCCCCGACCTCGAGCGAGCCGTCGCCGGCTACCTCGAGGACGGGTACGTGCGCATCAAGCTGAAGATCGAGCCCGGCTGGGACCTCGACGCCGTCGCCGCGATCCGCCGATTGGCCGGGCCGGACGTGCCACTGCAGGTGGACGCCAACACCGCGTACACGCGTGACGATGTCGCCCACCTCTGCCGGTTGGACGAGTACGACCTGCTGCTGATCGAGCAACCGCTACCGGAGGACGACCTGCTCGGGCACGCCGCGCTCGCCCAGGCGGCGACGACGCCGATCTGCCTCGACGAGTCGATCCTGTCGGTCACGACCGTCGTCGACGCCATCGCCGTCGGTGCCTTCCAGGTGGCTAACATCACGGCCGGCCGCGTCGGCGGCTACCTTGTCGCCGTCGCAATCCCCGACCCCTGACTAGCGCGGGATGTGCCCGTATGATGCGGAGGG
>JBPCJL010000155.1:0-5318 GCA_051005355.1 Ilumatobacteraceae bacterium
CCGCTCAGTGTTGTTGGTCGCGCTGCAAGCGATGAGCGCCATCGCGCTGTAGGCGGCGCTGGTGTCGAAGTGGTGATCGCCGCCTCACCGCATCCCTCCACCGGTGACCGGCCCCCGCAGCGGTGCCGTCCTGAACTCGCCCATCCCGTCTTCGAAGCCGATGCGGGCGACGAAGCAGAGCCGATCCTGCGCCCGCTGCGGGCTGGTGAACCCGTGGCGCACATCCCCCGGGCGGTATCCGCCGACCACGGTCGGCGCGGGTGCGCCGGCGGGACGCAACGCCTGCGCCATGTCGAGCACGGATCGCGGCCGGCCGCTGCAGATGTTGAGCGGTCCGGGCACCGGCTCGGCGGCCGTCAGCGCCAGCACGTTGGCGTGGGCGACGTCGATGACGTGCACGAAGTCGCGTCGCTGGCCACCGTCCTCGAACACGCGCGGTGCCCGCCCCCGCTCGTAGTGGCTGCGGAAGATGCTGGCCACACCGGCGTACGGCGTGTCGCGTGGCATCCGCGGGCCGTAGACGTTGTGGTAGCGCAGCGCCGTCACCACGGCGCCGGGGTGCTCGCGGGCGTAGGCGGAGCCGAGGCCCTCCTGGGCCAGCTTCGTGGTGGCGTACACGTTGCGCGGGTCCAGCCAATGGTCCTCGGGCACCGGCTCGGGCACGAGCGGCCCACCGCACTGCGGGCAGGGAGGCTCGAAGCGGCCCGCCTCCAGGTCGGCGATGGCGCGCGGCGCGGGTCGGACGACGCCGTGGTCGGCGCACCGGTCCCGCCCCTCGCCGTAGACGACCATGCTCGAGGCCAGCACGATCCGGCCGCGGAAGTCGCGCTCGTGCAGCGCGTTGAGCAGGCGGGCCGTGGCCCCGACGTTGCGGGCGACGTACGCATCGATGTCGGCGAAGTCGACCCCGAGGCCGACCTTGGCCGCCTGGTGGCAGACGGCGTCGACCCCGTCGAGCGCGTCCGACCACCGCTCGACGTCGCCGACATCGGCCCAGCGGTAGTCGGCGTTCGGGTCGAGGCCGGCGGGGACACCGTCGTGGGCCGCCGGGTCGAGGTCGTCGACCACGATGACCTCGTGTCCCGACGCGACGAGCTCGTCGACGACGTGCGAGCCGACGAACCCCGCCCCACCGGTGACGACGATCTTCATCGCTCCCTCCTGGTGCCACCATGGCGATGAGCGGCGATGCCTGATGTCGTGCTGCCGGCCCTCGACGAGGCCGCCGCCGTGACCTGGGTGCTCCAGCGGATGCCGGCCGGCTTCCGTCCCATCGTCGTCGACAACGGCTCGACGGACGCCACCGCCGCGTTGGCCGCGGCGGCCGGGGCGACGGTGGTGACGGAACCGCGCCGCGGCTTTGGCCGAGCGTGCTGGGCGGGTCTGCAGGCCGCGTCGGCGGACGTCGTGTGCTTCATGGACTGCGACGCTTCGCTCGACCCCGTGGCCCTCCCACTGCTGTGCGCGTACCTCGAGCGGGACGAGGCGGACCTCGTGATGGGGCAGCGCATCGCCGCCCGCGGCGCCTGGGCACCCCACGCCCGATTGGCCAACCGGGTGCTCGCCGCCGAGGTGCGCCGGCGAACCGGGCTGCCGCTGGCCGACCTCGGGCCCATGCGCGCGGCACGGCGCCGTCCCCTGCTCGAACTGGGGATGCGCGACCGGCGGTCGGGCTGGCCGTTGGAGATGGTCTTGCGGGCGGCGGCGAGCGGATGGCGCCTGCGCGTGGTCCCCGTCGAGTACCGCCCGCGCGCCGGTCGGTCGAAGGTGACGGGCACGGTCCGTGGCACGGCGCGGGCGATCGGCGACATGAGCCGGCTGCTGCGCGACCCGCCGGCGATCGGAGGCGGGCCGCCGTGCACTTGACGATCATCGCCAAGGCGCCCGAGCCGGGGCGGGTGAAGACACGGCTCAGTCCCCCGTGCACCCCCGCCGAAGCGGCCTCCGTGGCCGCCGCCGCGTTGGCCGACACCGTCGACGCCGTCGATGCCGCCGCCGCCGCCGTCGCCATCATCACCACCGGGCGGGCGCCGCCGGTGCGTCGGGTCGTGCTGCTCGACGGCGCGCCGGGCGAGTGGGTCCCGTCCTGCTACGACGTCGTCGTCCAGCGCGGTCGCGGGCTGGCCGCTCGGCTGGCCAATGGGTTCGCCGACCTCGGCCCCGGCGTCATCGTCGGGATGGACACGCCCACCGCGGGTCGCTGGCTGGCCAACGCGCTGCTCGCCGTGACCGCCGGCGACGACGTGCTCGGGCTGGCGTCCGACGGCGGGTACTGGATGATCGGGTTGGCCCGCGTCGATGGTCAGGTCTTCGACGGGATCCCGATGAGCCGCTCGGACACCGGGCTGGCGCAGCTGCGCCGACTGCACGCCCTCGGCCGGTCCGTGCGGCTGCTGCCGATGGCTCGCGACCTCGACGACGAGGCCGACTTGCGCGCCCACGCCCGAGCGGAGGGACCGGGACGGTTGGCCCCGGTCGCGCGATCGATCGTCGAGCGGTTGGGCGAGCCGGTCGGATCTCCTGTCGCTCGCCGGAGTCGATGATCCGTGTCCCGGGCCGACCGGCCCGATGAGGGTCACGCTCAACGGATGCCGAGGTGGGCATCGGCGCCAGGCGGCAGCCCGCGCAGAGCCGCCAGCAACGCGTTGGCCGGCACGGCCAGCGGCAGCACGGTCCGGGTGAGCAGGAGATCGACGTCGAGCCGTCCGGCCCGCACGGTGGGGCCGAAGCTGCCCCAGAACGCTCCCTCGGCGGTGATGGTCAGCTCGGCCGGGATGTCCCGGGCCTGTGCCGACACCCCGAGGTTCCGTTCGTCGGCTCGGCCCCGGCGCACGATCGGGCGGATCAGGTGATCCTGCTCCTCGACGCCGAGTCCAGCGACGAGGCGGCGCAACGGATCGAGACCCGGGTCGTCGAGCGGTCCGTCCGTCGTCGTGGCGATGCGCACCCTCACGCCGCGGGCGAGGAGCCGGGGCACCGCGTCGACCACCTTGGCGAAGTTGTCCGGTCCCCTCGCCATGTCGTTCACGTCGGCGAGGTGGGAGTCGAGGGAGATCTGCACGGCGACGTCGTCGCGGGCGAGCGGGTCGGCGCGGGCGATCCGCTCCCCGACGAACAGCGTCCCGTTGGTCAGCAGGACCACCGGCAGCAGCTCGGACATCGCGGCGACGGTGGCGGGCAGCCACGGCAGCAGCATCGGTTCGCCCCCGGTCACACCCAGCGCCGAGAAGCCGAGGGCGCGGGCCTCGGTGGCGACGGCCAGCATCGTCTCGGGCGACAGCTCGCGACGTTCGCTGCGCGGCGCCGACTCGGTGAGGCAATACGAGCAGGCCAGGTTGCAGTGGTAGTTCGAGTAGAGCCACACCCGCCCCGGCAGTTCGCCGGCGGTGACGGCGTCGGCGATCGGCCCGGTCGCCTCGATCGTGGCCGTCGCGGTGTCGGTGTCGATGTCGGTGTCGGTGCTCATGTAAGTACCTCAGGGTGATCGACGACGCCGAGCCGGAGCACAGCAGCTGCTCGGCCATGAGCGATAAGACCGTGCCGATGATTCGCTCGCTCGAAGATTCGCTCGCTCATTGGCGCACCCTGACGTCAGGCGACGCAATCGAAGCTGATCCGGTGCACCAGTGAGCCAAAGTCCGTGCCTGATGATTCGCTCGCTCGAAGACTCGCTCGCTCATGCCAGTCCGAGGGGCTCGAGGCGGGCGAGGACGTCCGGGGAGGTCGGCAGCTCGAGGCCGGTCGCCAACCTGTTGAGGAACATCGTCGCTCCGATCGTGACGGTCAGCTCGACGAGCGCGTGCTCCGGCCAGTGCTCCCTGACGTCCGTCCAGACATCCTGGAGCACCGGACCGGTGGCGCCGGCCATGGCATCGATCCAACCGATGAGGGCCTGCTCGCCGACGTCGGGGAAGCCGTCCTCCACCGGAACCTCGCCGCGCAGAGCACGCACCTCGCAACCGCTCAACCCGGCGTCCATCGCCACGGCCGTGTGGGCATGGATGCAGTAGCGGCAGCCCTGCAGCGCCGACGTGCGCAAGATGGCGAACTCCTTGTGCCGTGTGGACAGCGCGCCGTTCCCCAGCGCAGCGCCGACGAAGCCGAGCGTCGGCGCCAGCAGCTCCGGCACGGTGGCCAGCGCAGCCACGATCGGTCCCGGATCGCCGTCGGCGAAGTAGGCCTGCGCAAGCAGCGGCGCCGACGAGGCGTCGAAGAGCTCAACCCGAGCCATCCGGTCCATCATCGCTCATCGCTCCGTCTAGCTAGCTGTCAGGCCCGTGAGCGAGCGTCCGGGCCGACGTCGCGAGCCGACGGCGAAGGCAAGCGAGAGAACGATCGTCAACGCCGGCGTGGGTGACGCACCGGCCTTCTGGACAGACTGATCCGATGGCCCGCACTGATGAGATCGAGCTGAAGTTCGAGTTCGGCGAGGACGGCGAGCTGCCGTCGTTCGAAGGGCTCGACGGCGTCGTGGCGGTGAGCGAACCGGTCGTGCACGAGCTGCGCGCCACGTACTACGACACCGCCGACGGGCGACTGGCCGCCGGCGGTCTGGCCTTGCGGCGCCGACGGGGCGGCGACGACGAGGGCTGGCACCTCAAGGAGTCCGTCGACGCCAACCATCGTCTGGAGACCCACGCCCCACTCGGAGCGGGGCGGCGCGGCGTGCCGGCCGAGCTGGCCGCGCTCGTGCGGTCGCGGACGCGGCGGCGCAAGCTGGTGCCCGTCGCCACGGTGGAAAGCCGGCGCATCGTGCGGCGGCTGCTCGACGCCGACGCATCGGTGCTGGCCGAGGTGGCCGACGACCACGTGACCGGCGCCGCGCTCGGTCGACCGGACACCGATCCGTCATCGTGGCGGGAGGTCGAGATCGAGCTGGTCGATGGCGGTTCGGACCTGCTGGACGCCGCCGCGCAGCGTCTGGCCGAGGCCGGTGCGGCACCGGCGGCGTGGGGCTCCAAGCTGGCGCGCGCCATGGGAGACACCGGGCTCGACCAGAGGACGGAGGACCCGGAGGTGACGGCGTCCTCGACTGCGGGCGAGGTGGTCACGGCGCACCTGCGGGAACAGGTCCATGCCCTCGTCGCGCTCGATCCGCTGGTCCGCCAGGACGAGCACGACGCCGTGCACAAGATGCGCGTCGCCACGCGACGCCTGCGCAGCGCACTGGCCACGTTCCGCCGCCTGCTCGATCGCCAGGTGACCGAACCGATCCGCGACGAGCTGAAGTGGATGGGCGGCGTCCTGGGGGCGGCGCGCGACGCCGAGGTGATCCACGCTCGGCTGTGCGAGCTGCTGGCTGCCGAACCGCACGACCT
>JBPCJL010000156.1:0-5605 GCA_051005355.1 Ilumatobacteraceae bacterium
GGTCACACGAGCGAGCGAAGCGAGCGAGCGTGACCGGACCGAAGCTCAACGAGGGCGCGTTGCTCGTCGCCGCCGACCGGCCGACCACCAAGGCGACGGCGAAGTACGTGCGCGGCTCGGCGACGAAGGTGCGGGAGGTGCTGGATCTGATCCGCGGCCTCGACGTCGGCCGCGCCGACGAGGTGCTGCGGTTCACGACCCGTGATGCCGCGATGGACGTACGCAAGGTGCTGGCCAGCGCCGTCGCCAACGCCGTGCACAACGACGAGCAGGACGCCGACGAGCTGTTCGTGCTGGCGTGCTACGCCGACGAGGGGCCGACGATGCGCCGGTTCCGGCCCCGCGCCCGCGGTCGGGCGACGCGCATCCGCAAGCGCTCGTGCCACATCACCGTGGTCGTCGCCCGCCTGACCGACGAGCGCCTCGAGGTGCTGCAGAACCGCCAGCAGACCCAGCAGGCCGCCGGTCGCGGGCGCCGTGGCGGCACCGCCCAGTCCCGCCGCGATCGTGTGGAGCGCAGCCGCACCCGAGCACAAGGACTCCGGTCCGGAGTGACGGAGACATCCGAAGGCGCCGTCGAGCGGACTGACGGTTCGGCCCCCGATCGCAGTGAGGATGACAGCCCCACCGCCGGCGAAGCCGGCAGCGACACGGTGCTCGAGGACGCTGCGGCCGAGCAGGCTGCGGCGGACATCGCCGAGAGCGAGCTGGCCGACGACGCCGCCGAGGACGTGATCGAGGAAGTCGAGCCCGTTGAGATGCCGCAGGGCGCCGTCGAGGCGCCGGAGGACGGCTCGGTACCCGACGGCTATCCGATCAAGGGCAACGCCAACTCGATGCTGTACCACCAGCCCGGCGGCCGGTACTACGACGTCACGATCGCCGAGGTGTTCTTCGACACCCCCGAGCACGCCGAGGCTGCGGGCTACTCCGCGCCGCAGACGGAGGCAGGGGAATGACGCTCTTGGCCCCCGTCCGCAGTGAGCACTTGTCCAGAGCCGGCGAACAGCCGGACGCGAGCGAAGCGACAGAAATGACGCTCTTGGCCCCCGTCCGCAGTGAGCACTTGTCCAGAGCCGGCGAACAGCCGGACGCGAGCGAAGCGAGCCTTTGATATGGGCCAGAAGATCAATCCCTACGGGTTCCGCCTCGGAGTGACGACGGACTGGAAGTCGCGGTGGTTCAGCGAACGCCAGTACAAGGAGTACCTCACCGAGGACTGGAAGATCCGCGAGGCGATCATGCGCCGCATGGAGTCGGCGGCCATCAGCCGCATCGAGATCGAGCGCACGCGCGACAAGGTGCGCGTGGACGTGCACACGGCTCGGCCGGGCATCGTCATCGGCCGGCGGGGTGCCCAGGCCGACGAGCTGCGGGCGATCATCACCAAGATCACCGGCAATCCGAAGGTGCAGCTGAACATCGTCGAGATCAAGAGCCCGGAACTCGATGCCGCGCTGATCGCGCAGGGCGTGGCCGACCAGCTGGCCAACCGCATCGCCTTTCGCCGCGCCATGAAGCGGGCCGTGCAGAACGCCCAGCGGGCCGGCGCGCTCGGCATCCGCGTGCAGTGCTCGGGCCGCCTCGGTGGTGCGGAGATGAGCCGCACCGAGTGGTACCGCGAGGGCCGGGTCCCGTTGCACACGCTGCGAGCCGACATCGACTACGGCTTCCGCGAGGCCCGCACCGGAAGCGGTCGGGTCGGCGTGAAGGTGTGGCTGTACCGCGGCGACATCCTCCCCTACAAGTCGGCCAACGACGACAAGATCTCCCGCGAGGCAGCCATGGCCGTCGGTGAGACCTCGGGCCCGTCCGAGCCGCGCCGGGTGGTGTCGTCGGCGGCCCGCCGCCAGGAGCCGGAGCCCGAGACGCAGCCACTGCTCAAGGAAGCCGACCCCGAGCTCGAGAAGTTGCTCGACGAGGAAGAGGACATCGCCAGGCGGACGCACGACGGCCACGAGACGCCGCACTTCCGGGCGGAGGACTGACCATGCTGATGCCGCGCAAGGTCGCCCACCGCAAGCACCACCGGGGCCGGACCCGGGGCATGACCAAGGGCATGTCCGAGCTGGCGTTCGGCGAGTACGGGATCCAGGCCCTCGAGCCTGGCTGGCTGACGGCCCGCCAGATCGAAGCTGCCCGCATCGCCATGACCCGCGCCATCAAGCGCGGCGGCAAGGTGTGGATCAACGTGTTCCCCGACAAGCCGGTGACCAAGAAGCCGGCCGAGACCCGCATGGGTTCTGGCAAGGGCAACCCAGAGCTGTGGGTCGCCATCGTAAAGCCGGGTCGCGTGCTGTTCGAGCTGTCGTTCCCGAACGAGGAGCAGGCTCGTGTCGCCCTCGGCAAGGCGATCCAGAAGCTGCCGATCAAGGCCAGGGTCATCACGCGCGAGGAATCGATCTGATGGCGCGGCGCGACGACCGACTGGCCGAGCTCGGCCTGGCCGAGCTGCTCGACGAGCTGCGCGAGACGAAGCAGGAGGCGCTGAACCTGCGCTTTCGCAACGCCACCGGTCAGCTGGACAACACCGCGGAGATCAAGCGGGTGCGCCGTCAGATCGCCCGCATCAACACGTTCATCCGCCAGCGCGAGATCGAAGAGGCGATGCAGCCATGAGTGACGACACCACGAACACCGACACGACGACCGACGTCGCGACGACGGCCACCGGTGACACCCAAGGGATTGACGGTTCGGCCCCCGACCGCAGCGAGCATGACAGCCCCGCCAGCGAGCGCCAGCGAGCTGAACAGCACGATCGCGCCGACCGCTCCAAGCGCAAGACCCGCGACGGCGTCGTCGTGTCGAGCGGCATGGACAAGACCGCGGTGGTGGCCGTCATCGAGCGCGTCCGCCACCCCAAGTACAACAAGTTTGTCCTGCAGACGAAGCGGCTGTACGCCCACGACGAGACCAACGACGTCAACGTCGGCGATCGCGTGCGGGTGATGGAGTGTCGGCCGCTGTCGAAGACCAAGCGCTGGCGCGTCACCGACGTCCTCGAACGGGCGAAGTGAGCGAAGTGAGCGAAGTGAGCGAAGGATGAGCAAACCAATCAATGCGGTGATCTACCGATGATCCAGCAGGAATCCCGGCTGCGGGTGGCCGACAACAGCGGTGCCAAAGAGGTGTTGGTGATCAAGGTGCTCGGCGGCACGCGCCGCCGCTACGCCTCGATCGGAGACATCTTCGTGGCCACCGTCAAGGACGCCATCCCCGGTGCCGGCGTCAAGAAGGGCGAGGTCGTGAAGTGCGTCGTCGTGCGCACGAAGAAGGAGAAGCGCCGGCCCGACGGCAGCTACATCCGCTTCGACGAGAACGCGGCCGTCCTGATCAAGGACGACCTGACCCCGCGCGGCACGCGCATCTTCGGCCCGGTCGGCCGGGAGCTGCGCGATCGCCGGTTCATGCGCATCGTCTCCCTCGCACCGGAGGTGATCTGAGGTGAAGCTGAGGAAGGGTGACACCGTCCAGGTGATCACCGGCAAGGACAAGGGCAAGCGGGGCGAGATCCAGCGCGTGCTGCCGGCGGCCGACAAGGTGATCGTGACCGGCGTCAACACCGCGACCAAGCACGCCAAGGCGCGTCGCGCCAACGACAAGGCCGGGATCATCGATCGCGACATGCCGATCCACGCCAGCAACGTGATGCTCGTCCACAAGGGCAAGCCCGTGCGCGTCGGCTACGAGCAGCGCGGCGACAAGAAGGTCCGCGTGGCGCGCGTCGGACCGGGCAAGACCGAGGTGATCTGATGACCGACACCGTCACGACCGATGCAACGACCGCGCCCACCAGCAGCCCACCGCGACTCAAGCAGCGCTACCTCGACGAGATCAAGCCGCAGCTGCAGGAGCAGCTCGGGTTGCCCAACGTCATGCAGGTGCCGGCGCTGGAGAAGATCGGCATCAACATGGGCGTTGGTAAGGCTACGCAGCAGCCGTCACTGCTCGAGGGCGCCGTGGCCGACCTGACGAGGATCACCGGCCAGAAGCCGATCGTCACCAAGGCGACCCGCTCGATCGCCGGCTTCAAGCTGCGCGAGGGACAGTCGATCGGGACCAAGGTGACGCTGCGCGGCGACCGGATGTGGGAGTTCCTGGACCGGCTGGTGGCCGTCGCCATCCCGCGCATCCGTGACTTCCGCGGCTTGCCGGCGAAGTCATGGGACGGGCGGGGGAACTACACCTTCGGCCTGAACGACCAGACGGTCTTCCCGGAGATCGACTACGACAAGATCGACTCGCCTCGCGGCATGGACATCACGATCGTCACCACGGCGACCGACGATGCCGGCGGCCGAGCCCTGCTCGACGCCTTCCGGTTCCCGTTCCGGCAGGCCGACGAACCCAACGCATTGGCACCGACGCCGCGCCGCCGCTCACGCGGCCCGGTCCGCGGCAAGAGGAAGTGACAGATGGCGAAGAAGGCATTGATCAACAAGGCAGCGCGCACCCCCAAGTACAAGGTGCGCGCCTACACCCGCTGCCGGCGCTGCGGTCGGGCCCGTGCGGTGTTCCGCAAGTTCGGCCTCTGCCGGGTGTGCCTGCGCGAGCTGGCCCACGCCGGCGAGATCCCCGGTCTGACGAAGTCGAGCTGGTGAGGGAGGTAGCGCAACCATGATGACCGACCCCATCGCCGACATGCTGACGCGCATCCGCAACGCCAACACGGCGATGCACGACGAAGTGCGCATGCCGTCGTCGAAGCAGAAGCTCGCCCTGGCCGACGTCCTCCAGAAGGAGGGCTACATCGTTGGCTTCGAGATCGCGCCGTCACCCAAGGGCGTCGGCGACGTGCTGACGATTCGGATGAAGTACTCGCCCGAGCGCGACCGCACGATCGCCGGCCTGCGCCGCATCTCCAAGCCCGGCCTGCGCGTCTATCGCAAGGCCGACAGCGTCCCGCGCGTCCAGGGTGGCCTCGGCGTCGCCGTCCTGTCCACGTCGCAGGGCCTGCTGACCGACCGTGAAGCGCGCCGGCGCGAGGTCGGCGGTGAAGTCCTCTGCGAGGTTTGGTGACCGTGAGCGAGCGAGTCTTCTAGCGAGCGAATCATCGACACGGTACGTCGGCTCACTGGTGCCCGGCAGCTGGGGCAGCGGTGGAGTCGTTGAGTGAGTCCGGAGGGCACCAGTGAGCCGGATTGGTCAAGCACCCATCGCCATCCCTTCCGGCGTCGACGTCACCGTCGAGGGCCGGGTCGTCACCGTCAAGGGCCCGAAGGGTGAGCTGACGCGCACCGTGCCGGCGTCGATCAGCGTGCAGAAGGTCGACTCGGACCTGGTCGTGCAGCGCCCGAACGACGAGCGCGACAACCGTGCGCTGCACGGGCTGACCCGCAGCCTCGTCAACAACATGGTCGTCGGCGTGACCGATGGCTTCCGCAAGCAGCTCGACATCGTCGGTGTGGGCTACCGCGCCGAGTCGCAGGGACCCGACGCCATCCGCCTGGCCCTCGGCTTCAGTCACCCCGTGAACGTCAAGGCGCCGGACGGCATCACGTTCGAGGTGCAGGTGCCGACGCAGGTCGTCGTCAGCGGCATCGACAAGGAGGTCGTCGGCCAGGTCGCCGCCGACATCCGTTCCATCCGCAAGCCCGAGCCG
>JBPCJL010000157.1:0-11029 GCA_051005355.1 Ilumatobacteraceae bacterium
GTCGTAGGCCATGCGCACGGGCCGTCCGAGGCGCAGGGCCAGCAGGCAGGTGTGGACCTGCAGGCTGATGTCTTCGCGAGCGCCGAAGGCCCCGCCGACGCCGCCGAGGACGAGGCGGACCCGGTCCTCGGGAAGGTCGAGGCAGGCGGCGATTTGCTTGCGGTCCTCGTGCAACCACTGGGTGGCGACGTACAGCTCGACGCCATGGCCGTCGTCGTCGGGCACGGCGACCGCCGCCTCCAGCCCGAGGAAGGCCTGATCCTGCATCCCCAGCTCGTAGGTGCCCTCGACCACGACCTCGCCAACGGCGGCGGGGTCGCCGCACACGATGCGCTGGTGGCGCAGCACGTTGCCGTCGGGGTGGATGGACGGGGTGGCCGGGTCGGTCGCTGCTTCGGCGTCGAGCAGCGGGTCGAGCAGCTCGTAGTCGACGCGGATGGCGGCCAGCGCGCGGCGGCAGGTCTCGGGGTGGTCGGCGGCGACGGCGGCGACCGGCTCGCCGACGTAGCGCACGTGGTCGTCGGCGAACACCGGCTGGTCGGCGGTGATCAACCCGTAGGTGGGTTGACCGGGCACGTCGGCGGCCGCGATGACGGCGGCCACGCCGGCGACGTCCCACGCGCCGCTGATGTCGAGCGATCTGATGCGGGCGTACGGGTGCGGCGAGCGCAGCGTGGCGCCCCAGCTCGCCCCGGCGATCGGCAGGTCGGACGAGAAGGCGAACGTCCCCTGGGCCTTGGGGATGCCGTCGGGACGCACCGGAGAGTCGCCAAGGCGGCCGCTCGTCACGCCACGTTCGGTCGAGCGGTCGGTGACCGTCACGGGGTGGCGTCTGCCCTGGCCGCCGCCACGCGCTGGACGGCGTCGATGATCCGGCCGTAGCCGGTGCAGCGGCAGATGTTGCCCGACAGCTCCTCACGGATCTCGGTCACGGTCGGTGTCGGGTGGCGGTCGAGCAGGGCGTGGGCGGCGACGATCAGGCCCGGCGTGCAGAACCCGCACTGCACGGCACCGGCGTCGACGAAGGCGCGCTGCACGTCGGTCGGCGCGCCCGGCTCGGCCAATCCCTCAATGGTGGTGATCGGGACGTCGACGGCGCTGGCCGCCAGCACGAGGCACGAGCAGACGAGCTCGCCGTCGACGAGCACCGTGCACGACCCGCACTCCCCCTGCTCGCAGGCGCCCTTGGCCCCGAGCAGGCCGAGCCGCTCGCGCAGCACGTACAGCAGGCTCTCGCCGATCCACGAGTCGGCCACGTCGCGCGCCCGCCCGTTGACGTGCAGCCGGTACACCTCGCTCATCGCCGACCCGGGGTTCGAAGGTTCGGCGCGTGGTTTTCGTTCACTGGTGACTACTGAAAACGCTTGGGAACCGAAACGCGCGGCGGAGGAGGCGGCGGGTGAGGACCTCGACGGCGTGGCGGCGGTAGGCGGCGGTGGCCCGGTGGTCGTCGATCGGCTGGCTGGCGGCGGAGGCCAGCTCGCCGGCCCGGGCCGCATCGGCGTCGGTCAATGCGCCGGCCGCCCAGTCGGCGTGGTCGACGACGTGGCGCCCGGGCTCAGTGGCGCGGATGATCGTCGGGCCGACCGAGCCGAGCGCCAGGCGAACGGACCGACCGGGCCGGTCGACCGCCAGGCAGGCGCTGGCGATGGCGATGACCATGGCGTTGCGGATGCCGACCTTGGCGTAGCCCTGCCACCCGTCGAGCACGGGGACCGTGATGGCGCTGATCAGCTCGCCCGGCCGCAGCGCCGTGCGCTTCACGCCGGTCATGAACTCGGCGATCGGGACTTCGCGAACGTCCGTCGTCGAGCGCACCTCGATTACGGCCTCGAGGGCGGCCAGCACCGGCAGGCCGTCACCGGCCGGCGAGCACGTGGCGAGGTTGCCGCCGATCGTCGCCACGTTGCGGATCTGCGGCGACCCGACGGTCCTGGCCGCTTGGGCCAGCGCCGGCACGAGGTCGGACAGGGGCGGTCGCTCCAGCTCGGCGTAGGTGATCGCCGCGCCCAGCCGCAACGTCCCGGCGGCCGGGTCGTGGGTCCACGTGCGCAGCTCGGGCAGCCGGCCGACGGCCACGACGGTCCGGTCGTCCTCCATCGTCATGCGCGACTCGTTGACCTCGACCATCACGTCGGTGCCGCCCGCCAGCACGAGCGCACCGGGCACCTCGACCAGCGCGGCTAGCGCCTCGTCGAGCGACGCCGGGGTCAGGACAGTCACCCGCCGAAGTGTACGAACCGACCATCCGAGTGTTTGGTGAGGGAAGGCCCCGCAGCAAACACTCGCATGCAGGGAAACACTCGGATGGGGTGCTACGTGACCACGAGGCCGGTGAGGTCGTCCTCGGGTTCGGGGTACTGCGGGTCGAGGGCCGTGAGGTGGTGCTCGAGGATCTTGGCCACCGCGAGGTTGCGCACCCACTTGCGGTCGCCGGGCACGACGTACCACGGCGCGTCGGAGGTCGACGTGCGCTCCAGGGCGTCGCGGTAGGCGGCCATGAAGTCGTCCCACCTGGCGCGGTCGTCGAGGTCGCCGAGGCGGAACTTCCACCGCTCGTCGGGCGAGTCGATGCGATCCTGCAACCGCTGGCGCTGTTCATTCGACGATACGTGCAGGAACAGCTTGACGATCGCCGTGTCCTCAGCGATGAGGCCGGCCTCGAACCGCCGGATCAGCTCGTAGCGCGGCTGCCATCGCTCCGGCGGGGCCAGCTGCTTGACGCGCACCACCAGCACGTCCTCGTAGTGGCTGCGGTTGAACACGCCGATCGTGCCCCGCCGCGGGCAGGCGGCATGGACACGCCACAGGAAGTCGTGCTCGAGCTCTTCCTCGCTCGGCACGCCGAAGCTGTGCACCGAGACGCCGGCCGGGTTGATGCCCGTAAGCACGGAGCGGATCACGCCGTCCTTGCCGCTGGCGTCCATCGCCTGCAGCACGACGAGGACCGCCTGACGGCGCTCGGCGAACAGCCGCTTCTGCAGCTCGGCGACGACCTCCAGCCGCTCGGCCAGCTCGGCCTTGGCCTCGTCCTTGGTCCAGCCGAACGTCTCCGCCGTGTCGTGCTGCGCGAGGTCGAGCGGCTGCTCCACGCGCATCGCCGCCACCTCAGCTGTCACATCTCGGGACGGTAGCGGCGGCCGGGCGCCACGATTTCCCGGCGTTGCGACCGGCGTGGCTACAGTCGATCGGGGTCGTGACCGCCGTCACGGCGTGCGGGAACGTAATCTTCGGCGGACAACTCGTCCGGCGGGGACGTCGGACGATCGACAAGGGGGACAGGTGCGCACAGCACGAGCAACGAACCGGAAGCGGTGGACCAAGGTGGGGGCGGCGGCGATCAGCCTCGGGCTCGTTGCGGCCGCCTGCTCCGACAAGAAGGACGAGAGCACCGCCGTCACCGGCGGCGGCGGCGCGCCACCGACGGTTCCGGGCGCCGCGACCACCACCGCTGCGGGCGCCGACACGACGGCCGGCGCGGAGACGACCTCCGGCGAGGACACCACGCCGAGCGGCGGCTCCGAGGAGACGACGCCTCCCGACGACACCTCGACCGAGACCACGACGGACGACACCACGACGGACGACACCACGACGGACGACACCACCGAGACGACAGATGCGGCAGAGGCGGTCGTCCAGCAGACGCTGCCCGCACCAGAGGGCGATCCCGTACCCGGCGGCCGGCTGGTGATCGGCGGCGAAGCCGAGGTCGGCTCGCCGTGGACCCCGGCGGCGTCGCAGTGCGACTCGTTCTGCCAGATGCGCGCCCGCTCGTTCTACGACCCGCTGATCGTGGTCGACCAGAACGACGAGGCCCAGCCGTTCCTCCTCGAGAGCATCGAGCCCAACGAGGACTCCACGGTGTGGACGCTCAAGGTGCGCGAGGGCATCTCGTTCACCGACGGCACCCCGCTCAACGCCGACGCCGTGATGGACAACATCAACCGGTCGTTCACCGGCCTCCTGATCGCCGGCGCAGTCAGCGACACGGCGAAGAACGCCGACGGCACGGTCGTGATGGAGAAGCTCGACGACTTCACGTTCACCATCGCCACCGGCAAGAACGGCGACATCAACGAGCCGGTGTCCTGGTACCTCTTCCCGTACTACCTCGCCGGACAGGGCGGCTTCATGGCCTCGCCGACCTGGTTGGCGGCCGTCGACGCCGATCCGGCGCTGGCGACGCAGCCCGTCGGAACGGGCCCGTTCATGGTGGCGGAATACCTCCCCGGGGATCGTCTGCGGGTGACCAAGAACCCGAACTACTGGCGCCAGGACGAGGCGGGCAACCAGCTGCCCTACCTCGACGAGATCGAGTTCCGCGTCATCGTCGACAGCCAGACCCGCGCCGCCGCCTTACAGTCGGGCGACGTTGACATGATCGCCACGTCCGACCCCAGCGTGGTCGGGCCGCTGAGCGAGGACCCGGCCTTCACCACGCTGCTGCAGAACGTGCGGACCGAGACCGGCTACCTCCTCTTCCACCTCACCCAACCGGTCCTGCAGAGCCGCGAGGTGCGCTGCGCGCTGAACCAGGCGATCGACAAGCAAGACCTCGTCGACGTCGTGTACGGCGGCTACGCCATCCCGTCCGACCAGATGTTCACGCCCGGCCAGGACGGCTACCTGGAGGACAACGGCGCGCCGGGGTTCGACCCGGCGGCGGCGGCGGCGGCCATCGAGGCCTACGAGGCGGCCAACGGTCCGGTCACGGTCAACTACTCGACCGTTCCCACCGGTACGAACCGGGCGCTGGCCGACTACTTCACGCAGAAGTGGGCCGAGATCGGCGTCGACACCGCGATCAGCACGATCGAGCAATCGCAGATCATCACCGACGCGCTGTTCGGCGCGCCGGGGTTCGGCGCCTTCGCCTGGCGCAACCACGCCGGGCTGTTCGCCGAGACGCAGTACTTCTGGTGGCACGGCTTCGCCTCCGATGCCTACGGCAAGCAGACCGCCGACGGCGAGCTGTCGCTGAACTTCGGGCGCCAGAACGACCCCGTGATCAACGACCTGCTCGACCAGCTCCGGATCACCGAGGACGAGGCCGAACGCACGGCTCTGGCCCAGGAGGTCAACCGCCAGTTCGCGACCGAGTGCTGGACGCTGCCGATCCAGCAGACGCAGTGGGGCATCCACCTGCGCCCAGGTGTCGCCAACATCGGACGTGACCCGCTGCCCGACGGCGGCTTCGCCCAGGACGGCGCCGGGTTCCCCGGGCAGGTCTGGCTGGCCTCGGTCTTCCTCGAGGGCTGACCACCGCACCGCATGCGCTACCTCGGCCAGCGGCTGCTGCAGTTCGTCCTGGTCTTCGTCGTCGTGACCTTCCTGGTCATGGCGGCGACCAGGATCGGCGTGCGCGATCCCTTCCGCGAGCTGGCGGGAGGGACGGTGAGCCAGGATCGGATCGAACAGGTCATGCGGGACTACCCGTACCTGGACGACCCGCTCCCGGTGCAGTACGGCTACTGGCTGAAGGACATGTTCACGGGCAACTGGGGCTTCTCGTACCAGCAGAGCCAGGACAACCTGACGATGTTCCAGCAGCGCATGCCGGCGACGGTGTTCATCGCCCTCTGGGCGATCGTCATCGGCTTGCTGGTCGCCGTCCCGCTCGGCGTGTATAGCGCGTACCGACGGGACGGACCGTTCGACAGAGCGGCGAGCGTCGGATCGTTCGCCGTGATCTCGACGCCGCCACTCGTCGTCGCCGTGCTGGCGCTCTTCCTCATCGTCACGCGGGATCCGCCAATCGTCGGTGACTGGACGATCTTCGATTTCCCGACGGTCGGCCGATCGACGTACGTGGCACCCTGGAGCGACCCGGTCCTGCACTTCCAGAACTTCTTCATTCCGGCGTTGGTGCTCGGTCTCGGAGTGGGAGCGATCTGGAGCCGTCTCCTGCGTGCCGACATGATCTTGTCGCTGCAGAGCGATGCCGTGAACATGGCGCGAGCCAAGGGCATCTCGCCGCGACGCGTGCTGTGGGTGCACGC
Source organism: Ilumatobacteraceae bacterium (assembly GCA_051005355.1). Classification (GTDB taxonomy): domain Bacteria; phylum Actinomycetota; class Acidimicrobiia; order Acidimicrobiales; family Ilumatobacteraceae; genus JALZMG01. The sequence continues at coordinate 6,003 of JBPCJL010000157.1, forward strand.
CTTGCGGATGTCGATCCTGTCGCTGATGACCAGCGTCGCCCTGCAGATGGCGGCGCTGATCGGCGGGACGGTGGTCGTCGAGCAGTTCTTCGGGCCGAAGGGCATCGGCGAACGACTGCTGTTCGCCATCCAACAACGCGATCTGCTGGTGATCCAGGCGATCGTGGCGATCCTCGTCGTGTTCGTCGTGTTGGCCAACTTGCTCGTCGACTTGCTCTACTCGGTCGTCGACCCGCGCATCCGGCTGGCCAGGTCATTGGGATGAGGACGTCACATGACTGACGCCGCAGCCACCGCCACCGCCACATTGGCACCGGTCGGCATCGCCGAGCCGACGCGCCGGCGCCGACGGCTCCCCTTCGGGGCGGTGGTCGGTTGCACCTGGCTGCTGCTGCTGGTGTTCGTCGCCGTCTTCGCCGACTACCTCCCGTTCGTCCGCCTTCCGCAGACCGCCGTCAGCGGCGCCGGCAACTACGACCAGGGACCGGGCAGCGACTTCTGGTTCGGCAGCGACCGACTCGGCCGCGACATCTTCGCCCGGTGCGTCTACGGCGCCCTCATTTTGCTGGTCATCAGCGTCGCCAGCATCGTCATCGGCCTCGTCGTGGGCACGGCGGTCGGCATGCTCGCCGGCTACCGGCGCGGGTGGATTGATCGCGTGCTCTCGATCATCGTCGACTCGCTGCTCGCCTTCCCGGCCCTCGTCTTCGCCGCCGTCATCGTCGGCCGGGCGACGGCGCTGCGCGACAGCGGGACAGAGATCCTTGGCATCGGCTTCGGGTGGCTGAGCAACCTGTGGGCGATCACGTTCGTCTTCGCCATCTTGTCGATCGCCCCGATCTCGCGCATCGTGCGGGCCCAGACCCTGAGCCTTTCCGAGCGGGAGTACGTGCTGGCCGCCCGCAGCCTCGGCGCCAAGACCCCGCGCGTGCTGTTCCGGGAGATCCTGCCCAACGTGGTGCCGGTCCTGGCGTCGGTGCTGTTCACCGGCGTTGCGGTCGTCCTCTCCGCCGAGGCCGGGCTGGCCTTCCTCGGCTACAGCGTCTCGCCGCCGGAAGCGTCGTGGGGGCTGATGGTGGCCGAGAACCGCGAGTTCATCGATCGGGCGTGGTGGGCCACTCTGTTCCCCTGCCTGATGCTGTTCATGACGGTGCTGTCGTTCAACCTGATCGGCGACCGGGTCGCCCGCCGGTTCGACATCCGCGAGGCGACGATATGACGGAGGCGCTCGATAAGGACGTGCCGTCCGAATCAGGCGCGCGCACGGGTCGAGGCGTCCGCCAGACGCAGGCCGCCGGCCGTCGTGAAGCTGGTCTGCTGCTCGAGGTCACCGACCTGTCGACGTCGTTCCGCACGCCGCGCGGCAAGGTGCGCGCCGTCGACCACGTCTCCTTCACGATCGATCGCGGCAAGGCGCTCGGCATCGTCGGCGAGTCCGGGTCCGGCAAGACCGTGCTGTCGCGCACGGTGATGGGTCTTCTGACTGGCCGCAACGTCGAGCGCACCGGCTCGATCAAGTTCGCCGGCCAGGAGATGATCCATCTCAAGCCCAAGCAGATGCGCCACATCTGGGGCCAGGAGATGTCGATGATCTTCCAGGACCCGATGACGTCCCTCAACCCGCTGATGAAGGTCGGCAAGCAGATCGCCGAACCGCTGCGCACGCATCTCGACGAGAGCCGGTCCGTCGCCCGGGACACGGCCGAACGTCTGCTCAAGGACGTCAGGATCCCGGAGGCCGCTCGCCGGCTCGACCAGTACCCGCACGAGCTGTCGGGCGGCATGCGCCAGCGGGTGATGATCGCCATCGCCCTCGCCTGCGGCCCGTCGCTTCTGTTCGCCGACGAGCCGACCACCGCCCTCGACGTGACCGTGCAGGCGCAGATCCTCGACCTGATCGAGGAGCAGCGGCGCGAGCGCAACATGTCGGTGATCCTGGTGACCCACGACCTCGGCGTCGTCGCCGGCCACACGGACGAGATCGCCGTGATGTACGGCGGCAAGCTGGTCGAGAAGGCGCCGACCAAGACGCTGTTCGCCAACATGAAGATGCCGTACACGGAGGCGCTGCTGGCCAGCATCCCCAAGCTGGAGCAGCCGTCGCACTCGCGGCTGGCCACGATCCCCGGCCGCCCGCCGGATCTCGTCAACCCGCCGGTCGGTTGCCCGTTCTCACCACGCTGCCGCTACGCCAGGGACCGCTGCCACACGGAGGCCCCGCCACTGATCCCGGCCGAGACGCCGGACCACCTGTACGCCTGCTGGTACCCGGTCGGCTCGCCGGAGTACCACGAGCGCAGGCGCGACCTCGACGACGCACCCGTCGCCGTCGGCGCACCCGGCGATGCGCCGGTCGCCCACGAGGCGTTCGAGGAAGTGTCCTGATGGCCGGAACCGGCAAAGCGCACCTGCGCGACACCGACGACGTCGTCCTGCGGGTCGAGGACCTCGTCGTCGAGTTCCCCGTCGGGCGCACGGGCCTTGTCGTCAACGCCGTCTCCGGCATCAGCCTCGACGTGCTGAGAGGCGAGACCCTCGGCCTCGTGGGCGAGTCGGGTTGCGGCAAGAGCACCACGGGCCGGGCGATCATGCAGCTGCCTCGGCCGACCAGGGGCACGGTCGAGTTCGAGGGTCAGGACCTCACGAGCATGTCCCAGAACGACATGCGCGAAGCGCGCACGCGGATGCAGATGATCTTCCAAGATCCCATCTCGTCGCTCAACCCGCGGCGCAAGGTGCGCGACATCGTGATGGAGCCGCTGACGATCTGGAAGCGCGGCGACAAGGACGAGCGCTCGACGCTGGTCGACAAGACGCTCGAAGAGGTCGGGATCGACCCGACCCGCGCCGCCGAGAGCCAGGCCCACCAGTTCTCGGGCGGCCAGTGCCAGCGCATCTCGATCGCCCGCTCGCTGGTCCTCGACCCCAGCCTGATCATCTGCGACGAGCCGGTGTCGGCGCTCGACGTCAGTGTCCAAGCCCAGGTGTTGAACCTGCTCGAGGATTTGAAGGGCCGCCACGGGCTGACGATGATCTTCATCGCCCACGACCTGGCCGTCGTCAAGAACATCAGCGATCGGGTGGCGGTGATGTACCTCGGCAAGCTGTGCGAGGTCGCCCCGAGCGACGAACTGTACGCCCGGCCCGGGCACCCGTACACGAACGTGCTGCTGGCCTCGATCCCGGTGCCGGATCCGGACGCCACCAAGGCCGAGGTGGACGTGATCGGCGAGCCGCCGTCGCCGGTGCTCCCGCCACCCGGGTGTCGATTCCATCCGCGCTGCCCCAACGCGCAGGAGGACTGCACGACGACCGAGCCCGAGCTGCGCGAGTGGGCGCCAGGCCACTACCTGGCTTGCCATCATCCCGTCGAGCACTCGTTGGTGGCCGTGGAGGTCACCCACCAAGCGGCACAGGACGAGGTGCCGTGGAGCGAGGCCGATCGGCCCGACGCCGCCCACCTCACCGCTGAGCCGGTCGGCGACCCCAACGCCAACTGAAGCGGACTACGTTCCGCCCATGGAACGTCAGCTGCCGAGAGCGCCGTTCGGGCGTACCGGCCACGAGTCGACCCGGGTGATCTTCGGGGCCGCCGCCCTCGGCGGGATGTCGCACGAGCGGGCAAACACCACCCTGGACCAGGTGTCCGAGTGGGGCATCAACCACATCGACACCGCCGCGTCGTACGGAGCGTCGGAGGTCCGGTTGCAGCCGTGGCTGGCCGACCACCGCCAGGAGGTGTTCCTCGCCACCAAGACGGGCGAACGGACCGGTGATGGCGCCCGGGCCGAGCTGGAACGGTCGCTCGAGCGGATGGCCGTCGACCAGGTCGACATGATCCAGCTGCACAACCTCGTCGAGGAGGACGAGTGGGAGACGGCGCATGGTCCGGGCGGTGCCGTGGCGGCGCTCGCTCGCGCTCGCGACGAGGGGCTGGTGCGGTTCATCGGCGTCACGGGCCACGGGACGCGCATCGCCCACATGCACCTGCAGTCGCTGGAGCGGTTCCCGTTCGACGCCGTGCTGCTGCCGTACAACTGGTGCTCGCGGCAGGATCCGGGTTACGCCGCCGACGTCGAGCTGCTGCTCGAACGTTGCGCCGAACAGCAGGTTGCCGTGCAGACGATCAAGTCGATCGCCCGCCGACGCTGGCCGGACGATGCACCCGAACCCAGGTTCAGCTGGTACGAGCCGCTGCGCGACCCCGCGGCGATCGGCCGCGCCGTGCGCTTCGTCCTCGCCGACCAGCAGCGCTTCCTGAACACGACCAGCGACGCCACCCTGCTGCCGCCGATCATCGAGGCGGCGACGGGGCCGCTCGGTGCGCCCACGGACGACGAGATGAGCGGCGACGCCGACGAGTTCGCCATCACGCCCCTGTTCGACGGCGGGACGCTGGAGCGCATCTGAAGGACTGGATCCTCCACGTCGACCTGGACCAGTTCCTGGCCGCCGTCGAGGTGCTGCGCCGGCCGGAGTTGGCCGGGCGGCCGGTGGTCGTCGGCGGCGACGGCGATCCCAACCGGCCCCGCCAGGTGGTGGCGACGGCGTCGTACGAGGCCAGAGCGTTCGGCATCCGTTCGGGCATGCCGTTGCGCGCGGCGGCCCGCCGCTGCCCAGAGGCCGTGTTCCTCCCTTCCGACCGCCCGGCCTACGACGCCGCGTCGGAGCAGGTGATGGCGACGCTGCGGGCGTTACCAGTCGTCGTCGAGGTCTGGGGGTGGGACGAGGCCTTCGTCGGCGTGCACACCGACGATCCGGAGGCGTTCGCCTCGACGCTGCGGGCGCGAGTGCTCGCCGAGACCGGGTTGACGTGCGCCGTCGGCATCGGCGAGACGAAGTTGCAGGCCAAGACGGCCACCTCGTTCGCCAAGGCGCGCCGCCCGAACGCCGTCGCTCGGCTCACACGTGCGGAATGGATCCCGACCATGGGCCATCTGCCCGTGACCGCGCTGTGGGGCGTCGGGGCACGGACCGCAAAGCGGCTCGACGAGCTCGGCGTGCGCACCGTGGCCGACCTGGCCCGA
>JBPCJL010000158.1:0-5862 GCA_051005355.1 Ilumatobacteraceae bacterium
GCGATCGGGCTGATGCCGGTCGGCACCTGCCAGTCGCTGGCCTGGCTGACCACGACGCCGTTGCACTTGACTTCGACGGGGATGACGACGGCCACGCCGACCAGGATCGACATGGTCGTGATGCCGATCAGTCGCTGGACCGTCCGCGACCGGCCGAACAGGATCGACAGCGCGGCTGCCAGCAGCGGCAGCACGATCGGTGCGGGGAGGAGGAGGTTCATTGGTGCACGATCGACGGATGCGACGGGCCTCGCCAGGGGTGGGCAACGAGGCACCAATGAACCTGTCGCCGCAAAGCCGGCGACGAAGAAGCACCGTAATGATGGTTCGCTCGCTCGAAGACTCGCTCGCTCACGAGCTTGCCTCCTGCGCTCGACCCCGACCGGCCTCGTCGTCGATGACGTCGGTGTCGGCGACGTTGATGACTTCGGCGTCGGCGACCTCGCTGTCGATGGCGCCGCGGCCGACGTCGCGGTCGTCGATGTCGTCGGGGACCTCGTCGTCGTGCGTCAGCAGCCAGCTGCGGTACGCCAGGGCCAGCAGCAACGCCGTGGTGCCGAAGCTGATCACGATGGCGGTGAGGACGAGGGCCTGGGGCAGCGGATCGGCGAACGAGTCCGGGTCGGCGGTCCCGATCAGCGGGGCGGTGCCGCGGCGGGAGGTGCTGACGAACACGACGTTGGCGCCGTGGCCGATGAGCCCGAGGCCGATGATCAACCGCGACAGCTTGCGCTGCAGCAGCAGATAGGTGCCGGCGCCGAACAGGACGGCGGCCGTGAAGGCGAGCAGCAGGCTCATCGCCGTCGCACCGATGCCGATGCCGATGCCGGCGGCGCGACGACCGGGTCGTCGCCGAAGGACTCGAACACCATCATCGCCAGGCCGATGACGACGAGGTAGACGCCGATGTCGAAGAACAGCGCGGAGGTCACCTTGGCCGTGCCGAGCACGGGGAGGTCGAGCGACATGGCGGCCGCATCGAGCACCGGCCACCCGGCGAGGGCGGGCACGATGGCGGTGACGACGGCGATCAGCAGGCCGGCGCCGAGGACGAGCCATGGCCGTCCACGCGACAGCGCCCGCACCTCGGGCAGGCCGCCCTGGGCGTAGCGCAGGGCGAGGGCGGCGCCGGCGACGATGCCGCCGACGAAGCCGCCACCGGGCTGGTTGTGGCCGGCGAACAGCAGCCAGATCGACCCGACCATCACGGCGGCGAACACGATGCGGACCGAGACGTCGATGGTCACGAGGCGGCTGAGCCGCACTGGCGGTGGCGCCCGCTCGGACTTGTCACCCGACGCTGGGACGCCGGCGGGACGACGACCGGCGCGGGCCAGCGCGACGGTGCCGATCGCTGCGGCGACCAGCACCGTGATCTCACCGAGCGTGTCGAGGGCCCGGAAGTCGACGAGGATGACGTTGACCACGTTGCCGCCGCCGCCCTCGGGCAGGGCGTCGTCGATCATCTCGTCGGCGATGTTGGGCACCGGGTCGAGCGATCCGACGGCCAGCGTCATGGCGAACGCGGCGACGCCGACGACGACGGCGAGGGTGAGGCGCAGCGTCCGGCGGATCGGCGCCCGGCGCCGCTCGAAGCGGTCCGGCAGGCGGCGCAGGACGAGAACGAACAGGACGGTCGTCAACGTCTCGATCGCCACTTGGGTCAAGGCCAGGTCGGGCGCGCCCTGGGCGATGAACAACCCGGCCATGGCGTAGCCGGTCAACCCGAGGAAGAGCGCCCCGGCAAAGCGGTGGCGCACGAGCACCGCAGCCAGGGCCATGGCGATGAGCACGGCCGCCAATGGCACGTGGACCGGGATCTCGACCAGTTGGGGCCAACCTGGCCACCACCGCCCGCTCAGGAGCAGCGCTCCGGGGACGACGGCGGCCGTGAGCAGGATCACCCCGAGGTAGACCGGCAGCGATCCCGGTTGGGCCACGGCGGTGACGCGGTTGGCGACCAGGTTGAGACCGCGCAGCGAGGCGCGGTAGCCGTCCTCGGCCGACGGGAGGTGCGCCTGGCGTTTCCCCGCTTCGCGCACCTGCCGCCGGCTGGTCGTGCCGGCGATGAGCGCTCCACCGCCGATGGCCGCCGCCGACAGCAGCAGCGGCAGGTTGAACCCGTGCCAGACGGCGAGGTGCACGGGCTCGACCAGCGGGCCGAGGGCGCGAGCGGCGCCGTCGACGACGCCGTCGAGGGCGGCGGGCCAGACGCCGAAGAGCACCGTGGCCGCGCAGAGCAGGACCGCCGGCGCGACGAAGGCCGCCACCGGCGCAGGTCCCGCTCGGGCGGCCCCGGGGCGGCTGCTCCGGCCCAGCGATCCGGCGGCGAACCGGTAGCTGTAGGCGGCGGTCAGGGCGGAGCCGGCGACGACACCGGCCAGCGCCAGTGCGCCGCCGGCGCCCTCGCCGGTCAGTGCGTCAAAGGCCGACTCCTTGGCCACGAACCCGAACACCAGGGGGATGCCGGCCATCGACGCGGCGGCGACGACCGTGGCGACGGCGGTCGGGCGCCAGCCGGGTCCGGGCCGGGGCAGCTGGCGCAGGTCGCGCGTCCCGTACTGGTGGTCGAGGATCCCGACGACCATGAAGGCCGCCGCCTTGAACATCCCGTGGGCCAGCAGCAGTGCCCCGCCCGCCACCGCGGCCAGCGGGCTCCCCCACCCGAGGACAGCCACCATGAAGCCCAGCTGGCTGATGGTCCCCATCGCCAGCAGCAATTTGAGGTCGGTCTGGCGCAGGGCGCGGAGGCCACCGGCGAGCATCGTGACCACGCCGACACCGACGACGACCGGGCGCCACCAACCGACGTCCGGCGCAAAGGCGGGCGCCAGGCGACCGATGAGGTAGACGCCGGCCTTGACCATCGTCGCCGAGTGCAGGTACGTGCTGACCGGCGTCGGCGCCACCATCGCCGCCGGCAGCCAGCTGTGGAACGGGTACTGCGCCGACTTGGTGAAGGCCCCGAGCAGCACCAGCACGAGGGCGACGCTCATCAGGCCGCCGCGCGGTGGGTCGGCGAGGATGACGCTCAGCTGGTAGGTGCCGCTCTCGGCGCCGATGATGAGGAAGCCGGCGAGCATCGCCAGTCCACCGGCCCCGGTGACCAGCAGCGCCTGCAGCGCCGCGGCGCGGGCGTGGCGGTCCCGGTAGCGGTCCCCGATCAGGAAGAACGACGTGATCGACGTCAGCTCCCAGCAGCCGTAGACGACGAGCAGGTTGTCGGCGACGACCAGGCCGGCCATCGAACCGCCGAACAGGACGAGCAGCCCCAGCAACCGTGGCGGCAAGGTCGAGAAGTACTTCCACGAATACCAGACCACGAGCGCGCCGACGCCGGCGACCAGCAGCAGCATGAGCGCGGCGAACCCGTCGATGCGCAGCGTGAGATCGAGCCCGAGGTCGCCGACCCAGCCGACGGACTCGTCGATGCCGGTGGCGATGTCGCGGCGGCGCACCGCCAACCACGCCAGCGTGGCGACGAACGGGAGTGCCGCCACGCCGTAGGCCAGGGCGGTACCCAACCGCCGCCCGGCCAGCATCACGACCAGGCCGGCGGCGACGTACGACGTCAGCAGCGCGAACATCGCTACAGCGCCGAGGCCAGCAGGTCGGGGAACTCGTCGGGGGTGCAGGCCAGGACGCGTGCACCGAGGTCGGCCAGTGCTTGCGCCTCGTGGTGGTCGTGGGCCGGGGCGCCGTCGTCGGATAGGGCAAGGAGCACGATGACGCTGACGCCGTCGCGCACCAGCTCGCCGATCCGGGCCTGCGCCACGCCCGGCGCGCCGCCGTCGAACAGGTCGCTGACGAGCACGAGGACGCTCTGGCGCGGCCGGTGGATCAGTCGGCGGCAGTAGCCGAGGGCGGCGCCGATGTCCGTGCCGCCGCCGAGCTGGACGCCGAACAGCACGTCGACGGGGTCGTGCAGCAGCGGTGTGAGGTCGGCGACGGAGGTGTCGAACGCCACCAGCGACGTGCGCAGCGCCGGGAGCCGGGCCAGGACACAGGCAAACACCGAGGCGTGGACGACGCTGCCGGCCATCGACCCGCTCTGATCGATGGCGATCACGACGTCCCGGGCCAGGCTGGCCTGGTGGCGGCCGTAGCCGACCAGCTGCTCGGGCACCAGCGTCGAGTGCTCCGGCAGGTAGTGGCGCAGGTTGGTGCGGATGGTGCGCAACCAGTCGACGTCGGCCGGCCGGGGTCGAGCGGTGCGGCTGGCCCGGGCCAGCGCGCCGCGCACGGCCTGACGGGTGCGGTCGGTGATGTGCGCCTGCAGCTGGTCGAGGACCCTGCCCACCACCTGACGGGCCGTTGCCCTCGTCTCCTCGGGCAGGGCGCGATTGAGCTCGACGAGCAGGGTGACGAGGTGCAGGTCCGGTTCCAGCTCGCCGAGCAGCTCGGGCTCCAGGAGCAGTCGACGCAGGTCAAGCCGTTCGACGGCGTCGCGCTGCAGCACCTGGACCACCGGGGTCGGGAAGTACGTGCGGATGTCGCCGAGCCAGCGGGCCACCGACGGCGCCGATCGCGCCAGCCCGGCCGCCCGACCCGAGCTGCGCCCGCGCGCCGGCCGCCGGTCGTACAGCGCGCCCAGCGCGCCGTCGATGCGCCGGTCGTCGCCGCGCAGCGTGGCGCCGGTGCCGTCGGCGTCTCCCCCACCGAGGAGCAGCCGCCACCGGCGCAGCCGCTCGGCCTCGGACACCCGTACGGTCATCCGGCCCCGCCACCGTGTGCATCGTCGACAGGCAGCCCCAGCATGGCCCGCACCGTCGCCAGGGCCGCCCGCGCCCGGTCCTCGTCGACGTCCTCGCCCATCGCCGCCGGGCGATCGACCCGGCCGGTGGCGAGCAGCGTTCCGAGCTGGTGCCGCTCGGCCGGCTCGAAGGCCCCGAACGTCCGGCGCAGCAACGGGACGACGGTGGTGAACGCGTCGGGCGCCAGCGCGCCGACCCACCCGTCGACCAGCGACCGCAGCTGGGCGTCGTGCAACAGGACCGTGCCGCTGCCGGCCAGGAACCCCTCGACGAAATCAGCTCCCTCGGCGGGCGGCGTCCCCGTGGTCAGTGCCCGCCCGAGGCGCCGCTCGACGTCGTCGGGCGACCACCGGCCGCCGTCGTGCAGGAGGCGGGTGGCCCGACCCTGGATCGAGCCGTGCACCCGCGGCGCGTCCGCCACCTGCGTCAGCGCACCGGGCCAGGCGCCGTGACGGGCGGGGTGATCGATGATCGCCAGGGCGGCCTGGACCTCGCTCAGCCGTTCGACCAGGCGGCGGGCGGCCGACTCGTCGAGCGCCACGCTGGCCCTGGCCAAGCCAGCCACCACGCGCACGACCAGCTCGTCGAACACGGCCGCCAGGCCGGCGGCGTCCGTCCGCCGGGCGTCGCCGTAGCGCCAGGCCGAAGCCAGCGGACCCATGGCGTCCATCAACTCGACGACATCGGGCGCCTCGGCGGCCAGCCGACCCAGGCGCCGGACGGCCGGCTCGATGGCGTCGGGGACGTCGGCCAGCAGGGCCAGCTCGACGATCCCGGCCGCCTCGTGCAGCGACGTCGTCGCGGCCGACCGCTCGACCAGCCGCGACATCGCCGCCGCCACCACGGTCGTGCCGTGCCCGGCCTGCTCGACGACGCGCACCGACAGCTCGGGGTCCCACTGGACCCGCCAGGTCTCGCGGAACGTGCCGCTCGACCCGCGCCCCGCTTCGAGCTCGCCCCACGGGATGTCGAGGGCCGTCAGCCGGTGCAGCAGCCGCGATCGGCGGATCCCTTTGGGCGTGCGGACGTCCGGCTCGATCGTGCGCGCCAGCGCGTCGGGGGCCAGCCGAGCCGCCCGCTGCGCCGCCGCCAGGTCGCGGGCCAGTGG
>JBPCJL010000159.1:0-5687 GCA_051005355.1 Ilumatobacteraceae bacterium
GCGAGGCGAGGTCTCCCTCGGGCGCTTCGTCAAGCGAGGTCGTAACCCCCCCCGCCCCCACCGAGCCCGAACTTTCCCCCCTCCCTTTCCAGGGCCGCACGGCCATCGACCGCCTGATCCTCAAGCCGGCGACGGCGACGTCCCTCGAAGAGCTGGCCGGCGAGACGATCGGCGTCAAGTTCGCCTTGCCGCCGAGCATCGCCGCCATGCTGGCCACGGCCGGGCTCGTCGAGGGCGAGGACTACGAGACCGTCCTCGTCGACGGCTTCGACCCGCTGGTGCACTACGAGCTCGACGGGATCGTCGGCTTCCCCGGCTACGCCAGCAACGAACCAGGCACACTGGAGCGGGCCGGACTGCCGTTCGAACTGTTCGACCCGGCCGACTTCGACGTCCCTGGCTCGTTCGGCGTGATCTATACGTCGCAGGACTTCATCGACGAGCACCCGACAGCGGCGCAGGACTTCATCCGAGCGTCGATGCGCGGTCTGGCCGATGCCATCGCCGACCCGGAGGCGGCGGCGGCGGCCGCGCTCCAACGCGTCGACGCCAATGGCAACCCCAACTTCTTGTCGCCCGAAGGTGAGACGTTCCGCTGGACGACCGACGCCGCATCGATCACCGAGACAACGCCGGAGGACACCGGCGTCGGCGTCCCGGACCCGGCCCTGCTCGAGGCCGAGGTGACTGCGTACGCCGAGGTCGGCCTGTTCGGCGGCGCCGTGCCCGACATCGCCGCCCGCTACGACGCCGACCTCATCGCCGCCGTCTACGACGACCAGGGCCAGGTCATCTGGTCGGGCTGATTCCCGTCAGCTGAGCAACTGGCGGGCGTGGGCGACGTCGTGGGTCAGCTGGACCTTGATCGCCTCGATGCCGTCGAACTTGCGCTCGCTGCGCAGGAAGTGCTCGAAGCGCACCCGTGCGGGCTCGCCGTAGAGGTCATCGTCGAAGTCGAGCAGGTGGGCCTCGAGCAGCGAGTGATCGGCGTGTTCGTAGAACGTCGGCCGGCGCCCCAGGTTGATGGCGCACGGGTGGACGATGCCGTCGGGACGCTCGTACCAGCCGGCGTAGACGCCATCAGCGGGCATGCACATGGCGTTGGGCACCTCGACGTTGGCCGTCGGGAACCCGAGCAGGCGACCCCGTTGGTCGCCCATGACGACCTTGCCGCGCACCTCGTGGGCCCGCCCGAGCATCCGCTCGGCCAGCTCGACCTCGCCGCCGGCGAGGGCTCGGCGGATCGCCGTGCTGCTGATCGGCTCCTCGATCCCGTCGGCCCGGGCGACGAGCGTGATCGGGTCGACGACGAAGTCGTTCGCTGCGCCGTACTCCTCGAGCAGGCGGACGTTGCCGTCGCGGTGGCTGCCGAAGTGGAAGTCCGAGCCGACGACGACCACCTTGACGCCGAGGGCGTTTACGAGCACGCGCTCGACGAACTCCTCGGCCGACTCCTTGGACTGTGCCTCGTCGAAGTGGAGCACCACCGTGGCGTCGAGGCCGGTCGCGGCCAGCAGCTCGAGACGCTGCTCCGGCGAGGTGAGGAGCGGCGGTGCGGACTCCGGTCGCACGATCGTGGCCGGGTGGCGATCGAACGTCAGCACGACGGATCGGGCCGCCTCTTGCGCGGCCAACCGCTTGACGTCGGCGATCACCGCCTGGTGGCCGAGGTGCACGCCGTCGTAGGCGCCGATCGTGACGATGGCCCGCTGGCCGGGCCACGGCGCCGACTCGAGCTCGGTGATCACGTCCAAGAGGACCGACGCTACCCGGGCGTCGCGAGCACGACCGTCGGCTTCGCCGTGCCCGGTGCGACGGGTTCGTAGACGGCGAGCAGCGCTCCGTCAGCGCCGATCATCGCCCACGGGCCGGTCCCGGCGGGGGCGTCGAGGACGCGGCCGGTGGCGATCAGCGCCGCCGTGTCGACGTCGACGACCTCCCGGGGCATGCCGCGCAGCGCCTCGACGGGTGGCAGCAGCGCGCACTCGTCGGGTGGACGCGCCTCGTCGATGGTGAACGGTCCGACGGCCGTGCGGCGCAGGTGGCGCAGGTGGGCGCCGCCGCCGAGCCGACGCCCGAGGTCGGCGGCCAGCGTGCGGACGTAGGTGCCGGCTGAGCACTCGACCTCGATGGCCAGCACGCCGGGCTCGGAGGCGGCGGCGACGTCGAAGCGGTGCACCGTCACGGGGCGGGCGGCGCGGTCCACCTCGACACCCTCCCGGGCCAGCTCGTGCAGGCGCCGGCCGCCGACCTTGAGCGCCGACACCATCGGCGGCACCTGCTCGATGGCGCCGGTCAGCTCCGCGGCGACCCGCTGGGCGTCGTCGAGGCTGACGTCGCCCATGTCGTGGGTCGCCGTGACCGCACCGTCGGCGTCGAGCGTGTCCGTCTCGACGCCGAGCACGACCTCCCCGGTGTACCGCTTGGTGCCGTCGCCGACGAACCGCAGCAGCCGGGTGACCGAGCCGACGCCGACGACGAGCACCCCGGTTGCCGACGGGTCGAGCGTGCCGGCGTGGCCGATACGGCGTTCGCCGAACCGCCGGCGCAGCTGGCCGACGACGTCGTGGCTGGTGACCCCGGTCGGCTTGTCCACCACGGCGACGCCGTGCACCGTCGGCGGCCGGCGGGCCATCAGATCTCGCTGTCGCTCGACAGAAGCGTCGGTGACGGTCAGCGCTCGAGCGGCGGTCGACCACCGAAGGGGTGGGTCATCGCCTCCGTGCGCAGCTGTCGCAGCTGCTCGTCGGTCGTGAGTTTCTCGGCCGCTTTGCGCAGCAGGACGCCGGGGATGACTGTTGCGGCTCGCTCGTCGAGGCCCGTCCAGCGCACACCGTACATCCGCCGCTGGTCAGGGGTGAGCACGCTGAGCGCGGCGTGGCTGAACACCGCCTGGAGCACGGCCGCCGCCGTGGGCTTCGGTGCCCGTGGTGTCAGCAGGCCGAGCATCCGCAGGCTGCCGGGCGTGAGCGCCATCTTCGGCGCCATCGACGTGACGTAGGCATCGAGCTCGGCGACGCTCCCCGGCGCGGTGGCGGGGTCGAGGCCGACCAGGCGGGCCGCCGTGCGCTGCTCGAGGACGTAGCGGTCCTGGTCAGCCGGCGACAGCGCCGGTCCCCACCGGTCGAGCGCCCGGAGGATGGCATACGGGATCGTGACGTGCACCCACATCAGCAGCTCCGGCGCGTCGGCCGGGTACTGCTCGCCGGTCAGCGGGTCCGTTCCTTTGAGTCGGGCATGAATCTTGCGCAGCGTCTCGCCGGCGTGTTCGGCCGTCGCGGTGTCGCCGTAAGCCGTACTCGTGCCGTAGCGCTGAGTCAGTTGGGCCCGCCGCTCAGGGTGCTCCCAGAAGCTCGAGGCCTGATCGATCATCCACATGACCCGTGGGTGCAGCATCTGCATGAGCACCGCCGCCGGGATGGCGATGGCGGCGGCGGGAGCGGTGCTCAGTCGCCACGTCACGCTGTCCGGGCCAAACAGCCCGTCGTCGGCGGGAGCGGGGATGTCGGTCGCGACCTCGGGCGGGCGCGCCGCGACAGCGGAGGAGCTCGGCATGCGGCGGGACGATACTCAGTGGTCGGCGGACCGGTCGGCGCGCAGGATGTTCTCGATGCGCTCGGCGGCCCGGATGACATCGTCGGGCTTGAACTGGAGCACCGGCGTCTTCTTGGCCTTGATCTGGCGGTTGATTGACGACTGCATCCGGCGGCGGTGCCCCTCCAGTGCAGCGAGGATGTCGGCGTCGGCTTCCTCGTCGGCGAGCGAGTCGAAGTAGACGACGGCGCGGTTGAGCTCGTTGTCGACGTCGACGGACGTCACGGTGACAAAGGCCAGGCGTTCATCGTCGATGCGCACGAGCTCCTCGGCGATCACCTCGCGCAGCGTCTCGTTCAGCCGTGCGCTCCGCGGATACTGATGCCCACCACGCCTTCCAGCCATCCGAGCAACGCTACCGAGCCCTCCCCATCCGAGGATGGGTCGGCGTCAGGTGAAGTCGGGTTTGGCGCGGAGGCTGCGCTTGAGCTCGGCGACGCCGGAGGTGGCGAGCGTCTCGACGGCACGCCACAGCTCGACGGCCTCGGCGCCGGTCGGCGCCTTGGAGATCACCGGCCCGAAGAAGCTGCCCTCCCGCTCGCCCTGGCCGGGCGCGAACGTGAGGATCGGGGTGCCGACGTTCGGCCCGGTCCGCGACAGCGCCAGGTCGGTCTCCGACTGCAAGTACTCGTCGTGGCTGTCGTCGTCGGCGTGTTTGGCCAGGCCCGCGTCGAGGCCGGCCTCGGTCAACGACTCTTCGATGAGCGCAACCGTGTTGTCGACCAACTCGTCGCGCCGCTGGCCGACGTGGATCCTCGTGCCCAGCGCGGTGTAGTACCTCGCCACGGCCTCGTTGCCGTGCTCGATGCGCACCTGGTCGGCGACGCGCAGTGTCCGCAGGCCGGCCTGATGGGTGGCCTGGTGGGCGGGCGTCCGCTCGTTCTCCTTGTTCAGCAGTTCGAGCGAGATGAACCGCCAGCCCACGTCGTCGTTGCACTCCCGCTGCACGTTGGTCACCCAACGCGACGTGATCCAGCACCACGGGCACACCGGGTCGAGGAAGAACTCGACATCCGGCGCAGTCACGTCCGTGCGACCTCTGCTCGATGGTCGATCGCCAGGACATGGCCGGGCGCTCTCCCGCTGGGCTGCTCGATGACCCGGATCATGTCTTGGCGATCTCCTGCTCGTCGAAGGTCTCGATCAGGTCACCCGGCTTGAGGTCTTGGAAGTCCGACAGCCCGATGCCGCACTCGAATCCCTCGCGAACCTCGCGCGCGTCCTCCTTGAACCGCTTGAGCGAGGAGATCTCGCCCTTCCAGATGATCGTGCCGTCGCGCAGGAAGCGCACCTTCGAGCCGCGCGTGATGACCCCCGAGCGCACGTAGCACCCGGCGATGGCGCCGATCCGCGGCACCCGGAAGATCTCTCGCACCTCGGCCTCGCCGGTGACGACCTCCTCGTACTCCGGCGCCAGCATGCCGACCATCGCCTGCTCGATGTCCTCGAGCAGCTTGTAGATGACCTCGTAGGTCCTGATCTCCACCTGCTCCGCGTCGGCCAGCTCGCGCGCCTTGCGGTCCGGTCGCACGTTGAACCCGATGATGGTGGCGTTCGTGGTCGCGGCCAGCGAGATGTCGTTCTCCGTGATCCCGCCGACGGCGCGATGCACGAACGACAGCTCGACCTCGGGTCGGTCCAGCTTGCGCAGGCTCTCGGTGACCGCCTCCAGCGACCCGTGGACGTCGGCCTTGAGCACGAGGTTCAAGGTGGCCGTCTCGCCCGCCTGGATCTGGGCGAAGATGTCCTCCAGCTTCGTGCCCGTCTTGACCCGGGCATCCCCGCGCTGGTGGCGCATGCGCAGCCGGTAGTCGCGTGCCTCGCCGACGATGCGCGCTGTCTTCTCGTCCGGGGCAGCCCGGAACTCGTCGCCCGCCTCGGGCACGGCGGCCAGACCCAGCACCTGCACAGGTGTCGACGGCCCAGCCGACTTCACCTGTTCGCCGCGATCGTTGATCATCGCCCGCACGCGACCCCATGCCGCGCCGGCGACGATCGGATCGCCGACCTTCAGCTCGCCCTTGTCGACGAGCACGGTGGCCACGGGCCCACGGCCGACGTCGAGCCTGGCCTCGAGCACCACGCCCTTGGCC
>JBPCJL010000160.1:0-5141 GCA_051005355.1 Ilumatobacteraceae bacterium
GGCCGGGGCCGAGCCCCATCAGGCGAGCCAGCACTTGGATGCCGAGGAAGCTGGCCACGACGACGGCGACGACGGCCAACGCGCCCTCGACGCCGAGATCGCGCACCTGGTCGAACGAGAGCCGGAGGCCGAGGAGGACGACGCCGGCGCGCAGCAGCCACCTGGTGGCGACGGCCAACCCGGGGTCCATGGCCGGCCGGATCAGACCGAGGTTGGCGGCGACCACTCCGAGCACGACACCACCCACGAGCGGCGAGATGTCCACCACTGCGGCGGCCACGAACGCCAGCACCACCGCGGCCGCCACGACCGCCAACCCCGGTCCCCACCGCCGGATCCAACCCATCCGAGGGTTTCGAGAGGGGCCTCCCCTCACATAGCCCTCGGATGCAGGTAACCCTCGGATGGGTGGGAGTTCACACGATGCGGGAGGTCGTGTCGCCCCAGTAGCGGTCGCGCAGGAGGCGCTTGTAGAGCTTGCCGGTGGGCAAGCGAGGCAGCTCGGCCTCGAAGTCGACGCTGCGCGGGCACTTGAAGTGGGCCAGGTGCTCCCGGCAGAACCCGACGAGCTCGCGCTCCAGCTCCGGCCCGGCCTCGATGTCCGGCATCACCTGCACGACCGCCTTGACCTCCTCGCCGAGGTCGGCGTTGGGCACGCCGATGACGGCGGCGTCCATCACCTTCGGGTGCGTGACGAGCAGGTTCTCGGCCTCCTGCGGATAGATGTTCACGCCGCCCGAGATGATCATGTACGTCTTGCGGTCGGTGAGGTACAGGTAGCCGTCCTCGTCGACGTAGCCGACGTCGCCGACGGTGGAGCGCGAGCCGGTCTCGTCACGGCTCTCAGCCGTCTTCTCGTCGTCGTTCCAGTACGTGAAGTTCGTCGCCCCCTCGAACCACACCGTGCCCGTCGTGCCGGTCGGCACCTCGTTGCCGTCGTCGTCGAGGATCAGCAACTTCCCGAGGATCGGCTTGCCCACCGTGCCCTTGTGGGCCAGCCACTCCTCGCTGTTGCAGAACGTGAAGCCGTTGGCCTCGGTGGCGCCGTAGTACTCGATGAGGATCGGGCCGAGCCACTCGATCATCGCCTCCTTCACCGGCACCGGGCACGGTGCGGCGGCATGGATGATGGTCTCCAGCGACGAGGTGTCGTAGCGCGACCGGGCGTCATCGGGCAGCTTGAGCATCCGGCTGAACATGGTCGGCACCATCTGGCTGTGGGTGATGCGGTACTGCTCCACCGCCTTCAGGAACTCCTCCGGGTCGAAGCGCTCCATGATCACCGACGTCGAACCGAGGCGCAGGGCGGCGGCGACGGACGCCTGCGGCGCCGAGTGGTAGATCGGCGCCGGCGACAGGTACGTCATGCCCGGACGCATCCCGAACATCGTCGTGACGAAGACCATCACCGGGAGCGGCTCGGCCGGGTGGACCTCGGGCAACGGGCGTAGCACCCCCTTCGGCCGGCCGGTCGTGCCGGACGAGTAGAGCATCGCCGCGCCGAGCTGCTCGTCGTCGACATGTTCGGCGGGAAAGTCGGCCAGCGCCTCGTCGTAGGGCCGGAACGGACCCATCTCCCGGTCGGCACCGATGCAGAGGAACGTCTCGACCTTCGGCGTCTGCTCGGCGGCGGCGGTCGCCACGTCGACCTTGTCGACCGACGTGATGAACACCTTGGCGTCGCAGTCGTCGACGATGTAGGCAACCTCTTCGGGCGTCAGGTACGAGTTGATGCAGGTGTAGTAGAGGCCCGTCCGCTCGGCGGCCGACATGGTCTCGAAGTAGCGCAGGTGGTTCTCGAGGAACATCGCCACGTGGTCACCGCGGCGCAGGCCGACGGACCGGAACAGGTGCGCCAGCCGGTTGGCGTTGGCCTCGAACTCGGCGAAGGTCAGGGTGTCGCCGGAGCCGGACATCACGAGCGCCGGCTGGTCGGGGTGGTCCTCTGCGTATTTGCCCGGATACATGGGCGCGCACCGTAGTCAGCTCGATGGCTCGCTTCGCTCGCTGGGCCGGACGCGGTTCGAGGTGGCCGCCACGAGGTAGAGCGTCGGCATGGCCGACACCACCATCATCAAGGTCGACTCCTCCACCTCGCCGAAGGGACCCGACGGCCAGACCTACCTGGCTTCGGGCGTCTCACTCGCCATGCGATTGTGGGACGGTGAGCAGCCAGGCGAGCCCAAGCCGGCGGTGCGCCGGAGCTACGAGACGGTCGGCTACGTGATCAGTGGTCGGGCCGAGCTGACGAGCGAGGGCCAGACGATCGTCTTGGAGCGAGGCAACTCGTGGGTCGTGCCCGCCGACGCCGAGCACCAGTACCGCATCCTGGAGGCCTTCACCGCCGTCGAAGCCACGCACCCGCCGGCGCAGGTGCACGCACGCGACGAGTGACCGGGCGGCCGCGCCGCTCGTTGGTACCGTCTCAGCTCCGCCGGCCCATGACCACGGGAGCTCGTCGTCGACCATGCCACCTTCCGCCGCCGAGACGGCCCGATACCCCATGCCGCCGAGCCCGATGGACGACGCGGCCACCGCGGCGCAGGTGGAGCGGATCTTCTTCGAGCTGCGCAAGGTCATCGTCGGTCAAACCCGTCTACTCGAGCGCATGCTGGTCGGCCTGCTGGCGCGCGGCCACTGCCTGCTCGAGTCGGTGCCCGGTCTGGCCAAGACGCTCGCCGCCGAGACGCTGGCCAACGTGGCCGGCGGCACGTTCGCCCGAATCCAGTTCACGCCCGACCTGCTGCCGTCGGACATCGTCGGGACGCGCATCTACCGCGGCAGCAGCGAGCGCTTCGACGTCGAGCTGGGACCGGTCTTCGTCAACTTCCTGCTCACCGACGAGATCAACCGGGCGCCGGCCAAGGTGCAGTCGGCGCTGCTGGAGGTGATGCAGGAGCACCAGGTGACCATCGGCGGCATCACCCATCCGGTGCCGACGCCGTTCTTCGTCGTCGCCACGCAGAACCCCATCGAGAGCGAGGGCGTGTACCAGCTGCCCGACGCACAGCGCGACCGCTTCATGATGAAGATAGTCCTCGACTACCCGACGGCGGCCGAGGAGGTCTCGATCATTGACCGGATGGCCGTCAACCCCCCGGTGGCCGAGCAGGTCATCAGCCTCGACGAGCTGATCGCGCTGCAGCGACGTTGCGACGCCGTGTTCATCGACCGCAGCGTCGTGCAGTACGCCGTCGACCTCGTCCAGGCCACCCGCAATCCGGCCTGGTTCGGCCTCGGTGAGCTGGCCCCTTCGATCGGCCTCGGCGCCAGTCCGCGCGCCAGCATCAACCTCGTGCGCGGCGCTCGCGCCCTCGCCCTCATCCGTGGTCGTACCTACGCGACGCCGCAGGATGTCTTCGACGTGGCGCCCGAGGTGCTGCGCCACCGCCTGCTGCTGACCTATGACGCGCTGGCGCGCGACATCACGCCGGACGACCTCGTCAACCGCATCCTCGAGTCGGTGCCGGCCACCTGGGTCTCCCCCAAGCCGAACGACGCATTGGGGTGACGGTCGAGTGGCCGGCCGGCCCGCCGACCGAGCACGTGGCCGAGCTGGTGCGGACGTTGGAGCTGACGATCAACCGGCGCCTCGACGGGGCCCTGCACGGCAACCACCAGGGCCTGACACCGGGGCACGGCAGCGAGCCCGGCGAGGCGCGGGTGTATCAGCCCGGCGACGATGTGCGGCGGATCGACTGGAACGTCACCGCCCGCACGATGCAGACCCACGTGCGCGAGCAGATCGCCGACCGCGACCTCGAAGCGTGGTTGGTCGTCGACACGTCGGCGGCGATGCGGTTCGGCACGACGACGGCGGACAAGGCGCAGGTCGCGCTGGCCGCGGCGGCCGGCGTCGGCTTCCTCACCGCCCGCAACCAGAACCGGCTCGGTGCGGTGCTCGTGGCTGGTCCGCGCCTCAAGGTGCTGCCGCCCCGCTTCGGTCGCGACCAGGTGCGCGCCGTACTGAGCGCCATCGCCGCGGCGCCGGCGTCGGAGGGCATGGGCCGCGCCGACCTGGCGGGCGCCATCGATCGCGTGGCGGTGATCTGCAAGCGGCGCGGCTTCGCCGCCGTGATCTCGGACTTCGCCGGCGACACCTGGGTCGACCCGCTGGCGCGTCTCGGGATGCGCCACGACCTGCTGGCCATCACCGTGCACGATCCGCGCGAGCTCGATGTGCCGCCGGTCGGCCTCATCGAAGTGGTCGACCCGGCCACGGGGCGCCGCCGGGAGGTGCGCGTGACGCCCGACGTGCAGCGTCGCTACGCGTCGGCGGCGGCCGAACTGGTCGAGCAGCGCAACTGGGGCATCCGGCGGTCAGGCGCCGACCTCGTCGAGCTGGCCACGGACAGCGACTGGCTGGCCGTCCTCGTGAACCACGTCCGGCGCCGGCGCGTGCAGGCCGTGAACGCCCAGGTGCTGCGACGGTGAACCGACACCTCATCGCGGTCCAGTTCCTGAACGGCGGACGGCTGTCGTGGCTGCTCGCCGTCGCCGCGCTGGCCGTCGCCTACGTGCTCGTGCTGCGGTGGCGGCGGCGGGCGACGATCCGGTTCACGCAGGTCGACCTGCTGGACCGGGTGGCGCCGGCCCGACCCGGCTGGCGCCGCCACGTCGTGGCGCTGGTGCAGCTGGCCGGTCTCGCCGCCGGTGTGGTGGCCATCGCCCGCCCGATCTCGACGGAGGTGGAGCGCACCGAGAGCGAGGGGCGGATCCTGCTGCTGTTCGACGTGTCACTGTCGATGATGGCGACCGACGTCGAGCCGGATCGGCTCGAAGCGGCCAAGCAGGCGGCGCGCGACTTCGTCGAGCGCGTGGACCCGGGGGTCGAGATCGGGTTGATCTCGTTCAGTGGTGCGGTGGGCGTCGAGGTGTCGCCCACGCTCGACCGCGCCGACATCGATCGGGGCATCGAGGACCTTCAGCTCGCCGAATCAACTGCGATCGGCGACGCCCGCGCCACGGGCGCCAACCTCTTGAGTCGCCTGGCCGAGGACGGCGACGAGCCCTCCGCCGATGGTGAGGGCGAGCTGGCGCCCGGGGCGAGGGTGCTGCTGAGCGACGGCGTGACGACCGTGGGCCGCCCGACCGAGGAGGGCGGACAGGCCGCCGCCGATGCCGGCGTGCCGGTGTTCACG
>JBPCJL010000161.1:0-2735 GCA_051005355.1 Ilumatobacteraceae bacterium
GTCTTCACCGATCCCGACGAGCGCCGCCGGCTGACGTCGATGGCGATGAGCGTCACCAAGGCGGACGCGACCCGAGACACCTCGGCGATGCTCGACTTCCTCGGCGCCGCGCCCGATGTCGCAGCCACCGACATCAAGCTCGGCACGACCGGCTACTGCATGGGCGGCGGACTCGCTCTCAATGCCGCTGGACGATTCCCCGAAAGAGTTGGTGCCGCGGCGTCGTTCCACGGCGGCCACATCGCGTCGACGGCACCCGACAGCCCGCATCTGCTGGCGGAGGCCATGACGGCGACGCTCTACGTGGCTGGCGCTGAGAACGACGCCACTTTCGACGACGAGCAGTTCGACCGTCTGTCGAACGCCCTGACCGAGGCCGGCGTCGACCACGAGCTCGTGACCTACCCCGCCGCCCACGGCTTCGCTGTCCCCGACAACCCGACCTACGACGCTTCCGCCGCCGCCCGTCACTGGCAGGCGCTCGAGGAGCTGTTCGCCTCGACACTCGAGCCGGCGCAACCCGGCGCCGTCGAGTCGAACTAACCGCGAACTAACCGGAACTTGTCGCGCCGCTCGGACGTCCAATCGCGCGTGCGTGCGCAGCTCGTCCTGCTTGGGGCGGCCGTCACGCTGATCGGATGCGGCGACACCACCACGCCTGCGGCCGCTCCTGCCGCGCCGCCGCCATCGACCACCACCGAGCCACCGGCCACGACGGTCGAGGTGACGAACGGGAACGCGCCGAGCGGTCTGGCCGTGATGATCAGTGACCTCGGGGTCGACGTCGCGGGTGCGCCGGCGGAGGTGTTCGACGGTGACGGCGAACGGCTCGTCTGTGGCGGTGAGGAGCTGGGACAACCCGATGAGATCGATTCGGCCGATCCTGGATGGAACGAACCAGCGCGCCGCTGCTTCCTCGACGCACACCTGGCCGGGATGCCGACGGCGTTCGCTTCGTCGACGCCAACCATCGAGGGCGACCCGATCGTGGAGGTGTGGCTGTCGAATCCGGACGGTGTCGATTGGTGGCGCGACACGACGCGCGATGCCTACGGCGAGCGGGCGTGGACGCACATCTCGTGCGACCGCGTCACCACGGTGGACTTGTACGACCAGGAGCCGAGCCCACCGACCGCCTTCTCGTGTGTCAGTCCGTCGACCATCGCCGAGCCGACGGTGGGTGGGGTCGAAGATGTCCCACGGTGGTTCTCCGACCGGACGACGCTGCCGCTGTGCGGATACGACGTTCGCACTGAAGACGTCGCCGACGACGAACGGCAGTGCTTCCTCGATGCGGTCAACACCGGCGCACCGGCCGAGCTCGCCTACGGGACGACGGGCGAGCAAGGAGAACGGCTGGCCCGTTGGGCGCGCAGCCGCCAGGACCGGACGATCGAGCTGATGGAGCTGCACGTTCCGGCCGACGGCTCGGCGCGGTGGTGGTACCGCTACGAGTGCTCGGGCACGGGGTTCGTCGAAGAGGACCCCGAGGACGTCGACTTCATGCTGCCCCGGGTCGATTCGACGTGCGTGGCCGTCGAGTCGGATCCGGCTGATGCGCCGGCGCCGCCCACCACGCAGCCCGACCCGACTCCTGATGGCTGCCGCCGCCAACCAGACGTCGAGATGGTCGCAGGCACGGAACGGATCGAGATGGACGTCATCTTCTACGGCGAGTCGTCACCGACCTGCGGATGGGACTCCGATGGTGACGCCATGTTCAATGACGACCTCCGCCCAGCCGAAGCGCTGCTCACACCCGACGGCGGGCTGGCGATCGCGGCTGACCTCGTGGGCCGGTTGTCCGTCGGCATCGAGCCGCTCGTCCCAGATCAGCGGCTTGCCAACCTTGCGCCCGGCGCCGAAGTGCCGGCCTCAGCAGATGACGGCACCTACCCTGTCGCCCTGCCCGGACCAGGGTGCTTCGTCATCACCGTTGGCTGGTCTTCGGACGGGCGCAGTGGACAGTTCGTCGGCCTGGCGGAAACGGCGCTGGGTGCCTGCGCGACCGGATGAGGAGGACGGTCAGGCGGCCGCTCGGGGTGGTGCGTCCGGGAAGGTGAGCGACCACTTGTCGAGTCGTTCGCCAGTTGGGTGCTGGTACGGCTGCTCGGGTTCCGGCGGCGGGCCGGTCGGCGGTCTCGGTCGGGCGGCTTGGTCGATGTTGCGACCCCACTGGTCGGTGAAGGTCAGCCCGTCGGGTTGGTCGGCGTCGCCGGCGATGCCGAGGCGGCCGAGGTGGTGCTGGCGATGACAGCGCCGGCACAGCGCCACCAGGTTCGGTGTGGCCGTGGGGCCGCCGTCCTCGCGGTGCACGACGTGATGGATCTCGAGCCCGTGGGTGGCGGCGCAGTACGGGCTGCGGCAGGTGTGGCGGTCGCGGGCCAGGACGGTGCGGCGGGTGCGGTCTGGGATGATCGGCGTAGGTGTCCCCACGCTGACCGGGCGGCCGCTCTCGACGAAGGTGGGCACGAGCATCCCGTCGCAGGTGAGGAAGCGGCGGATGGCGTCGGAGACGTTGAACCCGTCCCCCCACGACGCCGGGATGTCCTGGCTGGGGTCGAGGTGCAGGTTGACCCGGAACCGCTCCCGCCGGGCCAGCGGCGCCGCCCCATCGACCGCTCGGCCAGATCGACCAGGGCGTCGGCCCAGGTGGCGTCGGTGTGGCCTTCGCGGAACAGCCGGTCCTTCGACTCGCGCAGGGCGGCGTCGACGATGCGGCCCCGATCCGGGTC
>JBPCJL010000162.1:0-3711 GCA_051005355.1 Ilumatobacteraceae bacterium
GTAGACCTCGACGTCCCGTCGATGGTGGATCGCCCGCTGCACCCGCGGGTGGTGATCGAGGTCGGTGCGGCGCTCGAGACGACCACCGCCTCGGCCGCGCGCCACCAGCACCGCGTCGAGCGAGCCGATGGTCCCGGCCGGCCCGGCCAGCCACAGCAGCACGTCGGGCTTGGATGCGCCGCCGTAGCCGTCGGCATCGCGCGCCAGCAGCTCGTCGAGCGACACGTCGGCCAGCACGTAGGCGTGGGCGGCGAAGGCGGCGACGGCGCGCACCCCGGCTCGGTCCGGCGGCAGCACCTCGACGGTCCCGTCGGCCGTCGGAAACCGTCCGTCGGCGGCGTCGTCGAGGATCGACCCGAGCGGATGCTCAGGCAGCTCAGCCGACTCAGGCAAGGACGCGGTCGAGGTACGGGTTGGCGAACGTGCGGTCCGGGTCGAGCTGCTCCCTGGCGTCGGCAAAGGCATCCCACTGCGGGTAGCGGCCCTTGAGCGTCGCCGCCCGCTGCCCGTGCAGCTTGCCCCAGTGCGGCCGCCCGTCGTAGTCGTCCATGATCCGCTCGACGCCGGCGAAGTACTCCTCGTACGGCACGCCGCGGTACTGGTGGACGGCGACCCACCCGGACGCTCGGCCGGACGCCGTGGAAAGCGGGATGTCATCGGCGGCCGACACGCGCACCTCGATCGGGAACAGCACCGGCGTCGGGAGGTCGCAGGTCAACTCACGGACCCGGCGCACGGCGGCCGGCAGGTGCTCGAGCGGCACGCCGTACTCCATCTCGACGAACCGCACCCTGCGCGGGCTGCAGAAGATGCGGTCGCTGCGGTCGATCAGCTCGCGCTCCGTCGCGCTCGAGGCCACGAGCTTGGCCACCCGCGGCGCCAAGGTCGGGAACCGCCGGCCGACGCGGCACACCGCACCGAAGGCCACGTTCTCGCCCACCCACTTGTCGCGCAGGTAGCCGAGGCGGCCCTGCGGCGCAGCCGGCTCGTCGGTGCGCTGGTTCCGCTTGACCTGACACCGTCGACTGCCCGGCATCCAGTACAGCTCGAAGTGGTCGACGGCTGCGCACTGTGCGGCGAAGTCGTCGAGCACGTCGTCGAGCCGCTCGACGGTCTCGCGAGCGTGCAGCCGGAAGGCCGGGACGCACTGCAGCGTCACCTCCGTGGCGATGCCGAGCGCGCCGAGCCCGACCCGGGCGGCGTGGAACAACGCCGGCCGTTCGTCAGGCGAGCAACGCACCACCTCGCCGTCACCGGCCACCAGCTCCATGCCGATGACCGTCGTGGCCAGGTTGCCGAGCCCCAGTCCGGTGCCGTGCGTGGCGGTGGCGATGGCGCCGGCGATCGACTGGCGATCGATGTCGCCGAGGTTCGGCATGGCCAGCCCAGCCCCGGCGAGCACGTCGTTCAACCGGTGCAGGGCGATGCCGGCGCCGACCGTGACCTGACCTCGATCGAGATCGACGTCGATGACCCGGTCGAGGCGGTCGAGCACGAGCTGCACACCGTCGGTCGCCGCCGCCGCCGTGAACGAGTGCCCACCGCCGAGCGCCTTCACCCGCTGCCCGCGGCCGTGGGCGGCGGCCACGATCTCGGCCACCTCGGCCGCTGATCCCGGCCGCACGACGGTGGCCGGCGACCACGACTGGTTCCGCCCCCAGTTGCGCTGCACCACGGCCCCGGAGCGTAGGGGCTCCATCCATCCGAGGGTTTCCTGCATCCGAGGGTTACCTGAGGGGCCTTCCCGCAGCTGGCCCTCGGATGCAGCAAACCCTCCGATGACTAGGGTCCGGGAGCGATGACGGTGACGGACAGCGGGACGAAGACCGTGTACGGGACGTGTCATCACGACTGCCCGGATTCGTGCGGGTGGGAGGTCACGGTGCGCGACGGCGTCGCGGTCAAGCTGCGCGGGCGGGCCGACCACCCGTACAGCTACGGCGAGCTGTGCCCCAAGGTGAACCGCTTCCTCGACCGCGTCTACAGCCCCGACCGCGTGCTCCACCCGCTGCGCCGCGTGGGCCCCAAGGGCGAGGGCCGGTTCGAACGGGTCAGCTGGGACGACGCCTTGGCGGAGATCGCCACTCGCCTCCACGACGTGATCGCCGAGCACGGCGCCGAGGCCATCCTGCCGTTCAGCGACGCCGGCAACCAGAGCCTGCTGTCGATCATGGGCATGAGCGAACGCTTCTTCCACCACCTCGGCGCCAGCCTCCTCGATCGGGCGATCTGCGGTCCGACCGTCGGCGCCGGCGTGCGGATGACCAACGGCAGCAGCCTCGGCCTCGACCCGCTGGAGCTGCGCCACAGCAGGCTGATCATCCTGTGGGCGACGAACACCCGCCTGACCAACCGCCACCTCTGGCCGACCATCGACGCGGCTCGCGCCGATGGCGCCAAGGTGATCGTGATCGATCCCCTGCGGACGATCACCGCCGACGCCGCCGACCAGTTCATCCAGCCGCGGCCGGGGACCGACGTGGCGCTGATGCTGGCGTTGATGCACGTGCTCGTGCGCGACGGGCTCGTCGACCGCGACTGGGTCGATGCTCACACCATCGGCTTCGGCGAGCTGGCCGATCACGTCGCCGCCTGGACGCCCGCACGGGCGGCCGACATCTGCGGCGTCGAGGCGGCGACGATCGAGCAGCTCGCTCTCGACTACGGCACGATCCGCCCGGCGGCGATCCGGACGCTGATCGGTGCCGAGCACCACGAGAACGGGGCGATGTTCTACCGGACCCTGGCCGTGCTGCCGGCGCTGGTCGGCGCGTGGCAGGACCGAGGCGGCGGCCTGGCCCGCAGCGTCGGCTCGTACCAGGACGCGCTGGTCGACGAAGCCGCCCTGTTGCGGCCGGACCTCCTGGCCGGTCGCACGCCGCGCCTGCTGAACATGAGCCGGCTCGGCGAGATCCTGACCGATCCGTCGCTCGACCCGCCGGTGGCGGCGCTGGTGGTGTGGAACTGCAACCCGCTCGTCGTGGTACCGAACGCCGAGCTGGTCCGGCGGGGTCTGGCGCGCCACGACCTGTTCACCGTCGTGCACGAGCAGTTCGTGACCGACAGCGCTCGCTACGCCGAAGTCGTGCTGCCGGCCACCACCCAGATCGAAACGACCGACGTGGTCCCGTCGTGGGGCCACCTGTGGATGGGTTGGAACGAGGCGGCCATCGACCCCCTCGGCGAGTCGCGTAGCAACACAGAGCTGTTCCGCCGCCTCGCCGCGGCAATGGGTCTGGACGAGCCGGCGCTGTACGCCGACGACGAGATCCTGCTGCGCGACGCCCTCGGCGCCAAGGTCGATCTCGATGCACTTGCAACGACCGGGTGGGTGCGCGTGTCGTACGCCGAGGATGGTCGGCCGTGGGGCGCCGGGGTGTTCCCGCCCGCGTCGGGCAAGGTCGAGCTGGTGAGCGAGGCCCTGGTGCGGATGGGCCAGCCGGCGTTGCCGACGTTCGTCGCCCCACGCGAGGGGCCGCACGGCGATCCGGACTTGGCTCGGCGCTTTCCGCTGCAGCTGCTGACCCCCAAGCACCACAGCCGGTTCCTCAACTCCGGTTACTCCCACCTCCCCAAGCACGGCCCCGCCGAGGGTGCACCGTTCGTCGAGCTCGATGTCGCCGACGCGACAGCCCGCGATCTCGTCGACGGCGCCATGGCGCGCGTGTGGAACGACCGCGCGGAGCTGCGGCTGCCGGTGCGCATCTCGAC
>JBPCJL010000163.1:0-4090 GCA_051005355.1 Ilumatobacteraceae bacterium
TCGGGGTGGAACGGAAGCCCACGTTGCACGGCGCCAGCGGGATGCCGTCACCGATCACCTCGCCATTGCGGGTGACGGATGCGGTCTGCGGGCGGACGAAGTTCGGGTCGTCGAGCGACGCGATCGGTCCGACGTTGTAGAGGAAGGTGGCGTCGTTGGTGATCGTCGTGGTGAACCGGAACTCGTAGGTGATGTCCTCCACGCCGTCACCGTTGTTGTCGACGTAGATCGAGTACAGGACGTCGTCGTCGAACTCGTAGAAGTTCGGGCCGCCGGCCGGGTACTCGAACGGGATGAAGTTGGCGATCAGGGTGATGGTGTCGGGGCGGTCCGGGCTGACGAACGCGTAGACGTCGGTGTTGTCAGCGGCCGGATCTTTGGAGGTCTCGGGTGCTTCGCGGTGTGATGACATGGGGGCGCCTCCTCAGGCCTTGGCGGCCCGCATGAGGCGAGCGACGAGTTGGCGGTCCTGGATGATCTTCTCCCGGTTGCCCTGGAGGAGCGAGACGGTCCCCGCGCGCGCATCGTGCACGCAGACCATCACCCGACCGGTGACCGATTGCTCGAGCTCGGCCTCGGTGAGGGGCGCGACCGCCGCCTCTGCCGGTGCGGCCGATGAACCGCTGGACGCGACGCCGACGACGGCGATCGGGATCGCCGTTGCCGTCGCGGCGCCCGCGGTGATCCGCAGGACGTCTCGACGTGACCAATGTGACATGGGGCTGCTCCCGTTCTCTCTACGCTGCTGATTGAAGGGCGCCGCCTGCGCCGGGCGAGAACGTAACACGGTGCATGGCGACCTGCACGCATCCCTCGCGAGTACGGTCACCCTGTTCGCCTGCGGCGTCAGGCGTCCAGCTCGAGCCGCACGACGATCCGCTGGCTCACCGACCCCGGCGGGTGGCAGGCGAACAGCGTCGCCGTCGGCTCCTCGGTCTGGTCGGCGATCCACAGCGCGCTCGGATCGACGATCTCGGTCGTGGTCACGGCGTAGGTGAACGTGCCGTCATTCGTCTGCAGGTAGACCTGATCGCCCTCCTCCAACTGGTGCAGGTTGGCGAAGGCGGCGTTCATGCTCGTGCGGTGCCCGGCCAACACGACGTTGCCGTCCGCACCGGGCATCGGCGTCCCGGGCCAGTGCCCGGGTCCGAGGTCGAGCGTGGGCAGCTGCACCCCCTCGAAGATGTAGCTGACCAGCCCGAGCTTGGGGATGTCGATCGAGCCGATGTGCTGGCCCTCGTTGGGCGCGGCCTGGATCGCCCCGGCCTGTCCCGGCAGGGCATCGGCGCCGGCCGCATCCGGCGGCACGGTCAGCTCGGCCAGCGCGGGCGGGACGGTGGGGCGGTAGGCGATGGTCGGCGGCGTGGTCGTCGGGGGCGCCGTGGTGGCGATCGGCGACGTGGTCTCGGTCGTCGCCGGCGCCGCCGTCGGCGTCAGAGCCGGCGTCGGCCCCTGCACTGCCGACGACCGGGGACCTTCACCGTCGGAGAACACGAAGCCGGCGACGACGGTGCTGGCGACCACGACGACCGCGGCGGCCGCGCTCCACACCGCGCTGCGCAACACGCCAGGATCTTACAAGCGTGATCGCGTGGCGCTCCGTCATCAGCGGGCGTGCCGTGGCGCCCGGCAGCACCCGGGTGAGCCCGGGGCGGCCGGGGGAGCCGGGGGAGCCGGGGGAAGGATGTCGGTTGCGCCACTAACCTCGCCGGTGTGCCCGACGCCGCCGCGCGTTCTCCACTGTTCTCGTCGGCGACGGCACGAGCCGATCGACAGCGCATCGAGCGGGCGATCCATGCCGCAGTGCAGTCGTCCGATCCGTACCTGACCGAGATCGCCTCCCACCTCGTCGTCGCCGGCGGCAAGCGGTTGCGGCCGATGGTCGCCGTCGTGGCCGCAGGGGTCGGCGGCGCGGCCGCCAGTGACGACGTCGTTCGCGGCGGTGTCGCCTGCGAGCTGGTCCACCTCGGCTCGCTGTACCACGACGACGTGATCGACGAGGCCGACACGCGGCGCGGCGTCGAGACCGTGAACGCCAAGTGGGGCAACCTGCAGGCGATCTTGGCCGGCGACTTCCTGCTGTCACGGGCCTCGGAGATCGCCGCCTCGCTCGGCACCGAGGTCGCCGCGCTGCTGGCGCGCACGATCGGCTGGCTGTGCGAGGGCGAGATCGAGCAGCTCCGCCACACCTACGACGTGCGCCGTCCGGAGGACAGCTACTTCGTGTCGATCCAGGGCAAGACGGCGTCGCTGTACGGCAGCGCGGCGCGGATCGGCGGCATCGTCGCCGGGCTCGATCGGCCGACCATCGATGCGCTCACGGCGTGGGGCAACGCCTACGGCATGGTGTTCCAGATCGTCGACGACGTGCTCGACATCACCGATACCACCGAGCAGCTGGGCAAGCCGGCCGGCCACGACATGGTCGAGGGCGTGTACACGTTGCCAGTGCTGCGGACCATGGCCCTCGAACGGTCGGTCGGCGACGAGCTGGCGTCGCTGCTCGGCCAGCCGCTCGACGTGGCCGAGCGGGACAAGGCGTTGGCCATCGTGCGCGCCAACGAGGGCGTCGCCAGCGCCGTCGCCACGGCTCGCCGCTACGTCGAGGTGGCCGAGGAGGCCTGCGATGACCTCCCGCCCGGCCCGGCCACCGATGCCTTGCGTCGCGCCCCGCAGTCACTCCTCGAAACGGCCGTCGTCCACGCGTAGCGCCCTGGGCTTTCGTCACCAAACCCGCAGACTGCTGCTCACGTTGCAGGAAACTGTCACCTCAGCAGCAGAGTGCGGGTTCGAGGCTGCAGATCGCGCCTCAGCTGCACTCTGCGGATTTCGTGACGAGGCGCCGCCCCTTCTCAGCTGCGGGTGGCCTCGTAGCGGCGGAGCGCTTCCTTGCGCTCGGCGGCGTGGTCGACGATCGGTTCGGGATAGCCGTTCGGTGGACCGCCCGGCAGCGTCCACGGCTGGTGGATCGCCGTTTCCTCGACGTCGGCCAGCTCCCGCACCCAGCGCCTGATGTAGTCGCCATCGGCGTCGAACTTCTCGGACTGCGTGACCGGGTTGAAGATCCGGAAGTAGGGCGCCGCGTCGGTCCCGGTTCCCGCCACCCACTGCCAGCCGTGGTTGTTGGACGGGAGGTCGCCGTCGACGAGCTGGTGCATGAACCACTTCGCGCCACGTGTCCAATCGACGTGGAGGTCCTTGACGAGGAAGCTGGCCGTGATCATCCGCACCCGGTTGTGCATCCAGCCCTGGGCGACGAGCTGGCGCATCCCGGCGTCGACGATCGGGTAGCCCGTGCGTCCGTCCCGCCACGCGTCGAACCGCTCGTCGGCTGCGCGCCCGGTGTCGACCGGCATCGCCGCCATCCGCTCGTCCCACGACGACCACGCCGAGGCCGGCCACACGTGCAGCACGGTGGCGTAGAAGTCCCGCCACGCCAGCTCCTGGGCGACGACCTGATGTGATTGGTTGCGGCCGTCCAGCCGGCGCAGCACCTGGCGCGGGTGGAGGCACCCGTACTTGAGATAGGCCGAGAGCCGGCTCGTCGAGTCGCCGCCGGGGAAGTCCCGCTCGTCCGTGTAGGCGTCGGCGCTGGTGCGCAGGAACCGATCGAGCGCCGCGTGGGCCGCCGCCTCGCCGGGCGCCGGGAGGTCGGCGGTGACCGCCGGCGGCTCGGGCACGCCGTCGGAACCGACGCCGTCGACGGTCGGGACCTCGCTCGGACGGTGCACGACGCCGGGCAAGTGCTGCTGGCGCCACGCCCGCAGATACGGCGTGTACACCTTGAACGCGTCGCCGGACTTGGTGCGCAGCGTCCCCGGGGCGACCACGTACGGGGTGTCGGTCTCGATCACTTCCACGCCGTCGGCCGCCAGCGCCGCCTCGACGGCCTCGTCGCGCCGCCGGCCGTAGACGCCGACGTCCTGGGCCCGGAACACCTGGCGCACGTCGTGGCGCCGACACAGCTCGGGGATCACGTCGGCCGGGTGGCCGTGGCGCACGACGAGCCGCCCGTCGAGCTCGGCATCGAGCTCCCGCAGGCATCCGGCCAGGAACCAGGCCCGGTTCGGCCCGCTCGAGTCCCACAGCG
>JBPCJL010000164.1:0-9099 GCA_051005355.1 Ilumatobacteraceae bacterium
CAGGGCGGGGGCTACTTCGCCGGGTTCGACGACGGGCTGGGGCGCGGTATCTACCGGGGCGACGACCACCACGAGGGCGAGGAGTGGACGATCGACCGGGTGATCGGCGTTCGGCAACCAAAGGAAACCCTGCGTCTCGACCGTCGCCACTACGCCGAGGCGTGGGGCCGATGCACGAACCTCGACGATCCCAGTGACACCGGCACCGGCCACCTGGAGTGCGTGGTGCTCGGTCCATATGCGGGCCTGCCGTCATGAGTGTGAGCCTGCGTTCCCGGGCGAAGCGGCCGCGAAGGTCTGGATGGGCAGGCGAACGATCGTGATTGTGAGCCTGCGTTCCCGGGCGAAGCGGCCGCGAAGGTCTGGATGGGCAGGCGAACGATCGTGAAGGCGCTGGTGCTTGGAGGTTCGGTGTTCGTCGGGCGGACACTGGTCGACGCGCTGTTGTCTGCCGGCCACGACGTCGCCGTGCTCAACCGGGGACGCACCGTCGACGACCTGCCGGACGCCGCCGAGCGGATCGTGGCTGACCGCACCGACGCCGAATCGATGCGCGCCGCCCTCGGCGGGCGCGACTGGGACGCGATCTACGACGTGTCCGGGTTCGTGATGGTCGCCGGCGGCGGCGACATCCAGTCGCTGCTCGACCTCGTCGACGGCCACGTCGGCCACTACGTCTACGTCAGTTCGATCATGGCCTACGACCAGTCATGGGTCGGCGTGGTGCCGTGGACCGAGGACCAGCCGACCGATCGCGGCGGCCCGAGCACCTACGGCGGCTTCAAGTCGATGGCCGAAGAGGCGATGCTGGCTCGCCATCGGAGGACTGGCTTCCCGGTGTCGATCGTCCGCCCGGCGGCGATCTACGGCCCGCGCAACAACATCTACGACATGGAGACGCCGATGTTCGTGCGGCTCGTTCAAGGTCGGCCGATCCTGCTGCCGCACAGCGGTCTCGTCACCGCTTCGTACGGGCACGTCGACGACCTGTGCGCGCTGATGGTGTCAATGATCGGCGTCGATGCCGCGCTCGGCCAAGTGTTCAACGTGACGAACGAGGCGGTGACGACACGGCGCTACGTCAGCGAGCTGGCGTCGATCGTCGGGGTCGAGCCGGACGTCATCGACGTCCCGGACGCTGCGCTCCCGCAGTTGCCTACTGGCATCTTCGGCCACCTGTTCGGTCGCCAGCACCACGCGGTGCTGAGCATCGACAAGGCCAGTCGGTTGCTCGGCTTCTCCGCGCGCTGGGACTTCGCCGAAGGTCACACCCAGACGTATGACTGGTTCCGCGCCAAGGGATGGGACCGCCTCGACGGACCGCTCGCCGACCCGTTCTGGCGGGCCAGCTGGAACTTCGACGCCGAAGCCGCTGCGGCGGCCGCACTGCGATGATCGAGCGCGTCTCGGACGAGGCGGTGGCGGCGTCCATCGCGCCGGCGCTGCGGACGATCTACGAGGGCGGCCCGTGGGCTCGCCAGGTCACGGCCCAGCTGCTGGGCCTGGTGGAGTACGTGGCCGGGCGGGGTGCTGACCCGACACCTGATCGCGTGACTCGGCTGACCGCCGCGCTTGCCGATCTGGACGGCAACCCGTTGGTCCCGAACGACGGCACCATCGAGGCGCGTGCGTCGGCGGCGCTCGTCGCAGCCATCGGCCGCGCCGACCACGATGCTGACGACGTGCGGGCCCGCCTGCGGCCGGTCCTCGTCGCCGAGCTCGACGACGAGCTGGCGTCGACGATGGTGCTGATGGACGCCTTCCGGGGGCGCGTCCGGGATGCGTGAGGCGTTGCTGCGGTGGCTGCACCGCCAGCTCGGCGTCGACGTCGCCGGCGCAGCGATCGAGCGCATCGGCACGGGTCACTCGCGGGCGATGTACCGGGTGACCCTGTCCGACGGGCACCGGTACGTGGTGCGCGTCGAGCAGGGCGGCGTGTTCGGGACGTCGGGCTCCGAGGAGGCGCGGGTGATGCGCGGCCTGCACGCGGTCGGTTTCCCGGTCGCCAACATCGTGGCCGCCGAGCCGAGTGGCACCGTGATCGGTCAGCCGTTCTTCGTGATGGAGCACCTGGCCGCTGGCGCACTTGGTGGCGACGAGCGGATCCTCGACGAGGCGACTGCCGTCGAGTTCGTCAAGACGCTGCACGCCCTGCACCAGCTCGAGCTCGGAGGCATCGAGTTCGACGACGTGCCGGCCGCGCCGTCGAAGGCGACGCCGCTGCAGGTCGACCGGTGGTGGTCGGTGTACCGGTCGGCGACCCCGACACCCATCCCGCTGCTCGAGGAGGCGGCGGCATGGTTGGTGCAGCACGCCCCACCACTCGAACGGTTGTCGATCGTCCACGGCGACGCCGGTCCCGGCAACTTCGTGCATGACGGGCGGCGGATCATCGCCCTGACCGACTTCGAGTTCGCCCACCTCGGCGACCCGGCAGAGGATTGGTCGTTCTGCCTGTCGATGCGCGGTGCCCGCACCATGCCGCGGGCGCGGTGGCTGGAGCTGTTTGCCGAGCACGCCGGCGTCTCCATGGACGACGACGGCTGGCGCTACTGGGAGGCGTTCAACCTGTTCAAGGGCGCCTGCGCCAACCGCACGTGCCTGACGCTCTTCGAGCGCGGCGTCAATCGGGCGCCGAACATGGCGATCA
This sequence comes from Ilumatobacteraceae bacterium, assembly GCA_051005355.1. Taxonomy (GTDB): domain Bacteria; phylum Actinomycetota; class Acidimicrobiia; order Acidimicrobiales; family Ilumatobacteraceae; genus JALZMG01. Next base: position 2,651 of record JBPCJL010000164.1, read on the forward strand.
TCGGCACGACGCTGCACCAGCTCTTCTTGCGGCGGCTTGTGGATCTGACATCAAGATGATCATCAATCCGCACGTCCATGCTAGAGTTGACGCATGCGAACGACGGTCGTGCTCGACGACGACACGGCCAAGGCGGTCGAGCAGCTTCGCCGTGATGCGCAACGCGGCATGAGCGAGGCCGTGAACGAGCTGATCCGGCGTGGCATGCTGGCTTCGCCCCCGAACCGGCGCTACGAACCACGCCCGCGGCACCTCGGACTGCGGATCGACGTCTCGAACGTCGCCGAGGCCATCGATCTCCTCGAAGGTGCCGAGAGCCGGTAGTGCTCGTCGACGCCAACATCCTGCTCTACGCAGTGGACGCCGACAGCCCGTTCCACGACGATGCTCGAACCTGGTTGACCGGCGCGCTCAACGGGCCACGCCGCGTTGGTCTGCCGTGGGTCTCCTTGACGTCGTTCGTCCGCATCGCAACGAACCCCCGTGCCTCCCGCGACCCGCTGGGGCCATACGAGGCGTGGCGGTACGTCGAGGACTGGATCGACGCGCCCGCTAGCTGGATCCCGTCAGCGGGGGAGGGCCATCGGGAGATCCTCGGTCGACTTCTGACCGAGCTGGATCTACGCGCCAACCTTGTGTCCGACGCCGTGCTTGCCGCGCTGTGCCTCGAGCACGGCCTGGAGATGGTCAGCGCCGACAGCGATTTCGGACGGTTCACGGAGGTCAGTTGGATCAATCCCGTGGCCCGTGCACGATGACGGCACACCTGCGCCAGGTCGCCGGTCATCGCGCAACCGTGCGACCATCGCCGCCATGAACGACGACTCCCGGATCCAGCTGGCGCGCGATCTGTTCGCGGCGTGGAGCAGCGGTGACGCCGATCGGCCCGAGGTGTACCTGGCGCCGGACGCCGTCCTCTACGACATCGTCGGCGGCGAGCACGAGGGGTGGTCGGCGATCCGTGACTTCTTCGCCAAGGGGATCGCGGTGTGGCCCGACCTGCAGCTGGTCCCCGATCAGTTCTGGACCAACGATGAGGGTGTGGCGCTGAGCTGGGTGATGAGCGCCACCGTGACCGACGCCGCCGCCGGCCGCCTCGGTCAGGAGGCGGTGGGCAAGAAGTGGTCGAGCGAGGGGATGACCTGGCTGCGCATCCAGGACGGCGTCGTCGTCCGCGAGGTCGACTACCACGACAGCGGCGCCGTCGAGAGGTCCCTCAAGACCGCCTGACGGCGTTCCGTGGCGCGATCAGGGTTGAAAACCAACCCAGATCTTCGTCAGAACGCGATTGGCGGGGTCAGGGGCGGGGGGTGACGTTCAGGTGGAGGTGCTTGAGGGCGCGCAGGACGAAGTTGGGGTGGTGGCGGAAGTCGTTGGCGCCGTGGACGAACGAGAGGTCCTCGACCCGGTCTCCAAGTGCGCGGAAGCCGATCGTGAGCTCCCGCCGGGCCAGCGGGGCGCCGAGGCAGTGGTGGGTGCCGAACCCGAAGGCGAGGTGCTGGCGGACGTTGGGCCGATCAAGGTCGAACTGCTCCGGGCACTCGAACCGTGACTCGTCGCGGTTGGCCGAGCCCCAGCGGATGTTGAGGATGGAGCCGGCCGGGATCGACACCCCACCAAGCTCGACGTCGACCGCCGTCGACCGGAACAGGCCCTGCACGGGGCTCTCGATGCGCAGCACCTCCTCGGCCAGTAGCGGCACGTAGCGGTCGGGGTCCGCGGTGACCTTGGCCCACGCCTCGGGGTGGGCGGCGAGCAGCCGGGCACCCTCGGACAGCGCATTGGTGGTGGTCTCGGACCCGCCGACGAAGGTGTCGGCCGTCATCTCGGCGTGCAGCTCGTTGTCGGTCAGCGGGCGGCCCCACTCGGGGATCTCGGTGTTGACGAGGTCGGACAGCAGCGTGTCGTCGGGCTCCCGGCGCAGCCGCTCGAAGATCGGCTGGAAGTAGTGCTGGGCCTCGATCTCCTGCTCAGTCGACCAGACCATCTCCTCCTCGGTCTGCATCACCCCGAGGCGCTGCACCCAGGCGTCGGTCCACGCCTTGATCTGCCAGATGTCCTCCTCCGGCGCGCCCATCTGCTTGCCGATCACGATGAGGGGCAGTGGCACGGCGAACTGGCGCACCCAGTCGCAACGCCCCGTGTCGATGAACACGTCGATCAGGCGATGGGCGAGATCGGTGATGTAGCCGTCGAGCTCGGCGATGCGGGCCGGTCGGAAGGCGTGGTCGAACAGCTTGCGCATCTGGCGGTGGTTGGGGTCGTCGCGGCCGGCCAGCGTCGCCGCTGGAACCCAACCCTTGTCCTCGTAGATCGCCTTGATGCGCTTCGCCCGCGGATCGATCTTGCCCCGGTCCCGTGAGCTGGGGAACCGTTCGACGTCGGTGACGATGGCCTTGATGTCGTCGTAACGGGTGATCACCCACATGCCGGTGCGCGGTTCGCGCCACGCCGGCGCCTCGGCCCGCAGCGTGGCGTAGGCGTTGTACGGGCAGTCCGAGGTGTCCGGGTCGAACAGGTCGACGTCAGTCATCGGCGCTCCAGCTGACGGGCAGCACCTTGCGGCCCCAGAGGAACGGGGACGGCACGCGAGTGGGCTCGCCGTCGAGGCGCAGATCGGGCAGCCGGGCGGCCAGCTCCTCGATCGCCACCTTCGCCGTCAGGCGGGCGAGGTGGGCGCCGAGGCAGTGGTGGATGCCCCAGCTGAAGGAGTAGTGCTTGCGCGTCTCGAGCAAGGGTCGGTCGACGACGAACTCGTTCGGGCGATCCGGAAAGCGGGTCTCGTCGCGGTTGGCCGAGGCGTAGAGGATCATCACCTTGGTGCCGCTTCGCACGTCGACGCCGTCGACCTGGGTGTCCTGGTTGGGTGTGCGGCAGAGGCCGAGCACAGGTGGGTCGAAGCGCAGGCTCTCCTCGACGGCCTGGGGGATGAGCGCCGGGTCGGCGACGACGCGCTCCCAGCGGGCCGGACGGTCCTCGAGCAGCCGCCACATGCAGTTGGTGATCAGCGACGTGGTCGTCTCGTGGCCGGCGATCAGCAGCTGGTTCACCATGTTGACGACCTCGGACAGCGGCATGCGGTCGCCGTCGGCCGTGTACTCGTCGACGGCCAGGTGCGTCAGCAGACCGGGCGGGTTGTCTCGACCGGCGTCGGCCGCACCCCGTCGGCGCTCGATCTCGGCGGCCGTGAACGCGCTGAGCTCGTGGCGGGCGCGCCGGCCACGATCCGGGTACGCCATCGAGACGACCAGCTCGTCGGCCCACTCGAGGAACCGGTCTCGATCGTCGAGGTCGATGCCGAGGATGGCGCAGAAGCTGTTGACCGGAAGGGGCAGGGCGACGTCGGCGTACAGCTCGCCGCGGCCGAGCGGTCGGGCGGCCTCGATGAGATCGACGGTGACGGCGCGGGCGGCCGGCTCGAGCTCGGCCACCGCGGCAGGGCAGAACCAGTCCCTCGCGAACTTGCGCCGGCGGGTGTGCTCGGGCGGGTCGTCGTGCTGCATGTCGCCGGCACCGCTCGAGCTGTCGAAGATGCCCGGCCCCCTGGTGTTCGACCAGTGGGCCGGGTCGACGAGGATCTTGTGGACGTCGGCGGCCCGGCTGACCGAGACGAGCGTGCGGCCCTCGACCTCGGCGTGGTGCACGGGGCACTCGGCACGGAGGCGGGCGTAGGCGGGCGCCGGATCGGCTAGCACGTCGGGATCGGTCACCGAGTAGTCGACGATGTCGGTCACGGCGCCATCTTGCCGAGACGGTGGCGCCGAACGACGACCGGAGCCCGTGCGCACCCAACCCGCAGAGTGCTGCTCCGATGCGAGAAAACTGCAACCTGAGCCGCACTCTGCGGATTCGGTGCGGTCGCTTCGCACCTGAGCCGCAGTCTGCGGATTCGGTGCGGTCCTCGTTCATTGGTGCACCAGCGACGCATGCGACGGGTTCGAGGCTTCGCCGTCGGGCGGGCACCAATGAGCGTGTCGCCGCAAAGCCGGCGACGAAGAAGCACCGTGCTGATGGTTCGCTCGCTCGAAGACTCGCTCACTCACACGTCGGCGGCGACGCCGCGTTCGTGGAGGGTGCTGCGCAGGTTGGTGAAGTCGGCGGTCAGGTCAGGTGGGCCCATGTAGTGCGGCTGGAGGAAGCGGCGGGAGAACCGCCAGCCGTCGGCCGTGCGCACGTACCCGTCGTCATAGTGGGCGAGCAGGATGCTGTTGGTGCCGTCGCTGCGCCGGAAGCGTTCGTCGATGTACCAGCGCCCTGTCGCCCGGTCGGCGTCGCCGCCCTCGTCGGCCCACACCTCGCCGTTGTGGACCATCTGCACCACGGCGGCCATGCCACCCATCGCCGCGTACCAGAGCTCGACGATGGCGTCGCGCCCTTCGACGAGCCGGCCCCGACCGAGGTCCCACGTGGCGTCCTCCGCCCACGTGCTCGCCCACTGCACGCCGTCTCGATGCACCACGGCGTCGGCGTAGCGGTGGATGAGGCGCTGGATGGCGACGTAGTCGTCGGTGCCGATCGGGACAGGCGTGACCGTCATGGGGTTCGTTCTACTCAACGGGCGGACCGTAGGTTCGACCCAATGCCCGCCTTCGCCTCACGGCTCGCCGCCGAGCGTCCCGGCGAGCCGGCGCTGATCGACCCGACGCGCAGCTATTCCTGGGCCGAGGTCGGCGAGGTGCTCAACCGCACGGCCAACGGCCTGCGGGCGATCGACCTCGGTCCCTCCCGGCGGGTGGCCGTGTTCGCCGAGAACGCTGCTGAGACCGCGCTCGCCCACCTGGGTGGGCTGCTGGCCGGCGCCTCGACGGTGCCGGTCAACTTCCACCTGACCGCCGACGAGACGGCGTACATCCTGCGCGACTCGTCGACACGCGTGCTGTTCGTCGGCCCGGAGACGGTCGAGCGAGGCATCGAGGCAGCGCGCACGGCGGGCGTCGACGCGATCGTCGGCTGGGGACTACCGGCGGCCGTCGACGGCGTCACCTCCTGGACCGAATGGCTCGCCGCGGCCGATGCCGCCGACCCGCCGCTCGACACCGCGCCCCGCCCGAACCTGCTGTACACGTCGGGTACCACCGGCCTGCCCAAGGGCACGGAGCTGCCGCCGACGATGTTCGCCGGCGGCGGCACCATGGCCGAGCACCTCGAGGCGCTGCGCGGCAACGCCTTCGCCCGGTTCGGCACCCACCTGGTCGTCGGGCCGATGTACCACACCGGTCCGCTGTCGGGCATGCGGCTGCTGGTTGCCGGTGTCCCGTCGGTGATCCTCGGCAAGTTCGACGCCGAGCGCACGCTGGCCGCCATCGACGAGCACAGGACCGAGAGTGCGGTGATGGTGCCGACCCACTTCGTCCGCCTGCTCGCCCTGCCCAACGAAGTCAAGACCCGTTACGACGCGTCGTCGATGCAGTTCGTCGCCCACACCGGCGCGTCGTGCCCGGTCGACGTGAAGCGGGCGATGATCGAGTGGTGGGGTCCGATCTTCATGGACGCCTACGGCGCCAGCGAGGTCGGCACCACGTGCAGCATCTCCAGCGAGGAGTGGTTGGCCCACCCCGGCTCGGTCGGGCGGTCGATTCCGCCGTTCGAGGCGATGGTGCTCGACGACGATGACCGCCCGGTGCCGCCGCGCGCGGAGGGTCGGCTGTTCTTTCGCGACACGACCGGGCGCGGCGTCGTGTACCCCAACGACGCCGAGAAGACGGCGGCGGCGCACATCGCGCCCGGCGTCTTCACGCTGGGCGAGATCGGCTACCTGGACGAGGACGGCTACGTGTACATCACGGACCGTTTCTCCGACCTGGTCGTGTCGGGTGGAGCGAACATCTACCCGGCCGAGGCCGAGCAGGTCCTGCTGCAGCACCCGGCCGTGGCCGACGTGGCCTGCATCGGGGTGCCCCACGCCGAGATGGGCGAGGAGCTGCGCGGCCTCGTCATCCCGGTCGACGCCAGCGATCCGCCGGACCCGGTCGAGTTGGTGACGTGGTGCCGTGATCGGCTGACGCACTACAAGTGCCCGCGCACCGTCGAGCTGGTCGACGACCTTGGCCGCAACACGATGGGCAAGATCAACAAGCGCAAGCTGCGGGCGCCCTACTGGGAGCACGTGACGACATGAACGACGTCCTGCTGATCGACGAACCGTTGGACAAGGTGCGCCGGCTGACGATGAACCGGCCCGACAAGCGCAACGCGCTGAACGATGACCTGCGCGGTGCGCTGTTCGACGCGCTGCGTGCCGCTGACCGCGATCGAAACGTCTCGGTGATCATCATCCGCGGCAACGGTCCCGCGTTCTGCGCCGGGTACGACCTGAGCGGGGCCAATCGCGACGTGGAGCGAGCGATCGCCAAGGTGGACGGTTGGTGGTCGCGTCACGTCGTCAACAACTGGTTCGAGATGTGGGACATGGCGACGCCGATCATCGGGCAGGTGCACGGCTACTGCCT
>JBPCJL010000165.1:0-4217 GCA_051005355.1 Ilumatobacteraceae bacterium
GCCCGGGGGAGGTCCCGACGGCATGGCCGCGACCAAGAAGTCCGCCAGCAAGCAGGCCACGAAACAGCCGGCGAAGAAGACCGCCGCCGCCGTCAAGAGTGGTTCGCGTCCGGCGGCGGCGAAGCGGCCGCCAGCGAAGCAGGCGACCAAGAAGTCGGCGCCGGCGGCCAAGTCGGCGACGACGAAGAAGTCGGCAACCACGAAGAAGCAGGCCTCGTCATCGGCAGGGCAGTCGACGGCGCGAGCCAAACCGGCCCCGGCCAAGAAGTCGGCGCCACCGCCGGTCGTGCCGTCGGAACCGGTCGCCGACGCCGTCTCCGGCAACGGCATCCCCGCACCGAGGGGCCGGACCAAGGACGGGATCGCCTACACGAAGGACTTCGACGTCAAGTTCCTCAAGGCCCAGCAGGACCTGCTGGTGACCGAGCGCCGTGCGCTGTCGGGACAGGCGACGCGGCTGGAGGACGAGGCGAACTCGTTGATCGAAGAGGGCGAGATGGGCGACGTGCAGTTCGACGACGAGAGCGGCGAGGGCGACACCATGGTCGTCGAGCGCGAACGCGACCTCGCACTGTCGGCCCAGGCCCGCCAGACCGTCGCTGACATCGACGCCGCGCTGGCGCGGATGAGCGAGGGCTCCTACGGCTACTCCGTGGCTTCTGGCCGTCCGATCCCGCGCGAGCGACTCGAAGCGATCCCATGGGCGACGGTCCTGGTCGAGGAGAAGGTCGGCGGCATCGGCCGGCGATGAGCTCGGGGTGACACTGCCGTCGGTGCGCGACCTGCGGGCGCCGCTGATCATCGCCGCCGTCGTCGCCGCGGTCGACCAGGCGACGAAGCACTGGGCGCTGCAGCGTCTGAGCGGCGGCCGCACGGTCGACGTGATCGGGTCGTTGCGGTTCAACTTGGCCTTCAACCGCGGCATGGCGTTCTCGCAGGGCACCGGGCTCGGTCCCGTCATCGGGGTCGTCGCCCTGCTCGTCATGGTCGGCCTCCTGATCTCGGTCGGCCGGTCGACGAGCCGGCTGTACCCCCTCGCCGTGGGGCTGATCCTCGGCGGTGCAGCCGGCAACCTGCTCGACCGGTTGTTCCGGGATCCGGGCTGGCTGCGCGGTGCGGTCGTCGACTTCATCGACCTGCAGTGGTGGCCGATCTTCAACGTCGCCGATATCGCCGTGACCGTCGGCGGCGCGACGCTGCTGCTGAGCAGCCTGCGCCGACCGCAGGATCGGCGTGGTTCCCCGGCCCCGGCGGAGCATCCCGTCGACGCGCCGGAGCGATGATCGCCGAGCGAGTGCCGGCGGCGCTCGCGGGTGAGCGCTTGGACCGCGTGGTCGCCCTGCTGGCCGACGTCAGTCGCGCCGCGGCGACGGCGGTGATCGCCGCTGGTGGCGTGCGCGTCGATGGCGCTGGGGCCGCACCGGGCGAGGGCAAGGCCCGGCTGGAGGAGGGCACCCTCGTCGAAATCGATCCGGACGCCCTGCCCCGCCCGACGCCGCCCGCCGCCGACGCCGCCGTCGTCTTCGACGTGGTGCACGCGGACGACGCAGTCGTGGTGGTCGACAAGCCGGCCGGGCTGGTGGTCCACCCGGGCGCCGGCAACCCAAACGGCACGCTGGTCAACGGGTTGCTCGATCGCTTCCCTGACCTCCGGGCGATCGGGGCGGACCCGCAGCGACCCGGCATCGTCCACCGCCTCGACGCCGGCAGCTCCGGACTGCTGGTCGTCGCCCGCACTGACGAGGCGCGGGCCGGGCTCGTCGAGCAGTTCAGCGCCCACACGGCGGGGCGTCGGTACGACGCCGTGGTCTGGGGCCACCCGAATGCGCCGCACGGGATCATCGACGCCCCAATTGGGCGGGACCCGGCCGACCCGCTGCGCATGGCCGTCGTCGTCGGCGGGAAGCCGGCGCGCACGGAGTACCGGGTCGTCGAGACGTTCGACCGGCCGGCCGAGCTGGCCCGGTTGGCGCTCCGGTTGGAGACCGGACGGACGCACCAGATCAGGGTGCACCTCGGCGCCATCGGCCACCCGCTGCTCGGCGACCCCACCTACGGGGACCGGCGCACCACGTTCGGCCTCGGCCGGCCGTTCCTCCACGCTGCCGAGCTGAGCTTCGACCACCCGGTCACCGGGCAGCGCCTGACGTTCGAGAGCCCCCTCCCGCCCGACCTCACCGAGTTCCTCGACGCGACGAGCTAGACGGGTACGCGATCTCAACCTTGTTCCAGCACAGCCGGGTCGAAGAGCTCCTGAAGTAGCAGGTGGTCGATCAGCGTGCGGCGACCCGGCGGCGCGAGCCATCCGATCTGGGCGCGATCCGTGTCGTTGGGCAATCTGGGCGCGATCCGTCTCAGATCTGCGACGGATCGCGCCCAGTTCACCGAATGACACAGATCGCGCCCAGTTCTCGATTCAGACGGGGGCCACCGTGGGCCACGGGACGCGGCCGCGGGCCATCTCGGCGATCGATGCGAGCGTGTAGCTGTCGAGGTGGTGGTGCATGTACTCGCCGGCCTCGTTCCAGACGGCGATGAGCACGCACTGGCCCTCGTGGTCGCAGGCGCCGTCCTGGTGCGGCTGACCGAAGTCGCCGAGCGTGATCGGTCCGTCGACGGCCGACACGATCTCCGACAGCCGGATGTCGCACGGCGACCGGGCCAGGACGTAGCCCCCGCCCACGCCGCGCTTGGAGCGCACCAGCCCGGCACCCTTGAGGGCGAGCAAGATCTGCTCGAGGTAGGGCTGCGGCAGTCCCGTGCGCTCGGCGATGTCGCGCACCGACGTGGGCCCGTGCGCGTCGTCGTGCAGGGCCAGGGAGAGCAGCGCACGGCAGGCGTAGTCGCCGCGGGTGGAGACGCGCACGCATCTATCGTACGGGCTGTGCGGTTTGGCCCCCGACGGCAGTGAGCGATCGACCTGCAGCCGGCGGTTCCGTGCCTGCGCCGCTGCTGCCCGACTACGCCGGGGCGAACGTGCGGGGCATCGTGCCCGCCTTGCTCGGGCCGGCGACCTGGGCCGGCGCGCTGCCGCCGTGGTTCCCGCAGGGCGTCGACGGCGCCGACCAGATCGTGCTGCTGATCCTGGACGGCCTGGGCTGGAACCAGCTCGTCGAGCGGCGGGCGCTGATGCCGGCGGTCGCGGCGATGACCGGCGGCCCGATCTCGACCGTGGCGCCGACCACGACGGCGACGGCGCTCAGCTCGATCACGACCGGGCTGACGCCGGCGGAGCACGGCCTACTGGGGTATCGCATCCTGCTCGGCGGCGAGGTGCTCAACGTCCTGCGGTGGACGGCCGGGGGCAGCGACCGCCGGCGGTCCCGACCTCCGGTCGACGTGCAGCCGTTCCCGGCCTTCCTCGGCCACGCCGTCCCGGTCGTCTCGCCGGCTGATCTCCAGGGGACGGCGTTCACCGAGGCCCACCTGCGTGGCTCGCGTGGAGTCGGATGGCGGGCGGCATCGGCGATCGCGGTCGAGGTGCGCCAGCAGCTCGCCGCCGGCGCCCGATTCGTCTATGCCTACTACGGCGGGATCGACAAGACGGCGCACGAGCGGGGGTTCGGCGAGTTCTACGACGCCGAGCTGCGGTTCGCCGACCGGCTGGTGGCCGACGTGCTCGATGCGCTGCCGGCGGGCGCCGTGCTCCTCGTGACCGCCGACCACGGCCAGGTGGACGTCGGCGACCGGATCATCGAGCCCGACGCCGATCTGCTCGCCATGGTCGCCCAGCAGTCGGGTGAAGGGCGGTTCCGGTGGTGGCACGCCCGACCGGGCGCGGCGGCGGACCTGGCCAAGGCGGCCAATGACCGGTATGAGGACGTGGCGTGGGTCGTCGACCGCCAGCAGGTGCTCGACGAGCACTGGTTCGGCCCGGCCATGGCGGCACCGATGGCGGCTCGTCTGGGCGACGTGGCGTTGGTCGCCTTCGCCGACGTCAGCTTCAACGACCCGGCCGACTCCGGTCCGTTCCCGCTGATCTGCCGCCACGGCTCGCTGACGCCGGCCGAGGTGTTGGTCCCGTTCCTCGCTGGGAACGTTGTGTGAGCATCGCCAGGACGAGAGGATCCCGACCATGACGGATGGAAACAGCGGCGCCCCAGCGGAGGTGCCGGTCGAGCAGGCGGAGGTCGTGGCGGACGAGCACTCGGACGGTGACGCCGGCGATGGTGGCGAGGCCGTGACGTCGCCGGCCAAGGTGATGCGCATCGGCTCGA
>JBPCJL010000166.1:0-2636 GCA_051005355.1 Ilumatobacteraceae bacterium
TCGAGGGCGACGTCGTCGAGTGCGGGGTCTGGAAGGGCGGCTCGTCGATGCTCGCCGCACTGACGCTGCAGCAACTGGGCGACGACCGCCGGTGCCTGTGGCTCTACGACACGTTCGAGGGCATGGCCGCGCCGTCGAGCGCCGATGGCCCGCTGGCCGGTGAGGTGTACCGGGCCGGCCCCGACGACGTGACGTTCGCCTACTCGCCGCTCGAGGAGGTGCGAGCGAACATGCTCGGCACGGGATGGCCGATCGAGCGGCTCCGGTTCGTCAAGGGCAAGGTCGAGGACACCGTCCCGGCCAGCGTGCCGGACGGTCCGATCGCCCTCCTCCGGCTGGACACCGACTGGTACGAGTCGACCCGCCATGAGCTGGCGCACCTGTACCCGGCGTTGGCCCCGGGCGGCGTCCTCATCATCGACGACTACGGCTACTGGCAGGGCGCTCGTCGGGCCGTCGACGAGTGGCGGGCCGAGGTCGCCGATCCACCGCTGCTCGTGCGCGTCGACGGCTCGGGCCGCATCGGCGTCAAGCCCGGGTAGTCGACGGTGCCATCGCCCAACTCCATCCTCAACCGGTTGCGCGAGCCGGCCAAGCGGGTGATCCCGCGCTGCGTGCGGGCGCCGCTCAACCGGGCCTACTTCGGCCTGATCTCGCTCTACTACCGGGGCGGCGAGCGCTTCTGCCCGTGCTGCGAGCATCGCGTCAAGGCGTTCCTGCCGTACTCCACGTACGGCAAGGAGCCGGCGACCAACGCGCAGTGCCCGGTGTGCGGCTGCCTGGCGCGTCATCGACTGACGTGGCGCTTCCTCGACCGCAACGTCGGCCTCGGGCAGGCCCCGACCCGCCTGCTGCACTTCGCCCCCGAAGCCATCCTGGCCCGCCGGCTGCGGTCGGTCCCCGAAGTCGACTACCTCAGCGCCGACATCGACTCGCCGGCGGCGATGGTGCGCCTCGACATCATGGACATCGCCGAGCCGGACGCCTCGTTCGACGCCGTCGTCTGCTCGCACGTCCTGGCCCACGTGCCCGACGACCGCCTCGCCATCGCCGAGCTGCACCGCGTCCTGCGGCCCGGCGGCTGGGCCGTCGTCCAGACCACCGTGGACGAATCCCGGGCGACGTTCGAGGACGCGACCGCACGGAGCGCCGACGAGCGCCTGGCCGCCTACGGCCAGGTCGACCTGTGGCGCACCTACGGCCACGACATCGTCGACCGGCTGCGCCGGCCCGGCTTCGACGTCACCACGGTGCGCGCCGACGACGTGCTCGACGTCACGGACGGCTACACCGCCGACCAGCTCGGCCTCGACGGGTCACCGCTGTACTTCTGTGTGCGCCGGTCGTGAGAGGGATCGTGAGGCGACCCGACGTCACGTGGCCCGACGGGCACGCGTTCGCCTTCTCGATCGTCGACGACACCGACGGGGCCACTGTGGAGAACGTGGCGCCCGTCTACGAACTCCTCGCCGAGCTCGGCGTCGGTGCGACGAAGACGGTGTGGGTCGAGCCGCCGCGCGACGGGTGGGCCGGACAGTCGCTCGCCGATCCCGAGTACCGCCGGTTCGTCCATCGCCTGGCGGCGCAGGGCTTCGAGATCGCGCTGCACGGCGTCGGTTCCGGCGACTTCACGCGCCGGGAGATCCTCGCCGGCCTCGACCGGTTCGAGGAGCTGTTCGGCGCCGCGCCGCGCCTGCACACCAACCACTCGCGCAGCCCGCACAACGTGTACTGGGGTCACCGGCGCTTCGTCCAGCCGATCGGCGCGCTCTACGCCCGGTTCGGATCGTCCACCACGTTCGAAGGCGAGGACCCGGCGTCACCGGCGTTCTGGGGCGACAGGGCGCGACAGATCGATTACATCCGCAACTTGGTGTTCGAGGGCGTCGACACGCTGCGGCGCGACCCGTACATGCCGTACCGCGAGTCCACCAAGCCCCGCAGCCGGTACTGGTTCAGCTCGTCGGACGGTGAGACGGTGGCCGACTTCAACCGGCTGCTCGCCCCCGCCAAGATCGATCGCCTGGCCGCCCGCGGCGGCGCCTGCATCGTCTACACGCACTTCGCCTCCGGCTTCGTGCAGGACGGACGGCTCGACGCCGAGTTCTCTTCGCTGCTGCGCGCGGTGGCTCAACGGGACGGCTGGTTCGTGCCGGCCAGCCGCCTGCTCGACCACCTCAGGGCCCAGCATCCCCATCCCGACCGGCCGATCAGCCGCCTGGCCCTGGCCAGACTCAACGCCCGCTGGGCCGTCGAGCGCGTCGCCAAGCGAGTGCGGCGCGGCCGCTGAGCGCCGGCGGGTTCTGCGGCTGGCGGGTTAGCGTCCGGTCGGGATGGAACGGTCGACGACAGCGCGGCCCACCTGCGAGCTGACCATCCTGATGCCGTGCCTCGACGAGGCCGAGACGTTGGCGACGTGCATCGCCAAGGCGACGGAGTACCTGCGCCGCCGGGGCATCGACGGGGAGGTGCTGGTGGCCGACAACGGCAGCACCGACGGGTCGCCACAGATCGCCATCGACGCCGGGGCGCGTGTCGTGCCCGTCGCCCAGCCCGGCTACGGCCATGCCCTGCTCGGGGGCATCCGCGCCGCCCGCGGTCGCTACGTGATCATGGGCGACGCCGATGACAGCTAC
>JBPCJL010000167.1:0-9238 GCA_051005355.1 Ilumatobacteraceae bacterium
TTTGGCGATTCCGCCGAGCATGATGGGGGGGATGTCGGCGCTCGCCGGGACCCACTCCATTTCGTCGAGACCGTTGATCGCCGGCGCCGGCGAGGGCGGGCGGGCGACGAAGTCCTCTGCGGCGAACCGTTCGAGCGCCTGCGACTGATCAGCGCCGGCTGCCCAGCGAACGAGCACCACGAGCGACCCGGCGTCGTCACGGCTCCGGTCTCCGAGACCGAGGCGTGCTCCGCCCGCCTGCGTGAAGCCGGCCCCGTCGTCCAGCGGTGACGAGAACTCAATGCTCGGGAACACGACCACACCGACGAGGCGATACGGCAGCGGCGGCGACGAGCGGCTGGCGATCTGCACGGTCGCGCCCAGCGTGACGCCGCGCCGCTCCAGGGTGGTCTGGCCGACGACCACCTCGTCGTCGGCCTGCGGAGCTCGGCCGTCGACCATCGACCAGCTGATGTCGCCGCGCACGGTCTCGATCCACGAAGCGACGGCTTTGATCCCGTCGATCGTCACCTGTTCGTCGATGAGGGCGATGGAGACGGCGGCGACGGCAGGATCATCGAGGACCGCGCTTTGCTCGACGGGCAACGGGTCGTCGCGGGTGAACGCCACATCCCACGTCGTCCCCCACCTCGCGGGGGTGTCGACGACCCGGCCGAGGCTGGCGCCGACGATCGCCATCCCGGTCAGGCCGATGACGGCCAGGCATGCACCGCCCAGCGCCGGACGGACCGGGACGGCGACGGTGCCCGGCGAGAACAGGGCGAAGCGAAGGCCCATCGCCGGGGCCGGGCGCAGCGAGCGGACCAGGCGATCGAGCCGGGGCGGCCGGCGGCGCGGCAATCGGTCGAGCGGAGCGCTGACGAGCCTCGAAGCGGCTATGACGACGACACCGCCCAGGAGCACCACCAGTCCCACCACGCCGATGGCGAGCACAACCGCGTCGACGTGGAACCCGACGTCCGGGTCGTACCGACGGGCCAGCCCAACCGGGAACAGGGGTGACAGCAGGATCGCCACGACCGGCGCGAGCACGGCGCCGACGGCGATGGCGGGAGCCACGGCACCGGCGAGCACGAGGACGCGCTCGAAGGGAGTCGACCCGAGCGCACGCAGCACGTCGGTCTCGGAGGCGAGCAGGCGTTGCTGGTGCAACGCGGTCGTCGCGATCCACACGAACCCGGCGAGCGCGACCACCAGGCCGAGCGCGAGCACGGCGAACGTGGCGACCCCGATGGCGTCGGACTGGAACTCCTCGGCCTGGATGACGTCGAAGCCGAGCTCCCCGTCGGGGTAGGCCGCCGCCGCAGCATCGGTGAAGCGTTCGAGCGCATCCGGCTCGTCGACGAGGCGCACGAGGTGCGTGACGGTGCCCAGGCCAACGCTTCCCTGGTACCGGTCGAGAAAGGCCGGCGAGAGGGTGAGCGTCGCTGGCTCGTCGGCTCGTGCGGCGATGTCGATGGTCGTGCGGGCGACCCCGACCACCTGGAGCGCCAGCGCGGGACCTTCGGCGGACTCGGGCATCGCGCCGGTCTCGAACACGTTGGTGACCTGGACGGGCGACAGCGACAGCAGGTCGAGGACGTCGCCCGGTCGCAGGTCGTGCCTGGTCGCCAGCAGCTCGTTGACCACCACCTCGTCGGGATTGGTCGGGTTCACACGCCGCCCGGCCCGGAGCACGCCCTGCTCGATGTCCAACCCCGTGGTCCCGATCGGGGCGAACGTGAACAGGTCCTCCTCGAAGCTGGGTTGGGCGAACACAAAGACCTGCTCGAGGTAGCTCTCGACGAGCGGACCGTCGAGCAGGGCGGCGAGCGGTGCCGGGTCGGCGTCCGCGCCGCCGACGAGGAGGTCGCGACCGTTGGCGATCTCATCGAAGCGCGTCGAGCTGCTCGCCGATCGCCTGGCGCCGGCGACACCGGCCATCGCCATCGCGCCGGTCAGCGCGACGAGAAGTGCGAGCAGGACCATCGAGCCCCACTGGCGACGCCAGGCGCTGGCGAGGAACGGGATGGGAACCCGCCCGCCCCCTCGTTGTCGACCCACGCAGCCCTCCCGACCACTACCTCACCACACTTGCGACGGTCGCAGCCAGCGTGCAGGCAGGCCAATGGCGGGTGAAGCTGGCACCTGCGCAGGCGGGGAGTCAGAGCGTTGCGGGAAGTGTCGCCACCGAGCCGGCCGGCGCCGGATCGTGCCGTCCGAGAACGAAGTGACGCCCGGGATCGGCGGCGGGAAGGGGCTGTCCGGCCGGGCGCCGAGCGTGCGATCCCAGAACACCGTCGTCGTCTCTCGGTACGTCGCGTCGGCGGGGGTGACGGTGTTCTCGCCGACGGTGGCGTGGGCAGCGCCGTGCAACGTCAGCAGGTACTTGGAGCCGGGGAGCTGCTCGTAGCGGGCGACGACGTCGGGGTAGGCGAAGATCGGATCAACGTCGGAGTGGGCGACGAGCACCGGGAAGTCGATCGACCCGACGCGCTCATCGGTGATCAGCGTGGTGCCGTCGGATTGGATCATTGCGTCGATCGCCAGCTCGCCGGCGCCGCCGAACACCGCGCTCCAGACCGTCAGCGAACCGAGGGACAGTCCGAAGAGACCGATGCGCACCGGATCCACGCGCCCCGCCAGCTCGCCGGTCGTGGCCTCGCCGCGCGCCACCAGCTCGTCGATCACGAAGCGGACGTCGCGGCCCTGCTCCTCGAACTCGGCCAGCACCGGCCGCCGCACCTGGTCGTTGGTCAGCGGGAAGCGCGGCACGGCCACGACGTAGCCGCGCGCTGACCAGTACGACGCCAGTTCGGTGAACTTCTCCGGCGCGCCGCCGGCACCGTGGGCCAGCACGATCAGCGGCGCCGCTTCGGTGATGGGCGGCAGGTAGACGGTGGTCGGCAGCGTCCGCGTCGGCGCGGCCGGCACTCCTACGGTGCCGCTGGTGGGCCGACTGTCGTCGACCAGTTCGAGCTGCACGACGTCAACCCTGGCTCGCGCGCCAGACGGAGTGGGCGCACCGACGGCAATGGCGACCATGCTGAGTGCGATGAGCAGTGTGCGCCCATGGACCGCAGACCGCTCATCGCGCCGCCGGTCCGACGGCCGGTGTGAGCGATGTCCGCTCAGGCCGCGCAGGTTGCTCATCGCGCTGACGGTTCGCGCGGCAGGCCGAGGACACGCTCGCCGAGGATGTTGCGCATCACGTTCGACGTGCCACCCATGATCGTGTAGCCCGGCGCGTACGCCAGTCCAGCGGTGACGTCGTTCCACAACGTCGCCTCGGCGCCGAGCACCCGGGCGACGAACTGGGCCACCCGCTGCTCGTGCTCCGTGCAGAAGCACTTGGTCGCCGCCGAGAACCCGGCCGGTGCCTGCCGCAGCACTTCCCGGATCACCAGGATGCGCCCGATCCGGTACCCCGTCTCGAGCGCGGCGAGCTCCTGGCGGACGAGCGGGTCCGCTAGATCGGCCCGCTCGAGCGCCAGCCGGTACAGCGCGTGGTTGGATACCAGACGGTCGATGCCGCCGCGCTCGTGCTCGAGCTGGCGCATCGTCTGCTTGAACGCGCCGCCCTCGGCGCCGACGAGGTTGGCGGTCGGCACTCGCACCTCGTCGAAGAAGACCTCGCAAAAATGTCGGTTGGTGGTCATGTCGGTGATCGGGCGCACCTCGATGCCCGGCGTGTCCATCGGAACGATGATCTCGCTGATGCCCTGGTGCGGCGGTCCCTCGCGCGACGTGCGGCAGATCAGGTAGCAGTAGTCGGCCACGGCACCGAAGCTGGTCCAGATCTTCTGCCCGCCGATCACCCACTCGTCGCCGGCACGTCGCGCCGTCGTCTTCAGGCTGGCCAGGTCGCTGCCGGCCTCAGGCTCGGACATCCCGATCGACCACGTCGTCTCCCCGGCCAGGATCCCCGGGAGGAACGCCTGCTGCTGGTCGTCGCGCCCGAAGGCGATGAGCGTCGGGCCCATCTGGCGGTCGGCGAACCAGACGGCGGCGATGGGCGCGCCGGCGGCGATCGGCTCCTCGCCGATGATCCGCCGGTCGACGGGCGGGCGCCCGCCGCCGCCGAACTCCGCTGGCCACGTGAGGCCGATCCAGCCCAGTGCGGCCAGCTCCTTGGCGAACTCGGACGAGTACCCGTTGATCCACGAGTCGTTGCTGCGCCCGAACCGGGCCACGGCGTCGGCAGCGACGTCTCGCGCCTGCTCGCGCAGCGCCTGCTGCGCCGGCGACCACTCGAAGTCCATCGCCTCGATCGTATGGGTGTGGCTCGCGAGCGGCCCCTATCGTCCCGGCCATGGAGAAGATCAAGGTCGTCAACCCGGTCGTCGAGATGGACGGCGACGAGATGACGCGCATCATCTGGGCGTTCATCAAGGACCAGCTGATCCTGCCCTACCTCGACGTCGAGCTCGAGTACTTCGACCTGTCGATCCAGCAACGCGACGCCACCGACGACCAGGTGACGATCGACGCCGCCGAGGCGACCAAGCGCCACGGCGTCGCCGTCAAGTGCGCCACCATCACGCCCGACGAGGAGCGGGTCGAGGAGTTCGACCTGAAGAAGATGTGGCGCTCACCCAACGGCACGATCCGCAACATCCTCGGCGGGGTCGTGTTCCGCGAGCCGATCATCATCTCCAACATCCCCCGGCTGGTGCCGGGCTGGACGAAGCCGATCATCATCGGCCGTCACGCCCACGGCGACCAGTACCGGGCCAGCGATTTCAAGGTGCCGGGCGCCGGGACCGTCACCATCAGCTACGTGCCGAGCGACGGCGGCCAGTCGATCGAGCTGGAGGTCGCCAGGTTCGGCGAGGACGGCGGCATCGCCATGGGCATGTACAACTTCGCTGATTCCATCCGCGACTTCGCCCGGGCGTCGCTGCGCTACGGCCTGAGCCGCAACTACCCCGTGTACCTGTCGACGAAGAACACGATCCTCAAGGCCTACGACGGCGAGTTCAAGGACCTGTTCCAGGAGGTCTTCGACACCGAGTTCAAAGCTGACTTCGAGGCCGCCGGGCTGACCTACGAGCACCGCCTCATCGACGACATGGTCGCCCAGGTGATGAAGTGGGAGGGCGGCTACGTGTGGGCGTGCAAGAACTACGACGGCGACGTCCAGTCCGACACCGTCGCCCAGGGGTTCGGGTCGCTCGGCCTGATGACCTCGGTATTGATGACGCCAGACGGTCGCACCGTCGAAGCCGAGGCAGCCCACGGAACTGTCACACGGCACTACCGCGAGCACCAGAAGGGCAACAAGACCTCGACCAACCCGATCGCCTCGATCTTCGCCTGGACGGGCGGCCTGAAGCACCGCGGGAAGCTGGACGACACGCCGGACGTGACCCGCTTCGCCGAGACGCTGGAAGCGGTCTGCGTCGAGGCCGTCGAGGCCGGGGAGATGACCAAGGACCTCGCCCTCCTGATCGCAAGGGACGCACCGTGGCTGACGACCGAGGAGTTCCTCGCCGCCCTCGACCGCCGCCTCCAGGAGAAGATGAGGTGAGGGCGATCGGGAACCGGTCGTGCGCCGCGGACGTCGGATGGTGATGGTCCGGCTGGTTCCGCTCGTCCTCGCCGCAGATCGTCACGGTGGGGGTCGAGAACGTCACCTGGCGGAGCTCGGCCATCGCTGCCCGCAGAAGGACATGATGTACCAGCAGGTGCTGACGGACGGGGTGCGCATCGTCCTCGAGCTGGACGGCCGCCGCTACCAGCATCACGCCGGCGGCGGGCGCGGTCCGTTCTACTGCGCCACGCCGGAGCGTCCGGCCGGCGAGTAGCCCTCGCCGACCGGACGGTCGTCGTGTTTGATCAGGTGTCGATCTCGACCAGCGTCAGGCCGAGCAGCTCGTCGCCACGCGAGTGCGAGACAGCCCCGAGGTGCTCCGTGGCCGGCTGCAGCCCCGACCAACTGGCGACGATGGTGGCCTGCTGGCCGACCGTCACCGAGGTCGGCGCCGACGTGATCTGCAGCGCCCCGGTCCCCGGTTGGATGGGCACCGACCAGCTACGCAGCGAGAACCCGGCCGAGCCACCCGGCACCGCCCAGCCGTGGACGTACAGCGTGTAGGTGCCGTCCTCCGGCAGCGGGACCTCGATCAGCTCCGCGGTGCCCGACGCCGCCGACTGGTCGATGAAGTTGCCCGCTTCGTCGTACAGGTAGAGGTCGATGTCCGTGTTCGGATCGGGCGGCGTGAGGTCCGCCGTGTCCAGGGCGAGGCGCAGGAAGGCCGACCCGCTGACCGTGATCGGCGCGGCCGTCGTGCCGATCGGGTCGCTCGGATCGAACGTCTGGTCCGGGTCCTGGGCCACCGTGCCGGTCAGCAGCGTGATCGGAAGGATTCCTCCAGGCATGCCAGCACTCGGGCGGTGGTGGTGCCTGCTGCCTTCCGATCGTCCGTGCGCCCTGCGACAATGGCGGTGATGTAACGGGGGGCGGGACCCGTCGCGTGAGCGGCGGTGTCTGACGTGATGGACGGCGTGATGATGCTGTGGCGCGCCCGGCTGCGCCAGCACGTCCGCTCGCTGGTCTTCCTGACCTTGCTGGTGGCGGTCGGTGGCGGCGCCGCGCTGGCTTGCATCGCCGGCGCCCGCCGCACGGCGTCGTCGTTCGACCGCATCGCGATCGCAACGGACTTCCCGCAGATCGTGTCGAGCCACCTCGAGGAGCCCAATCGAGCAGTGGCCGTGGCCGGCGGGTTGGACGGTGTCACCTCCTTTCGACGCAGGTCGGCTTCCGCGGCCTGGTCGAGGGGATCGACCTGACGCTGATCAAGTACTTCATCGGTTCGTGGGACGAGCTGCGCCACCAGCGGCCGGTCCTGGAGCACGGCCGGTTCCCCGATCCCACCCGCGCGGACGAGATCCTGGTGATCGGCCGGGGCGCGAAGACCGCCGGTCTCGCCGTCGGCGATCAGGTCTCGGTGCAGTTCCTCACCTCCGATTTCTCCGGGCAGGTGTCCGAGCGCTTCACCATCGTCGGCCTGGGTGACGAGCCCTCCGAGGCGGCCTCGGATCGGGCCCAGGACCGCTCGGCGATCTACTTCACACCGGCGTTCACTCGCAGCCCGCGCCGCCGAGCTGCAGCAGTGGTCGGCCACCCGATTCGCCGTGGAACCCGGCGCCGTCGAGGACGTCACTCGCCAGCTCGACGCCGTGGGCTGGCCGACGGACGAGACGATCAGTGTCACGCGTGCCCGCGTGCAGGATGCCGTTGGCCCCCTCGTCATCACGCTGATCGTGCTCGGCGCCGTGGTGTTGGTCGCCACGCTGGTGCTGGCCGGTCACGCCATGGCCCGGCAGGTCGAGGCAAGGCGCAACGAGGCTGACGCCCTGCGGGCCATTCGCTTTGGCCGCCAGCAGGTCCGCTTCGTCGAGGTGCTGACCGTCGCCTCGGTCGGTCTGCCGAGCGCCCTCCTGGCGATCGCTGTCGCCGTGGCGCTGTCCCCGTGGTTCCCGATCGGCGGCGTGCGCCGCCTGGAACCGGCTCGCGGTTTCGACGCAGATCTCACCGTGCTCCTGCCCGGCGCCGTCGCCATCGCAGCCGTCCTCGTCGCCGTCGAGCGCGTGGCCAGCCAGCGAACGGCGGCGCGCCGTGGCGGGGCGGGTGGGCCGCTGGACGGACTGCTCGGTGCGGCCCCGCCGGCGATCGGAACCGGGCTCCGGCTCGCCGCGGGACCGCTTCAGAACGGCGGAGGTTCTGGTCGACCACCGTCACCGCCGCCGCCGCGCTGGCGCTCGTCCTGGGCGGCATCGGCTTCGTCGGCAGTCTCGCTCAGCTGGTGGACGAGCCGGTGCGCTACGGCGTGGGGTGGGACCTCACGGCACGCAACGCCTACGGCAGTGTCGACGTCGAGGCTCTGCGCTCCACCCTTGCCGAGGACCCCGATGTCGTCGGTGTGGCCAGTGCGGGCCTGCACAAGGTCATCGTCGATGGCACCCAGCTGGCGCCGTCGCTTGGAATCCTGCCGATCTCCGGCGAGCTGTGGCCGACCGTGCTCGATGGACGCACGCCGGGCGACGATGTCGAGGTGCTCGTCGGCGCCAGCGTCCTCGATCGCCTCGGCGTCGAGGTCGGCGACACGGTCCGGTTGCAGTCGGAAACGATCCTGGGCGCGGTGCCAGTCGAGTTCGAGGTCGAGATCGTCGGGGCGGCCGTCTTCCCGTCCATCGACATCCCTGGCCTCGATCCGACCCGTCTCGACGAGGGGGTGGCCATGACGTGGGAGCGGTACCAGTCGATGGTGCCGCCGGACTTCGACCCGATTCCCGGCATCACGTTCCTCGACCTCGCCGACGGCGTCGATCCGCAGACCGTGATCACCCGCTTCCCGTGGGGCCTCCCGCAGTTCGATCAGGGTGCGCCGACGGAGTGGCTCGTGTCGCTCGCCCCCGCCGAGGTGGTCGATTCTGACTCGGCGCACGGACTGATCTGGGCGGTGATCGGTCTGCTCGGCGTGATCGTCGTGGCGACCATCGGCCACGGCATGGCGACGACGGTGCGGCGCCGCCGCGGTGACTACGCCGTGCTCAAGGCCCCTGGCTTCACCAGCCGCCAGGTGTTGACGGCGGTGACCGCGCAGTCGGCAGCAACGGTCAGCGTCGCCCTCCTGGTCGGCGTCCCGCTCGGCATCGTGCTCGGGCGGTGGTCGTGGCGGCTGTTCGCCCACGACATGGGCGTGATCGAAGCGCCGGTCGTGCGCGTGGTGCCGGTCATGATCGCCGTCGTCATCGCCCTCATCTCCGCCGCCGCGATCACGGCTGGACCGGCCAGGCGCGTCGGTAGCGCGTCACCGGCGACGGTGCTGCGGACGGAGTGAGGTCCGCTCAGCGGTCGGCGAGCTTGACGAACTCGCGCTCGCTTGGCCCGGCGTACCACTGGCGCGGGCGGGAGATCTTCTGGTCCTTGTCGCCGAGCAGCTCGTCCCAATGGGCCAACCAACCGGAGATGCGAGGGATGGCGAAGAGGACCGTGAACATGTCGACCGGGAAACCGAGGGCCTGGTAGATGAGGCCCGAGTAGAAGTCGACGTTCGGGTACAGCTTGCGATCGACGAAGTAGCTGTCCTCGAGCGCCGTCTCCTCCAGCTTGAGGGCGATATCGAGCAGTGGGTTCTTGCCGGTCACCTCGAACACTTCGTAGGCGGTCTGCTTGATGATCGTGGCTCGCGGGTCGTAGTTCTTGTAGACGCGGTGGCCGAAGCCCATCAGGCGACCCTTGCCGCCCTTGACG
>JBPCJL010000168.1:0-12944 GCA_051005355.1 Ilumatobacteraceae bacterium
CTTCGACACTTGCCTCGCCCCGACCGAATCGACGACCCCGGGCTGACCGGCCCAACGTCTTGATCGACGCGCTTGGCCTGGCAAGCGGAACTGACGCTCTTGGCCCCCGACCGCAGTGAGTTCGTGAGCCCAGGCCGGCCTTGCCCGGCCCAGCGAGCGGAGCGAGCCATCGAAGCGTCAGCTGTCATCTGCGCCGGAGTGGCGGATGAAGGAGATGCGGCCGGTCGGTTCGAGCACGGCCAGCTTCACGTCGTCCAACGACTCGATGCCGCGCTGGCGGGCCGCCTCCAGCACTTCGTCCACCGGGAGGCGCTCGGCCTTGAGCGTCGGCTCGATCAGGTTTCCGTTCTGCACGATCACGAGCGGCACGCCCTCGATGAGACCGGCCAGGCGCTTCGACCGCCACGACAGGTACGACAGCACCGTGATCCAGCACGCGAACGTCGAGATGGCGAGCACGGCGCCCGTGACGGAGTAGTCCTCCTGCGTGATGCCCTGCTGGACGATGTCGCCGAGGGCGACCAGCAGCAGCAGCTCGAACGGCGCCAGGTCGGCCAACGTGCGCCGCTTCATCCCGCGCGTCAGCAGGAACAGCAGCCCGAAGATCACCGACGAGCGAAGGATGATCTCCATAGCCGCCTCGCCTCATGGCCGGATCGCGGTGTGGAACTCGACCTGGACCACTGGCGCGCCGTCCTCGATCACGGCCACCTCACCGGTCACCCCCAGCTGCAGCTGCGGCTCGATGCGGGCGTCGAAGTACACCGTCAGCGTGTCGCCCTCGGGCGGGTCGAACTCCCAGAGCACGAACGGACCGAGGGACGTCTCGGCCGACGGCGCCGGGCTGAGCCCGTTCTCGTCGAACAGCGTCAGGTACTGCTGGGACAGCGCCAGCTCGATCGGCGCGTCGAACCCACCCGGGCGGGTGACCGTGATCTCGAACGGCGTGGCCAGCGCCGGGCGCGACACCGTGCTGTACAGCACCTCCAGCTCGTAGCCGCCTCCGGCCGCGCTGACCCGCTCGACCTCGACGCCGTACACCGGGAGCACGCCGAACAGGTCGAGCACGCCGAGTCCGAGCAGCGCGGCGAGCACCATCGTGGTGACGAGGTGCAGGGCCCGCAGCCGAGCGAGCTGCGGGGGCGGCGCCGTGACGAGCTGGTCGATCGTCGACGTCGACACGAGACGGATTCTCCCATCGCGCCGTCGATGACCCGGGGATGGTCGCCTCCCCGTGCTCACCTGGGCCGGCGATGGCGAGTGCGGCATCTCACCTCCCGGCAGTAGGTTCGGTCCGTGGCGCCGACCGCCGGCGACGAGCCGTTCGCCTCCCCCCCGGCCCCCCCGCCGGTGCCGTTCGCCTCCCCCCCGGCCCCCCCGCCGGTGCCGGTCGACGACACGGTGGCGGCGGCGATCTCCCCGCACAGGCCGCCGTCGTGGGCGCCCCTCACCCTCGTCGCCTTCGTCGCCCTGATCATCTGCACCAACGTGGCCAACGCCGTGTGGGCGCAGTGGGTGAACACGCGACCAGAGGCGCTGCTGGCGCTGTCGTCACGCCAGCGCTACCTCGTGCTCGTCGTGGCCGGCGGCATCTCCCCGTGGACCTACATCGTCATCGGCACGCTGCGCATCGCCGCCGCCTTCGTCGTGTGCCACCTCATCGGTCGGGCCTACCGGGACCAGGCGCTGTCGTGGTTCACGCGCTTCCTCGGGGTCACCCCGCAGGCGCTCGCCGCCTACCAGCGCAACTTCGGCAAGCTGGAGATCGGCCTGATCCCGTTCTTCGCCGGGAGCAACATCGTCGCCGTGCTCACCGGGGTGCATCGCACCCCGCCGGCCCGGCTGGCCGTGCTGCTGGGGGTCGGGATCGCCGGCCGCCTAGCACTGATGTGGTGGCTGGCCAAGACCTTCGAGGAGCCGCTGCTCGACGTCCTCGACTTCCTGCAGCGCTACCAGTGGTGGGCGCTCGGCATCTCGGTCGCCCTCGTGCTGCTCGTCAACGCCCGCAACTTCCGCCGTGGCGGAGGTCGGTGACAGACTGCCGAGATGGCACAGATCACCCTCCGCGGCAACCCGGTCCAGACCGTCGGCGACCTGCCCGAGGTCGGCGCGCCGGCGCCGGCGTTCACTCTCACGGGCAAGGACCTCGGCGATGTGACGGTGGGCTACTTCGCCGGCAAGAGTCTGGTGCTGAACATCTTCCCCAGCGTCGACACCGGCACCTGCGCAGCCAGTGTGCGGAACTTCAACGAACGGGCCGCCGGGCGCGACGACACCGCCGTGCTCAACGTATCGGCCGACCTGCCCTTCACCCAGGCGCGGTTCTGCGGCGCCGAAGGCATCGAGAACGCCACGTCGGCGTCGACGTTCCGCAGCGACTTCGGGGAGACCTACGGCGTGCGGATCGCCGACGGACCGATGGCCGGGCTGATGTCGCGCGCCGTCGTGGTCGTCGATCCCGACGGCGTCGTGAAGTACACCGAGCAGGTCCCCGAGATCGCCCAGGAGCCGGACTACGACGCCGCCCTGGCGGCGATCTGACGCCGTCGCCGACGGGCGTTCCGCCACCGTGACAGTGCTGATCTCGCGAGTCCTGGACGAGCGACCCGTCCCGTCGCTGGCCGAGTACGTCAGTGGCGGTGGCGGCGCGGGACTGGAGGCAGCGCGGCGGCTCGGCGTGGCGGCGACGATCGAGGAAGTGGTCGCCTCCGGACTACGGGGGCGGGGCGGAGCGGGCTTCCCGACCGGCGAGAAGTGGCGCACCGTCGCCGCCAACGCGTCAGAGGTCCAACCCGCCACCGTGATCGTCAACGGCGCCGAGGGCGAGCCCGGCAGCTTCAAGGACCGCACGCTGCTCGTGCGCAACCCGTACCGCGTGCTCGAAGGCGCGCTGATCGCCGCGTCCGCCGTCGGCGCCGACCATGTCATCGTCGCCGTGAAGGAGTCGTTCGCCGCGCCGATCGAGCGCGTGCGGGCCGCCTTCGCCGAGGTACGCGACGCCGGCTGGGCCGAGGGCGTCGACCTCGACCTCGTCGGCGGCCCGGGCGAGTACCTCTTCGGCGAGGAGACGGCGCTGCTCGAGGTGACCGAGGGTCGGCCAGCGTTCCCCCGCGTGGCGCCGCCGTACCGTCACGGCGCCGACGAGCTCGGCGACGGCGATCGGTCGGCGGCGACGGTCGAACTGGCCGGCGAGGACACGACGAACGCGCCGCCGACGCTCGCCAACAACGTGGAGACCCTGGCCCATGTCCCGCTGATCCTGGCCAACGGGGCGACGTGGTTTCGGGAGGTCGGCACCGCCGACTCGCCGGGGACGATCGTGTGCACCGTGTCCGGTGCGACGCGCCGCGCCGACGTCGGTGAGGTGCCAATGGGCACGCCGCTGCGCGCCGTGATCGACGAGATCGGCGGCGGGCCGAGGTCGGCGGCGCCGCTGGTCGCCGTGCTCTCCGGCGTCTCCCATCCGTTCCTGCCCGCCGCGGCCTTTGACACGCCGCTGTCGTTCGAGGCCCTCGATGCGGCTGGCGGCGGCCTCGGCGCGGCCGGGTTCATCGTCGTCGACCAATCGGATGACGTCGTCGCCGTGGCCCAGGGCGTGGCCCGATTCCTGGCCGTGGAGTCGTGCGGGCAGTGCACGCCGTGCAAGCAGGACGGGGCGGCGATCGCCGAGATCCTGGGCCGGTTCTGCGCCTCCAACGCCACTGACCACGACGTCGACGAGCTGTCGAGTCGCATCGACACGGTCGCCGACGAGGCCCGGTGCTTCCTCGCCCAGCAGCAGCAGCGGGTCGCCAACAGCTTGCTGGCCCTGTTTCCCGAGGCCCTCGCCCGCCACCTCGAGGGCGCGCCGGAGCGAGCCGAACCGGTGACGCCGGTGTTGATCGCCCCGCTGACAGGGATCCGTGACGACGTGGCCGAGCTGGACGAGACGCAGCGCTCGAAGCAGCCTGACTGGACCTACGACGAGACGGACTCCGGCGCCAGCCCCGCCGAACGCCTCACCGCGGGCTGACGTCAGCTGACGACGCCGCCGTGCGGCAGGTCGAGCGAGTCGTCGGGGTCCCGCCGGCCCGTGACGATCCGGGTGATCGCCCACAGCACGACACCGACGGCGAGCAGGACGCCGGCCACGACGTACTGCTCGCTGTCGCGATCCGTCCACGGACCGACCAGGAACGCACAGGTCACCGCGCCGATGACTGGCAGGACCGTCGGCGCCCGGAAGTGATCGTGATCGACGCGGTCCCGGCGCAGGACCGGCGCCGCGATGTTGACCACCGTGAACACTCCGAGCAGCAGCAGGGCCGTCGTGCCGCCCAGCGTCGGGAGCGCATCTTGGGAGATGGCGGCGATGAGACCGACGGCGATGGGCGACGTGAACGCGATCGCCACGTACGGCGTGCGGCGTTTTCGTGTACCTTGCCCAGCGGGCGCGGCAGCACCCGTTCGTTGGCCATGCCGTAGAGCAGCCGGCTGGCCATGAGCATGTTGATCAGCGCGAAGTTGGCCACGGCGAACATGGCGATGAACGGGAAGATGTCGTCGAGGGGGCGAGGTTTGGTGCGCCGACGGCGACCACGTCGAGCAGCGGTGTGTCGCTCTCGCCGAGATCGGCCGGCGCGACCAGTGCGGTGGACGTGATGGCAACGAGGATGTAGATGACGCCCGTGATCAAGAGGCCCGTGAGCATGATGCGCGGGAAGCTGCGCACCGGGTCCTTGCACTCCTCGGCCATGTTCACGGAATCCTCGAAGCCGACCATGGCGAAGAACGCCAGCGTCGTCGCTGCGACCACGGCCGTGAACGCACCGCCGCCGCTCGAATCGAGCTCGGTGACGCGCGCCTTCGCCTCGTCGAGGGCGTCTCCATCGACGCCAGCACCGTCGTGGTGACGCTGCTGGCGATCGGCTTCATCGCACTGGTCGCCGCCGTCAACCTGCGAGGCGGGCCAGCGCGGCCATCTGCGCGCCGAGCTCGGCCGGGTCGCCCCGCTCGAGCCCGTCGGAGCAGATGATCACGACCGCGCCCCGACCGATCGCCCGCCGGCCCCACGTGCGTACGAACGTGCGCAGCGCATCGCCGATGCGCGTGCCGCCGCCCCAGTCGACGACGGCGTCGGCGGCGCCGGCCAGCGCGTCGTCGGGACGCCGGTGACGCAACTCGCGAGTGATGCGGGTGAGGCGGGTGGCGAAACAGAAGACCTCCACCTCGACATCGCACAAACGCGCCGCCGAGTGGGCGAACTGCAGCAGGGCGCGCGAGGAGGCGGCCATCGAGCCGGAGATGTCGAGCAACATCACGACCGGGCGGGGACGGAAGCGGCGGGTACGCCACGCCCGGCGCAGCGGCTCGCCCTGGCTGCGCAGCGAGCGGCGCACCGTGCGCCGGAGGTCGAAGGAGTCGCGGCAGTGCGAGGCGGCGCGGCGCCTGGTGCGCCGGGGCGGCGGGACGAGACGCATTCGGGCCATCAGGGCGCGCAGCTCCGCCAGTTCGTCGGGCGTGCATTCGGTGAAGCGCTTGTGGCGCAACACCTCGCGACTCGAAGCGATCAGCCCAGCGGTCTCGGCGCCGTCACCGCGCCGGTCGGCGTCCCGCTTCCGATGGTCCTCTGCGTCGTGGACGGACGTCGCCGACGCATCGTCGAGAAGACCGACACCGATTGCCTCGACGGACCGGCGCCAAGCGCCGAAGTAGTGCCGAAACACGGCGTCGTAGGTGGCGAGATCCTCGTGGCGCGAGATCAGGCACGACCGCCCGGCGCAGTACACGTCCGTTGGATCCGTCGGGTCGAGGGCGGCGACGCCATCGGCACACGTGATCAGTTGCCCCGCCCCGACGCGGACGCCGGCGTCGCGCAGCGCCCTCCCGAAACCCATGAGCACCGGCAGGACCGGCGCCTGGGGGTCCTCAGGCACCATCCAGCACGTCGGTCAGACGCGAGCGGACGAGCAGCAGGTCGTCGTGGTCCTTGATCACCGACCCGAGCGTGTCCTCGGCCGCCTCTGCATCGAGCCGGGTGGCGCCGAGGACGTCCAACGCATGCGACCAGTCGATCGTCTCGGCCACGCCGGGGCGTTTGACGAGATCGAGGTGCCGGAGCCGGGCCACCGCATCGGCGACCTTGCGGGCCAGCGCGGCATCGACCCCGGGCGCCCGGCGCCGGACGATCTCGACCTCGCGCTCGACCATCGGGTAGTCGATCCAGTGGTAGAGGCAGCGCCGCTTGAGCGCGTCGTGCAACTCGCGCGTGCGGTTCGAGGTGACGATCACGATCGGCGGCCGCTCGGGGCGAATGGTGCCGATCTCGGGGACGGTGACCTGGAAATCGGAGAGCAGCTCCAGCAGGAAGGCCTCGAACTCGTCGTCGGCCCGGTCGATCTCGTCGATCAGCAGCACGGCCCCGTCGCCGGCACGCAGCGCCTTGAGCAGTGGCCGCTCGACCAGGAATCGGGCGTCGAACAACTCGTCGACCGCCCGCTCGTCGGCGGCGGCGGGCTCGGACAGGCCGCGCAGGTGGAGGAGCTGGCGGGCGTAGTCCCACTCGTAGAGCGCCTGGCTCGCGTCGATGCCCTCGTACCACTGCAGGCGGATGAGCTCGACGTCGAACGCGGCGGCGAGGGCCTTGGCCAGCTCGGTCTTGCCGACGCCGGCTTCGCCCTCGAGCAGCAGCGGTCGACCCAACCGCAGGGCGAGCAACGTGGCCGTCGCCAGGGGCCGGGCCAGCACGCCACCAACCTCGTGAGCGATTCAGTGACCTGCCCGCACTGCGGAGCCTCGGTGCACCTCGGCGGCGAGGACGCCGAGCCATCGGTGGGCGACGGTGCCGACGTCGAGCGAGCCGCCGCCGCCCCGCCCGGCCGCACCGAGGGCGAGAACTCCTTCAGCGGCAGCGAGGACCTCGAGGGCGTCGCTGACGAGCTGCGGCGCAAACCCGACCCGACCTGATGATTTCGTTGAGGCAACGTCTTCGTCCGCAAATTGGCTGCCAGACAACCAGGCTGCCAGACAACCATTTCGCAGACCAAGAGCCAGTGGCGACGTCGGGCCGGCCAGACTCTCGTTGGTCGACACGGACTCATGGCCAGGACGAATCGGTGTGGCCGTTGTGTCCGCGCTCGCCGGCGTGAGCGGCCTGTGGCGAGCTACGAGGCCGCTGCGGCGTCAGCGATTCAGGTAGCGATCCAATCCGACCGTCAGACCGTCGTGCTCGGCGACGTGCTTGATGGCGAGGATCACGCCCGGCAGGTAGCTGGCCCGGTCGTAGCTGTCCTGGCGGATCGTCAGCGTCTGGCCGAGGGCGCCGAGGATCACCTCCTGGTGGGCGACCATGCCGCGCATCCGCACGGCGTGGACACGGATGCCCGCAGGCCCGAGACCGCCCCGGGCGCCCGGCAGCACCTCTGACCGTGTCGGGTCCGCCGCCCACTCGGCTGATGCCTCGGCCATCCGCTCGGCCGTGCGCAGCGCCGTGCCCGACGGGGCATCGACCTTGCCGTCGTGGTGCAACTCGATGATCTCGGCCGTGTCGAAGTAGGGCGCCGCTCGTTCGGCCAGCTGCATCATGAGCACGGCCGAGATGGAGAAGTTGGCGGCGACGATGCAATTCGGACCGTCGTCGCTGCCGAACTCCTCGGCGAACGCTTCGAGGTCATCGTCGGTCAACCCGGTCGTGCCGACGACGGCGTGGATGCCGTGCATGGCCAACCACGGCACCGTCCGGCGAGCCGCTTCGGCCACCGTGAAGTCGACGACGACCTCGGCGCCGGCATCGGCGAACGCCCGTGGCTCGGCGGCGATCTCGACCCCTTCGATCACCGCGCCCGGCGCGGACGGATCCACGGCGGCCACCAGCTCCAGCTCCGGGTCGAGCGCGACGCCCTGGGCGACGGTCACACCCATCCGTCCTGCCGCTCCGCTGACTCCGACTCGGATCACTCAGCGATCGTAATCCGGGCCGACCGTGACGGTGACGGGCTCGGCGGCGCCGTAGACGCGCTCGACGACGCGGCGCACGTCGGCGTGACCGACCCGCTCCCACCGTGCCACCTGCTCGTCGACGGGGATGACCCGGCCGAGCGTGGCCAGCATCCCGCCGAGGCGCGACATGCGGGCGCCGGTGTCCTCGAGCCCGAGCTCGTAGGCGCCGGTCAGGTAACCGATGGCGATCTCCAGCTCGTCGTCGGTGATGCCGCCTTCGACGAGGCGCTGCCGCTCCCCCTCGATCAGGCGGGCGACGAGGCCGGCGTGCTCGGGCATGGCGCCGGCGTAGACGGACCAGGCGCCGGCATCGGCATAGGCCGAGGTGGACGAGAAGACGCTGTAGGCCAGCCCGCGCCGCTCTCGGATCTCGTCGAACAGGCGGCTCGACAGCCCGCCGCCGAAGACGTGGTTGACGACGTCGAGCGCCTCGCGGTCGGGATCGTCACGGGCGACCGAGCGGCCCCCGACGGCCAGGTGCACCTGCTCGGAATCGTCGTCGATGGCCAGGCTGGGCTCGTGATCCCCCGGCTCGTGCCGCGGCAGGCGGCCGTCACCCACAGGCATGGCCGCAAACGCCTCGGTGACGGCGGCGACCACCTCGTCGTGATCGACCTCGCCGGCAACGGCGACGGTCGTGGCGCCGGTCTGGTAGTGGCGGGCATGGAAGTCGCGGATGTCGTCGCCGAGGATCGCCTTGATCGTCGACCGCTCGCCGGCGGTATCCCGGCCCAGCCCGTGGTCACCGAACAGCTGCCGGGTCAGGGTCCGCAGCGCCACGTCGTCGGGAGCGTCGTCGTCCATGGCCAGCTCCTCGAGGATCACCTGGCGCTCGCTCTCGACGTCGTCGTCCGTGATGAGCGAACGGGTCAGCGTGTCGCCGAGCAGCTCGATGCCGGTGGCGCCGTGACGGCGCGGCAGCCGGCAGTAGTAGGCCGTGTACTCCTTCGACGTGAAGGCGTTGATGTCGCCACCGACACGATCGACGGCGCGCGAGATGTCGGTCGCCGTTCGCGTGGGCGTGCCCTTGAACAGCAGGTGCTCGAGGAAATGGCTCACGCCCGACAGCTCGGCCGGCTCGTCGCGCGAACCAACCGCCACCCAGGCACCGATCGCCACCGACCGGGCGCCCTGCACCCGGTCCGTGGCGATCGTCAGCCCGTTGTCGAGCTGCGTGATGCGTTCAGGACGTGAGTCGGTCATCAACGATGACGACGGCGACCTCTGTCACGGCCGGCGTCGCGATCGCGTCCACGACCGCCGTCGCGCCCCCGCCCGCCACTGTCCTCGAGCGGGCGACCGCTGTCGGGGCCGAGGTCGCCGACCTCGTCGCGCAGCTGCTGATCGAAGCTGTCCTCGAACGAGACGCTGACCACGTCGCCGTTGCCGCCCACCGGTGCGGCCGTGGCGACGGCATCGCCGCCGGCGCTGACCCCGGCGGTGGCGCCGGCCGGCGGTTCGTCGCCGACCGGGGTGAGGCTGACCTTGCCCTTGTCGTCGATCTCGTCGACGCGCACCTCGAGCTCCTGACCGAGCGAGAGCACGTCCTCGACGGCGTTGATCCGCTTGCCTCGACCGAGCTTGGAGATGTGCACCAACCCGTCGCGGCCGGGAAGGATGTTGACGAACGCACCGAACTTGGTGATGTTCACGACCCGGCCCTTGTAGACGGCGTTCAGCTCGGCCTTCGGCGGGTCGACGATGGCCAGGATGGCGGCCCTGGCCTCCTCCATGCGCCACGCCTCGACGGCGCCGATGGTGACGATGCCCTGGGCTCCGTCGTCGTCGACGCTGATGTCGGCGCCGGTCTCGGACTGGATGGTGTTGATGACCTTGCCCTTGGGGCCGATGACCTCACCGACCTTGTCGATCGGGATGATGATCGTGGAGATCTTCGGCGCCGTGGCCGACACCTCGGTGCGCGGCGCGGCGATCGCTGCGTTCATCACCTCGAGGATCTGCAACCGTGCGTCGCGGGCCTGGTTCAGCGCGGCGGCCAGGACGTCGGCGGGGATGCCGTCGATCTTGGTGTCGAGCTGCAGGGCCGTCACCGCGTCAGCGGTGCCGGCCACCTTGAAGTCCATGTCGCCGTAGGCATCCTCGGCTCCGAGGATGTCGGTCAGCGTCGTGTACTTGCCGTCGGCGTAGACGAGGCCCATGGCGATGCCCGCCACCGGTGCCTTGATCGGAACGCCGGCGTCCATCAGCGACAGGCTCGACGAGCACACCGACGCCATCGACGTCGACCCGTTCGAGCTGAGCACCTCGGACACGAGCCGCAGCGTGTAGGCGAACTCCTCCTGGCTCGGCACGACGGGCAGCACGGCTCGGGCGGCGAGGGCGCCATGGCCGATCTCGCGTCGCTTCGGCGAGCCGACGCGGCCGGTCTCGCCGTTGGCCCACGGCGGCATGTTGTAGTGGTGCAGGTAGCGCTTGGTGGTCTCCGGGCTGAGCGTGTCCATCAGCTGGTTCATGCGCGGCATGGCCAGCGTGCACACGTTCAGCACCTGCGTCTCGCCGCGCTGGAACAGGCCGGAGCCGTGCGCCGTCGGCAGGAGGCCGACCTCGGCCGAGACGGGACGCAGGTCGGTGACGCCGCGACCGTCGATGCGCAGGCCCTCCTCGACGATGCGCGTGCGCACGAGGCGCTTGGTCAACGAGCGGATGGCCTCGCGGATCTCCCGCTCGCGGCCGATGAACTGGCTGGGCTCGTCGGTCGTGCCGGCCAGCTCGGCGACGGCTCGGTCGGCCGCCTCCTCGGTGGCTGCGTTGCGCTCGGACTTGCCGGCGATTGTCACGGCCTTTGCGATGTCGTCGGTGGCGACGCGCTCGACGGCGGCGAACACGTCGTCGCCGTAGTCGTGGACGGCGGAGAACTCGAGCGGGGTGATCGGACCGTGGGTCGAGATCACGCTCGCTACGAGCTGGCGCTGCAGCCCGACCGACTCCTTGATCCACTGCTTCGACGCCTCGAGGCCTTCGGCCAGCACAGCCTCGTCGACCTTGCGGGCGCCGGCGGCGTAGTACTCGAAGCTCTTCGGGGTGCCGCCGGCCTCGACCATCATGATCGCCACGTCACCGTCGTCGAGCTGACGCCCGGCCACGATGAGCTCGAACACGCTGGCGTCGCTCTCCTGGTAGGTCGGATGGGGCAGCCACTCGCCGTCGGTCGAGTAGGCGATGCGGACGGCGCCGATCGGGCCGTCGAACGGGATGCCGCTGATCATCAGGGCCGCCGAGGCGGCGTTGATCGACAGGACGTCGTGCGGGTTCTCCTGATCGGCGCCGATGACCGTCGTGACGACCTGGGTCTCGTTGCGGAAGCCCTTGGGGAACGACGGCCGCAGTGGGCGGTCGGTCAGGCGGCCGGTGCGGATGGCATCCTCGGTCGGGCGGCCCTCCCGGCGGAAGAACGAGCCGGGGATCTTGCCGGCGGCGTAGGCCCGCTCCTCGACGTCGAAGGTGAGGGGGAAGAAATCCATGCCCGGGCGGACATCATGGGCGGCGTTGGCCGTGGTCAACACGGTCGTGCCGCCGACGGACGCCACGACGGCACCCTGGCTCTGGGGGGCCAGACGGCCCGTCTCGAACGAGAGCGTGCGCTCGGTCGCGGAGATGGGCCCGCTGACGCGGATGGGGTCGGCCACGAAGGCCTCCTTTCGCCCGCCGATGGGCGGGCTGTGAGGAGCGGCCGTTCCGGTTCCCAGTCGGCGATCCCGCTGACGCCCGTCTGGATGGACGGCGCCACGGAAGGGGCGACCGGCAACCGAACCTCGGCCGCTCGGTTTGGCTCAGACTAGCGGCGACATCGATGCCGGACACCGACCAGCGCTCGCCGGGCATTGACGCTCTAGGCCCATACCGCAGGTCGACAAGCGCTCGCCGCGCGTTGACGCTCTTGGCCCGTGCCGCAGTGAGCGTGCGTGATCAGGCCGAGCGCCAGCGAGGCACGGCGCCGCCTCGGCGCCATCGAAACGGCACGGCGCCGCCTCGGCGCCATCGAAACGGCAAGCGCCGCTTCGGCGCCATCGTCAACGGCGCAGGCCGAGCCTGGCGACGATGGCCCGGTACCGGGCGACGTCGATCGAGCGGACGTAGTCGAGCATCCGGCGCCGGCGCCCGACCAGCATCAGCAGGCCGCGCCGGCTGTGGTGGTCCTTGGGGTGCGTGCGCAGGTGCTCGGTGAGATGGCTGATGCGCTGGCTGAGCAGCGCGATCTGCACCTCGGGCGACCCCGTGTCGGAGTCGTGCGTGCGGTGCTCGCTGATGGTGTCCTGCTTGGACATCGGTCGGTTCCCTTCGGCAGGGGGACTCGCTGCGCACCGTTCGGCACCCAGCATCACGCCGAAGCCGGAGCTGCGACGGACCCGGCAAGGCTACGGGTCAGGCCGTGATCTGCGCACGGTGGGCGAAGAGGCTCTTGAAGTGGTGGCGGGCGAGTTTGCCGACGGGTTCGCCCTGTGCGGTGAGCGATGAGGGGTCATACACCCCTCATCGCTCACATCGTCGCCGATGGCGGGCGAGAGGTGAGCAATGTGCGGTCCAGCGACGCACATCGCTCACCGCTTTCGCTACACCCGTGGAGCAGCCCGGGACCCACCCGCTTCAAGAGCTCTTCGACCACCGTTGGCGCGCACCGACCCGACTCGTCGGCCGCCACAGGACCTGCGTCACGGCGCGTCGGTACGCTCGGTCGCCGTGACGTCGGCGGTCGAGCTCGTGGGCGTCACCAAGCGGTTCGGTGCCGTCGAGGCGCTGGCGCCGATCGACCTGCGGGTCGCGGCGGGCGAGGTGGTCACCGTGCTCGGCCCCTCCGGCAGTGGCAAGACGACGTTGCTGCGCATCGTCGGTGGGTTGCTCGAGCCAACGAGCGGCGCGGTGACTGTTGGCGGGGACACCCCGCACGCCGCCCGGCGGCACAAGCGCATCGGGTTCGTCCCGCAGTCCCCCGCCCTGCTGCCGTGGCG
>JBPCJL010000169.1:0-3714 GCA_051005355.1 Ilumatobacteraceae bacterium
GGCCGGGACTGCCCGGTGTTCGAGAGGTGCGTCCCACCGCAGGCCTGGCGGTCGATGCCGGCGATGTCGATGATCCGCAGCCGACCGTCGGGCGTCGGCGGCGGGGCGACGGAGAGGCTGCGCACGAGGCCGGTGACGGTCGTCGCGTCGGCGGCGTCGACGTACACGCTGCGCACGTCGACCCCGCTGCTGATGACGTCGTTCACGCCGGCGTCGAGGCTGCGCAGCACCTGGTTGTCGACTTCCGTGAGGTCGAAATCCATCCGGCCCGTGCCGTCGTCGTTGATGTGGGCGCCCGTGACGAGCGTGCCGGGAAACCGGTCGTAGACGAGGGCGTTGAGGACGTGGGAGTCGGTGTGCAGCTGGGCGACGCGCGAGCGCCGCGCGTGGTCGACGCGCACGACGACAGCGCCGCCGAACTCGATGGCCGGATCGGCCAGCACGTGCCACACCACCCCGTCGGTTGTCTCGATGCCCGTGACAGCGACCGTCCCGCCCGAGTGGTCGAGCCAGCCGTTGTCACTGACCTGGCCCCCGCCACCGGGATGGAAGGCCGAGCGGTCGAGCTCCACCCGGCCCGGTGCCGCGTCCACGACGTTGGCCTCGTGCTGGTGCAGGTCAGGTTGCTCGTGGCAGAGGTACACGGCCATGCCCGGCGACGCTATCCAGTGCGCCCCCACCGGGTTCCGTGGCGCGATCCGTACGGGAATCCATACGGATCCTTCGTCAGAACGCGAACGGCGGCGGACTTTTCGTCAACGGTCCGTCGGCGGTGGAGCGGGGGTGCGTAGCGTCGAGCCATGTTGGCGCGGTTGGTGGTCCTGGCGTCGGGGGCGGGATCCAACCTGCAGGCCGTGCTCGATGCGTGCGCCGACGGCCGCCTGCGGGCCGAGGTGGTCCTCGTCGCTTCGGATCATGCCGACGCCGGCGCGCTCGACCGTGCCCGGGGCGCGTCCGTGCCTGCCGTCCACGTCGGACGTCGACCGGGCGAGGCGCGCGCCGACTACGACTCCCGTCTTGCCGACGTCGTCGCCGCCCACCAGCCCGATCACGTCGTGCTAGCCGGCTGGATGCGCATTCTCACGATGGCCTTCCTCGATCGGTTCCCGGGTCGCGTCGTCAACCTCCACCCGGCCCTGCCCGGCCAACTGCCCCGGACCCACGCCATCGAACGGGCCTGGCACGAGGCGCTGGCCGGCGAGCGCACGACGACCGGCGTGATGGTCCACCTCGTGCCGTCCGAGTCGGTCGACGACGGCCCGGTCCTCGGCACCACCGTCGTCCCGATCCGCCCCGACGACACCCTCGAGTCGTTGACGGCGCGCATCCACGCCGCCGAGCACGAGCTGCTCGTCACCGCACTCATCGATCTCTGCCGTCAGAAAGAGCCCGTCCGCATGAACCCCAACGACGACCTGTTCGACCGCTTCGAGGCGCTGACGTTCGACGATGTCGTGATCGTCCCCGGCTACTCCGAGACGTTGCCCGACGCCGTCGACACCGCAGCCACGTTCGCCGCCGGCATCACGCTGGCCGTCCCGCTGATCTCGGCGGCGATGGACAAGGTGACCGACTCCCGTCTCGCCATCGCCATGGCCCGCCATGGCGGCATCGGGGTGATCCACCGCAACCTCACGATCGATGACCAGGCGGCCGAGGTGCAGCAGGTCAAGCGGAGCCAGAGCGGCATGATCACCGACCCCGTCACGCTGCCGCCCACCGCCCGGCTGCACGAGGCCGAGGCGCTGATGCACCGCTTCAAGTTCTCGGGCGTCCCGATCACCGATGGCGGTGGACGCCTCGTCGGCATCCTCACCAACCGCGACATCAGGTTCTGCGCCGGGGCCGACTTCGACCGGCCGATCACCGAGTTCATGACCGCCGACGGCCTCGTCACGGCGGAGGTCGGCACGACGCTGGACGAAGCGAAGGCGATCCTCCAGCGCCACCGCATCGAGAAGCTTCCGCTCGTCGATCGTGACGGTCGCCTGGCCGGACTGATCACGGTCAAGGACATCCAGAAGCGCCAGGAGTTCCCCAACGCGTCACGCGACGACGCCGGGCGGTTGCGGTGCGCCGCCGCCGTCGGGGTGGGCGACGACCTCGAGGAGCGGGTCGAGGCGCTGGTCGGGATGGGCGTCGATGCCGTCGCCATCGACACCGCCCACGGCCACTCGGCCGGTGTGATCAAGGCCATCGAACGGATCAAGGGTGGCTGGCCCGACCTGGCCGTCGTCGCCGGCAACGTCGTCACCGAGGACGGCGTCGATGCGCTGGCCGCGGCGGGCGCCGACGCCATCAAGGTCGGCGTCGGCGCCGGTTCGATCTGCACCACCCGCGTGATCAGCGGGGCGGGCATGCCGCAACTGTCGGCGATCTGGCACACGACGCGTCGCGCCCGCCGGCTCGGTGTGCCGATCATCGCCGACGGCGGCATCACCTACTCGGGCGACATCGTCAAGGCCATCGCCGCCGGCGCCGAGACCGCGATGCTCGGCTCGCTGCTGGCGGGTACGGAAGAGAGCCCGGGCGAGCCGGAGCTGTTCGAGGGGCGGCGCTACAAGACCTACCGCGGGATGGGGTCGCTCGGCGCCATGCAGGGGGTCGGCGCCGACCGCTACGCCAGCGGACAATCGGCCGCCGGCTCTGGCACCCGCAAGCTGGTGCCAGAGGGCATCGAGGGGCGGGTCGCCTACGCCGGCTCGCTCGGCGACGTGCTGTTCCAGCTCGTCGGCGGCCTGCGCAGCGGCATGGGGTACGCCGGTGCGGCGACGCTCGAGTCCCTGCGGACCATGGCCCGCTTCATGCGGGTGACGTCGGCCGGCCGCACCGAGAGCCATCCCCACGACGTCCAGATCACCAACGAGGCGCCGAACTACCAGCGCGGCGGCTGATCGAAGCGGAGTCCCGAAGCCGATCTGCTGAAGCTGTTAGGACGGGCGGGGACGTGGGTATCCCCGAGTGTTGTGAACGACACCGCACTCAAGCCCGCTCTCGAGCTCGCCACGCTGCGCACTGCGCCGTTCCCCGGTGAGACCGACGAGTACACGAAGGCTCGCCTCGATCTGCTGGCCGCTGAGATCGAGCTGCGTCGCCAGACGACCCGCGTCGCCGAGCAGCGCCAGGCGCTGCCACCCGGCCCCGTCGTCGACAAGGACTACCGGTTCAAGGACGACAACGGCGAGGTCGGCCTGGGCGAGCTCTTCGGCGATCACGACACGCTGATCACCTACTTCTGGATGTTCGGACCCCAGCGCGACCGGCCCTGCCCCATGTGCACGAACTGGCTGGGCGGCGTCAACGGCAACGCCGCCGACGTCAAGCAGCGGGCGGCGCTCAAGATCCTCGGCCGCAGCCCGCTCGAACGGCAGAAGGCGTTCGCCGTGGAGCGAGGCTGGCGGGACCTCGACTTCGTGGAGACCGTCGGCGACGACTTCGCCGACGACCTCGACCTGATCGACGAGGACGGCAACGAGTCGCCCGCGTTCGTGGTGTTCACCAAGGACGGCGACCAGGTGCGCGTGTTCTACTCCGGTGAGATGCCGTTCGTAGCCGCCGACCCGGACCAGGACCCCCGTTCGGCGCCCGAGATCGCGCCGCTGTGGAACCTGCTCGAGTTCACGCCGGCGGGTCGCGGCACCGACTGGTACCCGAGCCTCAGCTATTGAGCTACTGGTCGGCGCGGCGCCGCGGCGTGACGGCATAGCTGCACGC
>JBPCJL010000170.1:0-5093 GCA_051005355.1 Ilumatobacteraceae bacterium
ACGCCAGCAGCGGCGGTATGACGTCCAACCCACCGGCTAGGTCTTGCCCTTCTTTGTCCGCCCCCTCCACCTCGGCGTCCCACGAGGCGTCATCGGCGGCCAACGCCCACTGCTCGGCGCCGATCGCCGTGGCCACCTCGCCCGCCAGGTCGGCCGAAGTCTCGACGCCGTCGTGGTGGGTGCGCCGGCCCCACTCCGTGTAGAAGTCGCCGACCAGGTCGTTGCGCTCGGCGGCGCGGAGTGCCGCGATGACCCGGTGCGCCTTGGCGCCGGCCTCCATCGCCGACCGGTATTGCTCGGGGATGTCCCGGTCGGCGTTGACCACGCCGAGGCTGAGGCTGCGCCAGTGGATCTCGGCTCCGGTCTGTCCGGCGGCGTCGACGAGCCAACGGGAGGTGGCCCACGTCCACGGGCACGACGGGTCGAAGTAGAAGTCGAACGACTGGGGTGTTGCCATGCCCGGAGTCAACGTCCAACCCCTCCGCGCTGTTCCCTTCAGTGGCGTCGCTGCACGGCCCAGCGGACCAGGGCGGCGCCGGCGGCCAGCGTGCCGGCGGCGACCGTGGCCAGGCCGGCCCCCTCGGCGCCGACACGGAGGGTGCGGCGGCGGCGGATCCTCGGCAGGTCGGCCGGCCGGTCCGGCAGGGGAGCGGTCAGCCCGGGTCGCACCGGGTCCGGCGCTCCCACGCCCTGGCGGGCCAGCGCCGGTGGCCACGGCGTGCGCGCTGTCACGAACGCAGCCCCCAGCTCGGCCGTCGCCGCCGGGTCCTGGTCGTACGGGTGTACGAACCACCACTCGCTTGCGACCTGGTCCGGCGTGATCGTGAGGACGGTGTAGCCACGCTCGGTCACCTCGGCCCAGGCGACGTGGTCCAGCTCGTCGACGGCGTCGTCGAGCAGCCGCCACAGCCCCGGGTAGTGGGCGCGGCCCATGGCGGCCGACGACACGGCCGGGGTCGTGAATTCGACGGCGACAGGCTGTCCCGACGCGTCGCACGGCCCCGTGAAGGCCCAGGACGAGTGGACGTCGGCCGACAGCAGCACCGTGCGACCGCCCGCGCGTCCCCGGTCGTCGATCCAGCGCACGACGCGCTCCCGCTCGGCCGGGTAGCCGTCCCACTGGTCGTCGTGCATCACCCGGCCGTCGAACATGGCGTAGCCGTTGGGCAGCAGGCGGTTGGCCGAGCGCAGCGGCAACGGCCACGGCAGCTCGATCGAGTTGACGACCACGCCGTTGGCGACGATCGACCACGGGCGAGACACGTCGGCCAGCCGCTCGCGCAGCCAACGGCGCTGCGGCTCACCGAGCAGCGAACGAGCCGGGTCGTGCAGGGCCGGCGCGCCCTCGGTGCCGGCTTGCAGGTCACGGCCCACATACCGGGTGTCGAGCAGGACGAGCTCGGCCAGCTCGCCGATGGCGACCGATCGCCAGATGAGCTTCGGGTCGGCCGGGTCGCGCAGCCGGGCCGGCAACCACTCCTGGCGCGCCGCGGCGGCCGAGGCGACGCGCACCGCCCACGGGCCGTCACGGTCGGGGTCGTGGTGCTTGGCGCCTTCGCGCCACGCGTTGTCGCTGAGGTCGTGGTCGTCCCAGATGGCGATCATCGGATGGCGCAGGTGCAGCGCTCGGAGATCGGGATCGGTGCGCAGTTGGGCCAGCCGGCGTCGGTAGTCGTCCTGGGTGATGGCGGCGTGCGGCGGGTCGTGGTCGCGGGGCCCGTGGTGCCCGTCGTCCTCGTAGAGGTAGTCGCCGAGGTGCAGCACCAGGTCGACCTCGCGCTCGGCGAGGGCCCGGTACACCCCGAGCGGAGCGACGCTGTAGTGCGCGCACGACACGGTGCCGATGCGGAACGAGTCGGCCGGACCGGCCGGCAGGGTGCGCGTGCGGCCGACCGGCGACTGCTCGCCGCCGGCCGAGAACCGGTACCAGTACGTGGTGAGCGGCGCGAGGTCGCCGACGTCGACGGTGATCGTGTAGTCATCGGCGGCGCCGGTCGTCGCCGATCCCGTGGCCACCACGTCGGTCAGGTCGGGATCGCCCGCCAGCACCCACCCGGCGTGGGTCTCCTCCCGCCCGAGCCTGGTCCACAGCAGGACGCCCGACGCCGTTGGCTCGAAGGAGGCGACGGAGTGGGCGAAGACCTCGGAGGTCACGGGTGGCGGCGGGTCACGCGGCGCGCCACGTCGTCGCTCGCGGGTAGAGCGGCCGTACCGCCAGCGGCGGGCGGAACGGCTGCCAATCGTGCTCGGGTCGGGCCAGCCGATCGAGGATGGCGTAGACGGCGGCCGGGTTGACGGCCATGCCGATGTGGCTGCCGCGGATCTCGATGTTCTCGGCCTGCGGCCGGACCACGTCGATGCACGTCTGCCACGCCGCGATGCCATCCGTGCGGCTGTAGATCGACGTCGCCGGGACGACGAGCGGAGGGCGTTCCTGCTCGGCCAGATCGCGCAGCGGCAGGTCGCCGTCGTGGAGGTGCTCGACGCGTCGCCATGCGGCCTGGGCGCGGCTGCGGTCGCCCTCGACCATGCGGTACGGGCTGCCGAGCGTGATCACCTGGCGAACGAGGTCGGGTTGTTCGCGCGCCAGCACGCGGGCGTAGATGCCGCCGAGGCTCTGGCCGATCAGGGACACGCGCCGGCCGTGGGTGCCGTGAAGCTCCTCGAGGCGCTGGCGCATGCCCTTCACGGCCCGGTTGGTCGGACCGATGTTGCGCCCGAGGTGCCAGGCGTGGGCCCAGTAGCCCTGGCCCCGCAGCGTCCAGCGCAGCGGGATCAGGGACGCATCGCTGGCGCCGAACCCGGGGAGCAGCAGCACCGGGTGCTCGTCGCCGCGCCCGAGGGCTCGCAGCGCCGGTTGAAGTGCCCAGAAGCCGGCGGCCTCGAACGGCCAGACCGTGGCTTCGAGCAGCTGCAGGGCGCGCGCCGGCGCACGGGCGGGTCCGCTCATCCAGCGGCGCTCCGCCGGCCGGCCGGCGCCGTTCGCTTTGCCGCCCCCTTCCTTCCTTCGGTGCGCTTGGCCGCCGTCCGCTTGGCCGCCGTCTTCGTAGCGGCGGTCCGCGCGGCGCCGGTCCGCGTGGCGGCGGTCCGCTTCGCCGCCGCCTTCTTGGCGGCGGTCTTCTTCGCGGCGGTCTTCCTGGCCGCTCGCTGCTTCGTGACCGAACGCATGGCCGTGCTGCGCTCGGTTGCCCCTGTCGTTGCAGCTTCGGCTGTGGCCATCCGGCTCGACGCCCGCCGGGCCGGCCCGCGGCGCGGTGGCGCCGGCTTCTTGGGTTCGGCCCACTCGGCGCCCGTGGCTTCGAAGAGCCGGTCGATCTCGTCGATGTGCAGGTCGACCATGTCCCACAGGTCCGGCACGAGCTCGCGGCAAGCGATCAGGCCCCAGGTCATCTCGTCGAGGTAGCTGTGCACCGTGATGTTGAGGCCCATGCCCTCGGCGATGGTCGACACGGGGATGTACTGCTCGAGCTGCGACCCGCTGAAGTACAGAGGCTGGCGTGGCCCGGGCACGTTGGAGATGATCACGTTGATCGGCATCGTCATCCGGTTGGCCAGACGCAGCTGCGACGCCAGGCGGATCGCCGAGGTGGCCACCACCGGCGAGGCGTACTGCGTGATGTCCACCAGCGACTGCGCAGGCACCAGCTCGAACTGGCGCTTGGCCTCGTTCATCGCCTCTCGGCAGCGGACGACGCGCTCGATCGGGTCGGCGCAGTCGGTCGGCAGGTCAGCGATGATCCCGGACACGCGGTTGGTCCACGTGTCCTCCTCGTCACCGGTGCGGATCGACACTGGCACCATCGCCCGCAGCGGCTTGTCGGGGAGGGCGTCGTGGCGCAGCAGGTACTCGCGCAGCGCGCCGGCCGAGATGGCCATCACGACGTCGTTGAGGGTGCCGCCGGTGGCGTCCTTCAGGCGCTTGAGGTTGGAAAGTGATGCCGAGCGCATGGCGAAGCGGCGGTGCGCCGTGATGGATCGGTTCCACGGCGTCGGGGGAGCGGCCGTGATCGGCAGTGCGACGCGCGGCCGGTCACCCGGGGCGACGAACCGGCGCATGGTGACACCGGCCTGGCGGGCGATGGCTCCGACGCTCGTGATGCCGGCGCCCTCGGCCGCGTCGCGCACGATGCGCACGCTGGTGCGCACGAGCTTGACCGGGTTGCGCGTGAGGTTGCCGAGCGAGCGGCGCAGCAGCTCGAGATCGGTCGGCACGACGTCGGGCGTCCAGGGCGGGCTCTCCGGCAGCGGTGGCGCGTCGGCGGCGAGGTCGTGCATCAGCATCATCATCATCACGCCGGAGGCGCCATCGATGGTGGCGTGGTGGTACTTCGTGAGGAGCGCCCACCGTCCGCTCTCCAACCCCTCGATGACGTAGACCTCCCACAGCGGGCGCGTCCGATCCATCGGCCGGCCGACGATGCGTGAGATCTGCTCGCCGAGCTGGTCGACCCGGCCGGGCGGAGCGATGCTGAGGTGGCGGACGTGGAAGTCGAGGTCGAAGGCGGCATCGTCGACCCAGTACGGGTGGTCGAGCGCCAACGGGACCTCGACGACCCGGCGCCGCATCGGCTCCAGCCGGCCGACGAAGCTGGCGTAGCGGTCGTACACCGCCTCGTACGGATCGAAGTCGGGGCTCGGGCGCGAGTAGATGCCGAGGCCGTTGACGTGGCCGAACGATGTGGCCGTTTCCATGTAGAGGAAGCTGCCGTCGAGTCCCGTCAGTTGCTTCATGGTGATCACCCCCGGCGTCCAGTGTGGCCGATGGGGCCGCGGTCCAACACTTCCCGATGACCACCGGGCGCCGTTGACGACCTGTGCCATGCTCCGACGCCGTGAGCGAGCGAGTCTTGGAGCGAGCGAATCATCGTTGCGGTGCTTCTTCGTCGCCGGCTTGGCGGCGACTCGCTCATTGGCGCCCGGTCTCTCGCTTCCGCTCGGACCCGTCGCGTGGGTTGACGGCGCGCCGATGAGTGAGCTCGACCTGCCGACGGAGACGGCGGTCGGCTGGTTGTCGCCGGAACGGATGGAGCAGGTGCGGGCGCAGGTGCCGCTGGTGTACGTCGACGCTGTCCCGGTGCGCGTGGACGGCGCCG
>JBPCJL010000171.1:0-8644 GCA_051005355.1 Ilumatobacteraceae bacterium
GTCCTTCGCCGCTTCGCGCCGAAGGAAACGGAGGCAACGTTTCGATGATTCGTTCGCTCGAAGACTCGGTCACTCATGTCTGAACCGCTCAATCCCCGTCGCGCTTGGTGCGGTCGATGACGGCCTCGGGTGTCGGCTCGAGCATCTCGTCCACGATGCGCCCGTCACCCAGGAACACCACCCGGTCGGCGTACGCCGCGGCGTACGGGTCGTGGGTCACCATCACGATCGTCTGGCCGTAGGTGTTGACGGCGCGCCGGAGGAACTGGAGGATCTCCTCGCTGGACGCCGAGTCGAGGTTGCCCGTCGGCTCGTCGGCGAAGATGATCTCGGGCTGGCTGGCCATCGCCCTCGCCACCGCCACCCGCTGCTGCTGCCCGCCCGACAGCTCGCTCGGACGGTGCGCCAGCCGGTCCTGCAGCCCGACCGTCTGGACCACCCGGTCGATCCACGCCTCGTCGCCAGACTCGCCGCCGAGCATCAGCGGCAACAGGATGTTCTCCCTTGCCGTGAGCGTCGGGATCAGGTTGTAGGCCTGGAAGATGAAGCCGATCTTCGACCGGCGCAGCTCCGTGAGCTGCTTGTCGTTGAGCCGCGCCAGGTACGTGTCGCCCACGTAGACCGCCCCCGATGTCAGCGCGTCGAGACCAGCCAGGCAATGC
The DNA here is from genome assembly GCA_051005355.1 of Ilumatobacteraceae bacterium. Classification (GTDB taxonomy): domain Bacteria; phylum Actinomycetota; class Acidimicrobiia; order Acidimicrobiales; family Ilumatobacteraceae; genus JALZMG01. Next base: position 663 of record JBPCJL010000171.1, read on the forward strand.
ATCAGGGTGCTCTTGCCAGAGCCGGATGGGCCCATGATGGCGGTGAACTGCCCGGCGGCGAACGACACGGTGATGCCGTCGAGGGCGCGCACTTGGCTGTCGCCGATGCCGTACACCTTGACGGCATCGATGGCGCCGGCGGCGGCCCGCCGGGGGTCGGAGTCGGTCAGGACCGCAGTGGCGGGTTCGGTCATGCTCCCGTTGTAGCCCCGACCGGGCCGTTCCGACACCCGGCTGGCGGGACAACCGTTCGGGGGTCGGTCTCCCACCGGTCGTAGCATCTCTAGGCATGCCGGCATGCGCCTCGTGCGGCCACTCGATGCCGGCCGGGGCCCGATTCTGCTCGTCGTGCGGCGCCAGCGCCGACGGCCGGCGCACGGCGCCGGAGGAGCGGCGCGTCGTCACCGTGCTGTTCGCCGACCTCGTCGGGTACACGTCGCTGGCCGAGCACCTGGATCCTGAGAAGGTGAAGCTGCTCATCGAAGCCTGCTTCCGCCGGCTCGTCGTCGACATCGAGGACTTCGGCGGGCGCGTCGACAAGCTGCTCGGCGACGCCATCGTCGCCCTGTTCGGCGCGCCGGTCGCCCACGAGGACGACGCCGAGCGCGCGGTGCGCGGGGCGTTGCGGATGCAGCGGACGCTGTCGCGGTTCGTCGAGGAGCGATCGACGGTCTCGGCGGCGGACATCCGCATGCGCATCGGCATCAACACCGGGGAGGTGCTGGTCGGCACGCTGGCCGGCACGGACTACACGGCGATGGGCGACGTGGTGAACACCGCCGCTCGCCTGCAGTCGCTTGCGCCGCCCGGCGGTGTGTTGATCGGCAGCGCGACGGCGGCGCTGTGCTCGGCGACGATCAGCACCGAGCCGTTCGGCATCACGCAGCTGCGTGGCCGCGACCAGGTCGAGCAGTCGTGGCTCGTCACCGGCGCCCAGGCCGCTGGCGCCCGCACGCGGCGGTCGGACGTGCCGTTCGTCGGGCGGGGGAGCGAACGGGCGATGCTCGATGCCGCCCTCCAGATCGTGCGCGACGGCCACAGCGGTGTCGTCTCGATCATCGGTGAGGCCGGGATGGGCAAGACGCGCCTCGCCGACGAGCTGATCGAGCGTCTCGAGGGCGAGGCGATCCTGGTGCGCACGGCCTGCGCGCCCTATGGCGAGCTCAGCCCGTGGTCACCGGTCGTCACCGGCATCACGGGGCTGTTCGGGTTCGACCGGGACGCACCGCCGGAGGAGATCCGCGCCGTGGTCGAGGGCAGGGCATGGAGCGTGTGGGGCCTCCGGCCGGGCGACGAGGTCCTCGAGCGGTACGTCGACGTGATCTTCCACCTCCTCGGCCACCCTTCGACGCTCGACCGCGTCGACGCAGCGGCGGCGCGGGACACCGTCGCCGCAACGGTCCTCGAGATGCTGAGCGGACACGCCGGGACGCAGCTGACGGTCGTGGTCGTCGACGATCTGCAATGGGCCGACCCGCTGCTGCGCGACCTGCTGGCGGTCGTCGTGCGCTCGCTCGGCAACCGGCCCTTCCTGCTCGTCACCACGCACCGGCCGGATCCGGACCTCGTCTGGCCGCCGGTGGTCGACCGGCCGCTCGTGCTGCAGGTGCCGCTCGGGCCGTTGCGGCGCGAGGAGGCTGTCTGCCTCGTCAGCGCGATGCTCGAGGACGGCGACGCCGACGCAGCCACCGTCGACGCGCTCGTGGAGCGGGGCGGCGGCAACCCGTTGTTCCTCGTCGAGCTGGCTGCGTTGACGTGCGACCGCGATCATGACCATGGGTCGGACCTGCCGGGGTCATTGCGGGCCCTCATCGCGGCGCGGATCGATCAGCTCCCGGTCCGCCAGCGGGCGCTGCTCGACAACGCCGCCGTGCTTGGCCACCGCGGGGCGATCGGGTCCCTGGCCACGTTCGCCAGAGAGATGGGCCAGGAGTTCGACCTCGGCGACCTCGACGAGCTGACGACGACAGGGTTGCTCGAGCTGGACGGGCGGACGTGGCAGTTCGGCAGCGACGTCGTCCGGGAGGTCGCCTACCAGACGTTGACCAAGCGGGTCCGCGCCCAGCGCCACGCCGGCGTGGCGGCGGTCCTTGCGGCGCGTGGCAGCAGCATCGACGACGTCGCCCACCACGCGTCGATGGCCGCCGAACTGCTGCTCGAGATCGGGTCGGTCCCGGGTGTCAAGGCCTCGATCGTGGACCACGCCATCGACGCCCTGCGTGAGGCCGCCGTCGACGCGCTGGACACGGGGCGGTACGAGGCGGCGGCGCGTCACGCCAGCCGCGCCCTCGACTTCGGGCGCGCTGGTCCGGGGATGCAGCGGCGTCTGCTGCTCGTGCGGGCGACGGCCGAGACGGAGCAACGTCGGTTCGCTGCTGCCCGGTCCGATGCCACCGCGGTGCTGGAGTCGGCGCTGGCCGATGGTGACCAGATCGACGAGGGCGAGGCCCGGCGCCGGCTGGGGACGCTCGCCCAGCTGCAGGGCGACCTGGCGACGGCCCGGCGGGAGCTCGACGCGGCGGTCGCCATCTTCCAACCCCTCGACGACCAGCGTCGTCTGGCCAACGCCCTTCGGGCGCGCGGCTTCGCCGAGATGTTCGGTGGTTCGCTGCCGGACGGGCGCGCCTACTTGGATCAGGCCGCGCAGCTGTACACCGAGCTGGACGACCAGCGGGGATTGGCGTGGGCCCACCAGAACCTGGCGTGGGTGGAGTTCCAGGCCGGGGATTTTGACGCCGCGCAAGTCAGGCTGGAGGAGGCGCGCCGGCGGTTCGAGGAGCTCGGCGACCACACGGGCGTGGGCTGGGCGGCTGGCCTGCAGGCGTGGGTCTGGTACTTCCAGCGGCGGTTCCCGCAGGCCGAGGAGCTGGCGGTCGAGGTGGAGGCCGAGGCGCGCAAGTGGGGTGACGCGTGGCCGATGCTGATGATGCAGACGCTGCTCGCCTACCTGCGGCTGTGGACGGGTCGGCTGGCCGAGGCCGAGCAGATCGCCGAGCGGGCGTTGGCCGGCTTCCGGGAGCTCGACGATCGGTACGGGGTGATGCAGGCGCTCGGGCCGCTCAACCGCGCCCGGGCCGGACTCGGCAAGCAGGCCGACGCCAAGCGGGGGCTGGAGGAGTCCATCGCCCTCGGCGACAGCTTCGGTGAGCTGTCCATGGCGCTGCAGGGGGCGGCCGGGGTGAGCATGCACCTCGGGCAGGGAGAGCAGACGGTGCGCCTGGCCGAGCAGGTGCTGGAACGGAACCTGGCGTCGGGCACGTCGAGCAATGAGGCGTACGTGCTGCTCGGCCTGGGGCGGTTGCAGTGCGGGGACCTCGACGGCGCGATGGCGGCGGTCGAGGAGTTGGACGTCGAGGACTTCCCGTTCGGTCAGGCGGCGCGAGGGCTCGTGCGCGTCGTCGCCGGTGACGTCGAGGACGGGCGGGCCGACGCCCAGGCCGTGGAGGTGGCGCGCGGGGCGAGCTACTTCGACGTCGCGCTGGCGCGGTTGGCCACCGTGCTGGCCGAGGAACGGGCGGGAGATGACGCTGCGCCGGCGCTCGAACGCCTGGCCTCCCTCGCCGCCACCGTCGGCGACGTCGCCTTCCTCTCCATCACCCAACGCCTCCAAGACGGCACGACCGAGACCTTGGCCGACGGCTGGTCGCGCGTGGTGGGCGCCGAGCGCAGCGAAGGCGCCCGACACATCTGGGCGTGATTGGTGCGCTCACCCTCGCGATTGACTGGCGCGGGTGACGGCGAGCGGAGTGAAGGCGTCGTCGCATCTGGGCGTGATTTCTGCCAGGACGTGGCGAGATCGACGCCCAGATCGGTCAATAGACCATCGAGCAGACGGCACTCGTCGCGCCGATCGATGTTGCGATCTGGGCGTCGATCCCGCCACCAAAGCTGGCAGAAATCACGCCCAGATGTATCGGTCGACTCGCTACGCTCGGCGACCCCCGTGCTATCTACCTACTCAAGCGCTCAGGACGTGGGTTGGGGGACGATGCGGAGATAGGGCCGGGGGGCTTTCCAGCCGTCGGGGTCGATCTCCTTGGCTTCGTCGTCGGAGACGGAGCCGGCGATGATCACGTCGTCACCCTGCTGCCAGTTGGCCGGCGTGGCCACGCGGTGCTTGGCCGTCAGCTGCAGCGAATCGACGACCCGCAGCACCTCGTCGAAGTTGCGGCCGGTGGTCATCGGGTACACGAGGATCAACTTGAGCTTCTTGTCCGGACCGATCACGTAGACGTTGCGGACCGTCTGATTGTCTGCAGGCGTGCGCGTGCCGTAGTCGCCGGACGTCGACGCCGGGAGCATGTCGTAGAGCTTGGAGACCTCGAAGTTCGAGTCGCCGATGATCGGGTAGTTCGGCGCCGTGCCCTGGGTGTCCTCGATGTCCGACGCCCACTGCTCGTGGCGGTCGAGCGAGTCGACGGACAGGCCGATGATCTTCACGTCGCGCTTGTCGAACTCCGGCTTGATGTTGGCCATGTGGCCGAGCTCGGTGGTGCACACCGGCGTGAAGTCCTTGGGGTGGCTGAACAGCACGCCCCACGAGTCGCCGAGCCACTCGTGGAAGTTGATGGTGCCCGCGGTCGTTTCGGCGGTGAAGTCGGGGGCGGTGTCCCCAAGGTGGACGGCCATCTGATCGCTCCTTCGGATCGCGTCGTGCAGGGCCACCCATGCTACGCCGATACCTGACCAACGCGGTCAAGAATCGTTGGGGTCGACGCCAACGGGGTCGAAGTCCCCGGAAGGGCGGAGGCGGGCGCCGGTCCGTTGCCGGACCGGCCTCCCGCCCGCCGCTGTGATGGTACTGCAACGTCGGGGCGGCGCGCCCGTCGGGCGGTCACCTCGTTGACATGTGACCCAAAGGTCACCTCCGCGAGCACGGGCGCTGGCCTGCCTGCCGGGTCGACGAAGCTCGCCGGGTGGCTCGATGCGGCCCGCGCCGTGTCGATCGCCGACGACGAGGACTGGGCGATCGTCGAGTCCGACCGCTCCGCCGGACGGGGGTGCGGCCTGCCGGTCGCGGTGGGCTAGACGGGCGCCGGCGCTGCCCGCGTCGCGGACGTCCGGCGCTCGCCGGCCCACCAGCGCAGGATGGCCGCGATCACGACGAAGACGATCATGATCCCCAAGCACGTGATCACGATCGAGCCGACGCTCTTCTCGTTGGCATCGAGGAACGGGTACGGGTACCAGTCGGCCAGCGGGCCACGGATCATCGTGTACAGGAGCCAGACGGCCGGGAAGATCAGCCAGGTCGCGGTCTGGCCGACCGTCGGCCTGATCCGAGCCCGGGCGACGAACCAGTCGGCCAACACCACGATCGGACCGATGACGTGGACGACGAGGTTGACCCACTCGAGGTTGGTGCTGACGTCGGCGGCCAACGGGGCGAGCAGGACGTTGTAGATGATGCCGGTGATCGTCATGTAGAGGGTGACGGCGCCGCGCAGGATCGTGAACGATTCGCTGTCGAACAGCGCGGGTCGCAACGCCAGCGCGCCGAGCACGATCACCGCGCCGATGTTGCTCTGCACCGTGAAGTAGCTGAAGAAGTTCATCGCGTCGAAGGTCGGCCGGTCCTCACCGCTGACGAACTGGCTGGCCAGTGCGACCACGATGGCGAGGGCCATGGCCGCACGCACAACACGCAGGATCACCGGCACGGGGCGGAGTGTAGGTTCGAGCCATCTCGGAGAAGGTGGAACTGGCCGACCTCGGCACGCGGCTGACGGACTTCGACGTCGCCTACCTCGTGACCGTGGGCGACGCCGGTCGGGCCCACGTGCTGTCGGTGTGGCCGGAGCTCGGCGCGTCGGGCCTGGTCGTCGAGGGCTGTGGCCGGCACTCGCAGGAGAACGCCGCCATGCACCCCAACGTCACGCTGGTCTGGCCGCCGATGTCGGCGGGTGGCTACAGCCTCATCGTCGACGGCTCGGCGAGCCTCGACGGTTCGACGGTCACCGTCGCCCCGACCAAGGCCATCCTCCACCGTCCCGCCGCCGGCCCGGACGGCCGCCGCGCCGGCTCCGACTGCCTCGAGATCTGATGGTCCCGCCCCATCGGAGGGTTTGCTGAGTGGCCTCCCCGCACGTAGCCCTCGGATGGTCTACGCCAGACCGGCCTTGACCCGCTTGGCAGTGCGGCCGCGTTCCGTCTGGTCGAGGACGACCTTGCGCAGGCGCACCGACGATGGCGTGACCTCGACGCACTCGTCCTCGGTGATGAACTCGAGGGCCTGCTCGAGCGGCATCAGCCGCGGTGGGATCAGCTTCTCGAAGCTCTCCGCCGTCGACGAGCGGATGTTGGTCAGCTTCTTCTCCTTGGTCGGGTTGATGTCCATGTCGTCGGCACGGGCGTTCTCGCCGACGATCATCCCCTCGTAGACCTCGGTGCCGGGACCGATGAACAGCTGGCCCCGCTCCTGCAGCGCCATCAGCGAGTAGCCGGTCGTCGGGCCGAGCCGATCGGCGACCAGCGATCCCCGGTTGCGGGCCCGGATGGCGCCGGCCCAGGGCTCGTACCGCTCGTGGACGTGGTGCAGGAGCGCCGTGCCGCGAGTCTCCGTCATCAGCTCGGTGCGGAACCCGATGAGGCCACGCGCCGGCACCAGGTAGTCCAACCGCACCCAGCCGGAGCCGTGGTTGACGATCTGCTCCATGCGCCCCTTGCGCAATGCCAGCAGCTGGGTGATGACGCCGAGGTACTCCTCGGGCACGTCGACGGTCAACCGGTCGACCGGTTCCTGGACGACGCCGTCGATCTCACGCGTCAGCACGCGCGGCTTGCCGACCGTCAGCTCGAACCCCTCGCGCCGCATCATCTCCACGAGCACGGCCAGCTGCAGCTCGCCACGGCCTTGCACCTCCCACGTGTCCGGCCGCTCGGTCGGCAGGACACGGATGCTCACGTTGCCGACGAGCTCGGCGTCGAGGCGGTTCTTGACCAGTCGGGCGGTCAGCGACCGGCCTTCCCGCCCGGCCAGCGGCGACGTGTTGATGCCGATCGTCATCGACAGGCTCGGGTCGTCGATGTGGATCACGGGCAGCGGGCGCGGATCGTCGATGTCAGCCAGCGTCTCGCCGATGGTGATCTCGGGGATGCCGGCGACGGCGACGATCTCGCCGGGCCCGGCCTTTTCGGCCGGCACACGGTCGAGGGCCTCGGTCGTGTACATCTCGGCGATCCGGGCTCGCTCGATCGTGCCGTCAGCACGGCACCAGGCCACGGGCCGGCCCTTGTGCAGCGTGCCCGAGCGCACCCGGCACAGCGCCAGCCGGCCGACGTAGGGGGAGGCGTCGAGGTTGGTGACCAGCGCCTGCAGCGGGACGTCGGGGTCGTAGGTCGGCGCCGGGATGCGGGCCAGCAGCAGGTCGAGCAGCGGGGTCAGCGTGGCGTCGGCGGGGAGACCGGCGCCGTCGGCAGGCCGATCCATCGACGCCCGGCCCTGGCGGGAGACGCAGTAGACGATCGGGAAATCGAGCTGGTCGATGTCGGCGTCGAGGTCGAGGAAGAGCTCCTCGACGTCGTGGACGACCTCGGCGATGCGGGCGTCGGGCCGGTCGACCTTGTTGATCACGAGGATGACGGGCAGCCCCTCCTCGAGTGTCTTGCGCAGCACGAAGCGGGTCTGGGGAAGCGGGCCCTCGGAGGCGTCGACGAGCAGCAGGACGCCGTCGACCATCGACAGGGCCCGCTCGACCTCGCCGCCGAAGTCGGCGTGGCCCGGCGTGTCGACGATGTTGATCGTGGTGCTGCGGTACCGGACCGCGGTGTTCTTGGCCAGGATCGTGATGCCCTTCTCCCGCTCCAGGTCCGTGTTGTCCATCACCCGGTCGGCCACGTCCTGGTTGGCCCGGAACGCGCCGGTCTGCCACAGCATCTGGTCGACCAGGGTGGTCTTGCCGTGGTCGACGTGGGCCACGATGGCCACGTTGCGCAGATCATCCCGGAGGAGCACCAGGCGAGGGTACGGCCGACCCCCCAAG
>JBPCJL010000172.1:0-4368 GCA_051005355.1 Ilumatobacteraceae bacterium
GCAGTGCAGGAACTGCAGCCCCGGCTGGTACTCGCGGGTGCACAGGTCGACGTGCGGTGGCAGTGACAGATCGGTGTTGGCGTTGGTCACCGGGGCCGGCTCGCTCCGCACGTCCCAGAGCACACCGAAGTTGGTGTCCCGGATCGGCCCGATGCGTGCCGCTGCTCGGCCAACCGCCTCCGGATCGAGCGGCACATCGACCAGGCGCGTGAAACCCACATCGCGCAGCGCGACCAGCCACTCGTGCAGCGCATCGTCGTCGTCCAGTACGGCGGGGCCGTCGTACGTCGGCGGCAGGCCCGGCGTCGAGCCGTCCCACGTCGTGACCGGCGACGGTGACTCCCTCGGCCCGTCGTAGCGGTGGGCCCGCAACCAACCGGGGTGATAGGCGCTGCGGTGGTGGGCGTCGGCCCAGACGACGACCAGCGCGCCTGACTTGGAGATGGTGGGCGGTCCGTCTGGCATCGGCGCCGCCGTCGGCTCCAGCTCGAACGTCTGCTCCTTGGTCACCGGGTGAACGCACGACGCGCACGGGCAGTTGTCGCGCAGCCACACGTGGTGGAAGCGAGCCGTCGTCCCGTCGGCCCACGCCAGCTCCACCCACCGCTGGCTCGCGCTCGCCTCCACCACCGGGTCGTCCGGGTAGGTCTCGAAGTCGGGCGTCCGCGTCGTCACGATGGCGTCGACGATTGTTCGCTCGCTCATTCGGCCCGTCGCTCGACGCTGCGCCCCGGACGCTCGCTCACACAGCACGCGTCCAATGCGGCGAGGAGCCGTCGGGCCCGGCCGTCGTTCGTCTCCGGGCGCAGCTCCGACGTGACGAACGAGAACCCGACCCGCCGGCCCGGCCATGCGCCGTGGCTCGAGCCGCCGGCACCGGTGTGCCCGAAGGCGTTCGCATCGGGGCCGAGCGCCGACGGGTTGGGGTTCAGCTCGAAGCCAACGCCGAAGCGCAGCAGGCGCCCCGACAGCGGGTCCGCGCCGACCGAGAGTTGCCGCCGCCCCAGCTCCACGGTCGCCGCATCGAGCACGCGCACGCCGCCCAGCGTGCCACCGCAGGCCAGGCAGGCGTAGAGCCGGGCCATCGCCGTGGACGTCGAGACGGCATTCCCGCCGGGGATCTCACAGGCCAGCAACTCGCGATCGCCCATCCGCCCCGCGATCGGCGGGTTGCGGTACACGTAGTCCAGCCGAGGGTCGGGCGGCTCGTCACCGAGGAACGCCGACAGCTGGTAGTCCGGCGTCGGCCGCCACGGTGCGATCCGGGCGATGCGCTCCGGTGGCGTGCCGATCGACAGGTCCAGTCCCAGCGGGCCGGCGATCTCGTCGGCGACGAACCGGCCGACCGAGCGTCCGTCGACGTGCCGCACCAGCGCGTCGCACAGCCAGCCGTAGGTCAGCGCGTGGTAGCTCGGCTGGCCGACGGGGACGATCGGCGCCTGCGCAGCGAGGGCGGCTTCGATCGACGGCGGGTCGGCCACCTGCTCGAGCTCGATCGGCGCCACGATCCCGGGCAGGCCGGCCGTGTGTGCGACCACGTCGGCAACTCGGATCGCCTCCTTGCCGGCGGCGGCGAACTCGGGCCAATACCTGGCGACGGGCGCGTTCGGCTCTAGCTGCCCGCGCTCCAGCAGCATCAGCATGACCGTCGCCACGATGCCCTTGGTGCCCGAGGCGATCAGGCAGGTCGTGTCGGCGTCCCAGCGCCGGTCGGTGTCACCGACCCGCCCGCCGACGAGGTCGACCACCGGCGTCCCGTCCACGTACACCGCGAACGCCCCACCTGGGCCATCCTCGGGGACGGCGGCGCCGAAGACGTCAGCGACCGCCTCGAACCCGGTCTCGGTCAGCCCCCGCACGGCGATCAGCGTAGAAGACGGGTTCCGTGGCGCAATCGGTGTCGAAAACGACACCGGATCTTCGTCAGAACCTGCTCGGCGCGCCGGCCATCACACGTCCAGCTCGGGGACGGAGACGGCGGGGGGGACGAGCGCGGGGTCGTCGTCGATGCGCTCTTCGACGACCTCGACCGGATGGGTGTCGTTGATCTGCGGCGTGTCGGAGAGGAGTCGTCTCGTGTACTCCTGCTCGGGCCGGGTCAATACCGTCTCGGTCGGGCCGACCTCGACGATCCGCCCGTCGGCCATCACCGCCGTCCGGTCAGCGATCGAGCGCACGAGCGGCAGGTTGTGCGTGACGAACAGCATGGCCAGCCCGAGGTCCCGCTGCAGTTCGGCCAACAGCTCGACGATCGCCGCCTGCACGAGCACATCGAGCGCGGACGTGACCTCGTCGCACACCAGCACCTCGGGCCGGCTGACCAGCCCCCTGGCGATGGCCACGCGCTGGCGCTCGCCGCCCGACAGCTGGTCTGGGTAGCGGTCGGCGTACGAAGCGTTCAGCGACACCCGCTCGAGCATCTCGACCACGAGCCGACGCGTGTCGGACGACGACGAGCCGCCGACGGCCAGCGGCCGGGCCACCGAGTCGCCCACGGTGCGGCGCGGGTTCAGCGAGCTGTACGGGTTCTGGAACACGTACTGGATGCGCAGCCGCTGTTCGACGGGGCGGTCGCGCGCCGAGCGGGCCAGCGGCTTCGACCCGAGCAGGATCTCACCCGTCCACTCGTGGTGCAATCCCCCGACGGAGCGGGAGACGGTGGTCTTGCCCGAACCCGATTCGCCGACCAGCGCCACGCACTCGCCCCGCCCGACGTGCAGGTCGACGTCGTGCACGACGGTGAGACCGGTGTACGACGCCGACACGCGACGCAAGGTCAGCGTCGCATCGGCCGGCACGTCCTCGCGCGTCACGTGGGTACCCACCGCCATCCGCTCACGGTCGCTCGGGATGACGTCGGCCATCGGGTGGTAGCAGCGCACGATGTGACCGGGGCTCACGGTGTCGATCCGGGGGAACACGGCCCGGCACTCCTCGGTCGCCGCCTCGCAGCGTGGGGCGAACGAGCAGCCGCCAGGGCGCTGACCCGGCGACGGCGCCCGGCCCGGCAGCCCGACGATCGTCCGGTCACCCGTCATGTCGGGAACGGCGGCGATGAGGTGGCGGGTGTAGGGGTGCGCCGGGTGGTCGAACAGCGTGGTCGCCGGTCCCTGCTCGACCACCCGGCCGGCGTACATGACGGCAACGCGGTCGGCCAGCGTGGCCACGACGGCGAGGTCGTGGGTGACGTAGAGCGCGGCGACGCCGTGGGTGCGGCAGAGGTCGCGCACGGTGTCGAGCACGTGGGCCTGGGTGCTGACGTCGAGCCCGGTCGTCGGCTCGTCGAGCACGATGACCGACGGCCGGCAGGCGAACGCCATGGCCAGCCCGACGCGCTGCTGCTGACCACCGGAGAGCTGGTGCGGGTACCGAGAGAGGAACTGCGGCGTCGATGGCAGCAACACCTCGGTCATCACCTCGCCGACGCGCTGGCGGCGGGCGGCGTCGGAGCTGCCGAAGTCATGGGCCTCGAGCACCTCCAGCAGCTGCTTGCCGATGCGCAGCGCCGGGTTGAGCGCCGTCCCCGGATCCTGCGGGACGTAGCTGACCATCTCGCCCCTGGCGTGGCGCAGTTGCGTCGTGCTGAGTCCCAGCATCGGGATCTCGCCGATCACGACCTTCCCGGCCGAGATCGTCGCCCCCTTGCGGGAGTGGCCGAGGACGGCCAAGCCGACGGTGGTCTTGCCGGACCCCGACTCGCCGACCAGCCCGAGCACCTCGCCGGCGCCGATGGTCAGTGAGACCTCGTCGACGATGTCCTCGCCACTGCGGGTCACGTCGATGCGCAGGTCCTCGATCGCCAACGCACTCATGCGGGTCGTCCCCGGTCGATGCCCGCGACAGCGCGGCCGAGGCCGTCGGCGATGAGGCCGACGCCGACCGTCAGGAGACCGATGGCGAACATCGGCAGCAACGTGCCCCACGGCGCCGTGCTCAGCGCGGCGCGGTTCTCGTTGATCATCTGCGCCCAGTCGGGCTGGTTGAGGCCGACACCGAAGCCGAGGAAGCCGAGGGCGCCGATCAGGGCGATTGAGTAAGTCAGGCGCAGGTTGGCCTCGACGAGCAGCGGTCCGGCGACGTTGGGCAACACCTCGGCGGCGAGCACGTGGGTGCGCGACTCGCCGAGCGCCTCGGCGGCGCCCACGAAGTCGCGCTCCACGACTCCGAGGGCGGCGCCGCGGGTGATGCGGGCGACGCGGGGGACGGCGGTGAAGGCGACGATCAGCACGATGACCCACGACCGGCGGCCGAGCGTGGTGACGGCGACGAGGGCCAGCAGCAGGTTGGGGAAGGCGAAGACCACGTCCATCGTGCGCATCAGCACGTTGTCGAGCCGACCGCGGTCGTAGGCCGCCACCAGTCCGATGA
>JBPCJL010000173.1:0-3178 GCA_051005355.1 Ilumatobacteraceae bacterium
GCGGTGACCAACACTACGACGACGGGCGCCTATCGTGGCGCCGGGCAGCCGGAGGCGATGCAACTTATCGAGCGGGTGGTGGACGTGGCCGCCGATGACCTCGGCATCGACCCGGCCGAGCTGCGCCGCCGCAACTACCTGCAGCCGGGCGCGTTCCCGCTGACCACGCTCACTGGCGCCAATTACGACTCCGGTGAGTACGCCAAGGCACTCGACGCGGCGCTGGCGGCGTCGGGCTACGACGCGCTGCGGGCCGATCAGGCGGCGCGGCGGGCGCGCGACGACACGGTGCAGCTGGGTATCGGCCTGTCGTCGTACGTCGAGGTCACGGCGCCGATCGGATTGCACGTCGAATACGGGGCAGTGGAGGTGCACGATGACGGCTCGGCGAGCATGTTCGTGGGCACCAGCGTCCACGGCCAGGGCCATCTGACGGCGTTCGCCATGCTGGCCAGCGACGTCCTCGGCATCCCGATGGACCGCATCAATCTGGTCGACTCTGACACGGCCAGCGTGCCGCGCGGGTCCGGCACGATGGGCTCGCGATCTCTGCAGACGGCGGGCAGCGCCGTGCACGTAGCGTCCACCGTAGTGCTCGCCAAGGCCAAGGAGATCGCCGCCAACCTCCTCGAGGCCGCCAGCGGCGACATCGTCGTCGGTGACGGACAGCTCGAGGTGTCCGGCGTGCCGTCGCGAGGTGTGTCGTGGGCCGAGCTGGCCGTGGCATCGGCCGACCCGGCAAAGCTGCCTGACGGGATGGATCCGGGACCGCTGCGCCATGAGCTCGACTTCGACGGCAGCGACTCGACATACCCGTTCGGTACTCACGTCGCGGTGGTCGAAGTTGACATCGAGACCGGCGCGGTCACGCTGGTGCGCCACATCGCCGTCGACGACTGCGGGCGCATCCTGAACCCGCTGCGCGTCGCCGGACAGCAACACGGCGGCATCGCCCAGGGGGCGGCGCAGGCGTTGTTCGAAGAGATCGCCTACGACGAGGACGGCAACCCGGTCACGTCGAACCTCGCCGACTACGCAATCCCGTCGGCCGCCGAGCTGCCCAGCTTCGAGGTCAGCAACACCCAGACCGACAGCCCGCGCAACCCGCTCGGCGCCAAGGGAATCGGCGAGTCCGGCACGATCGGGTCGACCCCCGCCATCCAGAACGCCGTGGTCGACGCCGTCTCCCACCTAGGCGTCAAGCACGTCGACATGCCGTGCACGTCGCAGCGAGTGTGGCGGGCGATCCAAGAGGCCAAGACACCGCGCTGACGCACCGCCGCGCGCCCAGCGATAGCGACCCAACCGCTGCGAATCGGCGGTGACACTCTTCGCGCCGCCCGGACCTGGCATCCAAGCGCTGGCGGCGCGTTGGGCGACGGTGCCGTCGGCCGTCACGGCTGCTCCGTCGCTGAGGTCGCCGACCCCTCACCGACGACCGCGGCGGACCCCGCTGCGCCCGCGTCGATTCACCTGCCCTCACCTGGACCCTGGGCTGACGCACGGTCGCCCGAACTAGGCCGGCGTCAACCACTGCGGCGCCTGTGGTCAGCGTTACGCGGTGGTCAATAGGTGGGTATTCGGGCTCTGCAGGACCTCTTTCGGGCTCGATCTCGCCCTCATCTGATACGTGGTTCGGCTACTCCTCGTCGAGGCAGAGGCAGAATGGGTGGCCGGCGGGGTCAAGGAGAACGAGAACGTTCTCCTGCGCCTGGTAATCGGCGACGGTTGCTCCGAGGGCAACCGCTTCCGCGACGGCGGCGTCGAGGTCGGCGACCTGGAAGTCGAAGTGCATCATCGGGCGCTGTTTGCCCCCCTCGGGCGGCCAGACCGGGCGCTGGTAGTCCGTTGCTTCCTGGAAGACGACGTAGATTGGGCCTTCGGCCGCGACGACAACAACCGTGCCAGGTTCCTCGTGAACGATGGACCAGCCGAGCAGCTGGGAGTAGAAGGCCGCCAAGGCTCCTGGATTCGGCGCTTCGATGGCCGTTCCCCACCACATTCCATCTGTTCGCGGTAGCACCGACGAAGTCTTGCATCGATGTGCGGCTGCGGGATGCGTTGCGGTCGACGGGGCTGAACGACGGAGCACACACTCCGTGCAAGCGATCGATCCGTGGACTCCAGAACTCGGCGCTTCCCGACGGCATGTCTGGGTCGTCGAGCCGAGTAGGACCGGCGTCATCATTCACCCAGGACGCGCAGGGCGAGCGATGTCGTCCGCTCGACTTGCTGCTGGAACAGTGCGTTCATCGGCGCAACGAGCCGCGGTGGGTATGCCGGTCCGGGACTCACTCTGGCATAGCGGTCGAGGGTCGCCGCTGCCTCTTCGAGGAGGTCGGAACTGCCAATGTCGTCAGCGATCACGCCGCCGACTCCTTTGGCTCTGCACATCGCGAACGCCAAGCGGGCCTCGCTCACGGTGCCGATGCAGTCGGTCGGTTTGTAGCTCGTGAGGCCGAGCATCTTGCGGAGCATCGTGCGATTCTCCGGGATGTCGAACAGGTTGACGTCGAAACATGCCGCCACGGTCTCGGCTGGAAGCCAGGCGACGTAGTTCATCCACACCTAGATGCACTTCGCGCACCGGCAACACCAGGGTTTCTGTTGAGCGCACGAATGGGTGCTCGACACGGCGCCGAGGTCCCCGTTGAGCAGCGCGAACGCCGCGGCGCAGCCGCGCGCAGCATCGTTGGATCGGTCGATCGCCTCGGCGAGCGAGTCGACGAGCTCAACTTGATGATCGAGCCGATCCTGCTCGGTGGCGGCAAGCGGATCTTCCCCGAGGACGGCACCGCCCGGCCGATGCAGCTCGTCAAGTGCGTCACGGCGGTTACGGGCGTGCAGATCTGCACGTACCATCCGGCATCGTGAGCTGAGGAAGATGCCCGGGCGAGGCCGAGTCACGACGCGACGGGCGCAGCACCACCTGGAGCTTCTGCTCTGTACGAATCCGACCGAGCGGCGTTCCTTGGACGCCGGGCCGAGGTGGTTGACGTGGGGGTTCGCCCCGGTAAACACGAAGCACGTCAAGATCACGGATCTGCCCGAAGACGTCGAAGCCGAGGACGAGTTCTTGGCGTAACACACTCGTATGGGTGGATGACCAAACGCGGCCCGGCCGCGTGGGACCACGATGCAGTTACGGGTGGACGCGACCTCCACCGGTGTCGTGGAT